>JACPYV010000199.1 GCA_016195825.1 Burkholderiales bacterium | reverse complement strand
GGCTCAAGCTCAAGGGCAACAAGGCCGAGATCGGCGACAAGGTCGTGCGCGAGATCGCGTCACGGCTGCGCTTCCTGAACGACGTGGGCCTGAGCTACCTGAGCCTGGACCGCAGCGCCGACACGCTGTCTGGCGGCGAGGCGCAGCGCATCCGGCTCGCGTCGCAGATCGGCTCCGGTCTGACCGGCGTCATGTATGTGCTGGACGAACCCAGCATCGGCCTGCACCAGCGCGACAACGACCGGCTGATCGCCACGCTGCGGCGGCTGCGCGACCTGGGCAACTCCGTGCTGGTCGTGGAGCACGACGAGGACGCCATCCGCGCTGCCGACTGGGTGCTGGACCTGGGGCCGGGCGCCGGCGTGCATGGCGGGCGGGTCATGTCCCAGGGCACACCCGAGCAGGTGGCGGCCGACCCGAACTCGCTGACCGGCCGGTACCTGAGCGGCGCGGCGCGCATCGAGGTGCCCGCCCAGCGCCACAAGGCCGTTGACGACGCCCGACTGCGCATCGTCAACGCGCGCGGCAACAACCTCAAGGGTGTGACCGTCGAGATCCCGGTGGGCTTGTTCACCTGCGTGACCGGCGTGTCCGGTTCGGGCAAGAGCACGCTGGTCAACGACACGCTGTACACCGCGGTGGCCAAGAAGCTCTACAGCAGCCACGCCGACCCGGCGCCCTACGACGAGATCGAGGGCCTGGACGCCTTCGACAAGGTCATCAACGTCGACCAGTCGCCCATCGGCCGCACGCCGCGCTCCAACCCGGCGACGTACACGGGCCTGTTCACGCCCATCCGCGAGTTGTTTGCCGAGATGAACACCGCGCGCGAGCGCGGCTACGGCCCCGGGCGCTTCAGCTTCAACGTGGCCGGCGGCCGCTGCGAGGCCTGCCAGGGCGACGGCGTGCTGAAGGTGGAGATGCACTTCCTGCCCGACGTCTACGTGCCCTGCGACGTCTGCTTCGGCAAACGCTACAACCGCGAGACGCTGGAGGTGCTCTACAAGGGCAAGAACATCACCGACGTGCTGAACATGACGGTGGAGGACGCGAGCGTGCTCTTCAGCGCCGTGCCGGCGCTGGCGCGCAAGCTGCAGACGCTGCTGGACGTGGGCCTGGGCTATGTGAAGCTGGGCCAGAGCGCCACCACGCTGTCCGGCGGCGAGGCGCAGCGCGTCAAGCTGGCGCTGGAGCTCAGCAAGCGCGACACCGGCCGCACGCTCTACATCCTGGACGAGCCCACCACCGGCCTGCACTTCGCCGACATCGCGCTGCTGATGAAGGTGCTGCACCAGCTGCGCGACGCGGGCAACACCATCGTTGTCATCGAGCACAACCTGGACGTCATCAAGACGGCCGACTGGCTCATCGACATGGGGCCGGAAGGCGGCGCGGGCGGCGGCACGCTGCTGGTGGCCGGCACGCCGGAGGACGTGGCGGCCTGCGAGGCCAGCCACACGGGGCGTTACCTGGCGCCGCTGCTGAGGCGGTAGTCAGGGGCGAATCAGGCGCGAATCAGGCGCGGCGCCGGGCGCGCCAGCCCACCACCAGCAGGCCGGCGAGGGCCATGGCCCAGGTGCCGGGCTCGGGTACGGCCGGTGCGATGCCCGGCAGGCTGGGCGACTCGGCCACGCGCACGGTGCCGGGCGGCAGGGCCGGCATGCCCAGGTTGACCAGCCCGGGCAGGCCGCCGCCGGCCACCTGCGGGCCGGGTGCGCTGCCGCCGATCAGGCCGCCGCTGCCACCCTGGGCCGGCGACGCGCCGCCACCCAGCGCCGGCACGCCGGAGCGTTGCGCAAAGCTGTCCGGCGCGGCGGCGGCCATCGGGCCGGCGGCAGGTGCCTCAAATTCCAGCGGCGCCATTTCCTCGCCCTCTCGGGTGGACGATGCGACGTTGTTGGCCTGGGCTGGCGCGACGGCCGTGGGCTTGTCCAGGCGGCGGATGCGGCTGACGTTACGGCAGACCGTGGGCACCAGGATGCACTGGCCGTCCTCGCAATAGACCAGGCCGCGCTCCTGCGTCTTGGCCGTCCACTTGGTGCGCGTGACCGTGCGGCAGACCGCGCCGGGGCCGAAGTGCATGTCGCGGATCTCTGGCGCGTAGGCCGCCTTGCCGTGGATGCCGTCCCGCTCGATGACGGCGATGTCGTCATAGCTGCGGGCCTTCATGCGCGCCTTGAGCTTGTCACGCGTCGCGGCGGGGATGTCCTGGTAGCGATCGACGGCCGCAACCACGTCGCCCATGAATGGGTTGACGCCCGGGCGGTCCCAGCTGCATGCGGGCAGCGTGGAGCCGGCGGAGACGGCGAGAGCGAGAGTGGCGATCAGGGACATCGGGCGGCCCGGAAAAAGAACGCGCCCGAACCAGGGCGCATGGCCTCATGTTAGGGATATCTAGGGTTTTTACGCGTTGAAGACCCCCGAAGCAGGGGTGCTGCGCGGGTGCGAAAAATCACGCAAATGGCTGAGAACGATTGCGGCCGGCGCCTTCCCGGGGCCGGCGGGCATTGCTGCTATCGTGCCGACCGCCGTACCTGCCCCCCGATCCCGCCATGCCCGACCGCGCCCCGCCGCTGGTGCTTTACGTTGAAGACGACCGCATCCACCTGATCCTGATGGAGGAGGTGTTCCGGCTGCTGCCGGGTTGGGAGCTGCGCATGGCCGAGACGGGTGCCGAGGCGCTGGCCGCCCTGGCCGACCGCCGGCCGGCGATCGTGCTGGTGGACATGAACCTGCCCGACATGACGGGGCTGGAACTGCGCGCGCGCGTCCAGGCGGACGGCGCCCTGTCCGAGGCACTGCAGGGCGTTCGTTGGGTGGCGCTGTCGGCCGACGACCCCAGTGCCGTGGTGCGCGCCGCACGCGCGGCTGGCTTCGACGACTACTGGCTCAAGCCCATCGACGTGCCCAAGCTGCAGGGCGCGTTGCAGGGGCTGCGCTGAGTTTCATCGGGCGTCGATGACATGGTCGCCGCGCGGCAGCCCGCGCAGGGTGACCTCCACGCCGAACTTGGCGTGGCAGGCGGCGACCGGGCTGCCCGTGGGCACTCGCCAACGCGGCTTGATGATGAGCCGCCGTCCCTCGACTTCGGTGTCGGCTGACACCAGCACATGACCCGGTTCTAGGAATTCCCAGACCTCGGCCTTCAGCTCGCCCGCTTCGGTCCAGTGCTGGCGCGTGTAGTAGCGCTGCCTGCCATCGGGCCAGGCGGGCATGCCCGTGCCCGGCGGGTCATCGGCATTGCCGCACTCGACGAACAGTGTGCGCACGTCGGCGTCGGGGCGTGTGCGGCTGCAGCCGTGGCTGATCAGTAGCGCGGTGGCCCCGAGTGCGGCGACGGCGCCCAGCGGCAGCACGATCTTCCTGATGAGGTGCGGGCGAGTCAGGGCCATGCGAAGGACGTAGCGCCGCACATCGGCGCGAAGCAAAAAAAAGCCCGGCAGTGCCGGGCTCGGTTCCGCGTGCCGCTTGCGCGGCGCCGCATCACTTCAGGTGGCTGTTGATCAGCTTGGTCATCTCGAACATGTCGGCCTTGGCCTTGCCGAAGATTTCCTTCAGCTTGGCGTCGGCGTTGATGACGCGCTTCTGCAGCTCGTCCTGCAGCTTGTTCTTCTTGATGTACTCCCAGACCTTCTTGGTCACGTCGGTGCGCGGCAGCGGGCTGGCGCCGACGATGGCGGCCAGGGCCGCGCTGGGGGTGAGGGCCTTCATGAAGGCGGCGTTGGGCGTGCGCTTCTTGGCGGGCGCAGCGGCCTTCTTGGCCGGAGCAGCTGCCTTCTTCGCAGGCGCAGCGGCCTTCTTGGCCGGAGCCGCCGCCTTCTTGGCGGGCGCTGCCGCCTTCTTCGCCGGTGCGGCGGCCTTCTTTGCCGGTGCCGCCTTCTTCGCGGGCGCGGCCTTCTTCGCAGTTGCCATGTCGATTCACTCCATCAAAGGTTGTTGATGTGCCGGGCCCGGGTGAAGGCCGCGTAAGCCTTCAATACTCTCTAGCACCCTGCGGCGGCGATGGTACTGCGCTCCATGGAGGAATAGAAGGCTTTCTCCCAGGAGGAAACGCGTATCTCCCCAGGAAACATCGGGGTTGTCGCGGCCTTGCGTCAAACGAGGCCTTTGGCAGCGTCGATCTCAGTCGATGTCGCCGGCTTCGGGCACACGTTTCCTGCCGCTGAACATGGCGCCGACGAGGTTCTCGCGATGCCGCCAGCTCGCCATCACGACACCACCGAGATGGCCGATGACCAGCGTGGCGATCAGCCATGCGAGCGCGGCGTGCAGGTCCGACAGCCATTCGTAGCCCCACAGCCAGTCGGTCGTGTAGAGCCAGCCGGTGGCGGAGACGGCGAAGGCCACACCCCACAGCAGCAGCACCATCCAGCCGCCCAGGGGGTTATGGCCGATGTAACGCGGCTCATGGCCGGCGCGCATCGCGCGGGCGTAGGCGAGCACGGCACGCGGGCTGCGCACGAACTGCGCAAGGCGCGCGTAGCGCCCGCCCGCAAAGCCCCAGGCCAGCCTCAGCGCGACGGCCGCGCCGGCCACGTAACCGGCGGTGTGGTGCACGGCGTCGAAGTGGCTGGGCGGCCAGTGGCCGCTGATCAATGCGGTGGCCACGGCAGCGGCCAGTGTCCAGTGCAGCGCGCGCACGAGCGCGTCCCAGACGCGGATGTGCATGGCTTACTTCTTGTCGGCGGGCTGCTCGCCTTCGGGGTAGACGCGCTCAAAGCTCTTGGGGTTGAAGAAGGCCTCGGCCTTCTTGCCTTGGCCGTCGAAGCCATAGACCTCGTAGCAGCCGTTGTAGTTCTGGACCTTGCGGACCTTCCAGCCTTCGCCTTCGAGCTTCTTCTGCAGCTCCATCTGCGGCTTCTTCTCTTCCTTGGGCACGGCAGGGCAGCTCACATTGCCGTGGGCGAAGGCTGCGCCAGCGGTGGCGGCCAGCAGGGTGCTGATGAGCAGGTGTTTCATTGGGGTGTCCTTTGAGGAAAGGTGCCGGGCCAGAGCAGCGCCGGGCCGGCGTCGGCGAGAGTCTTGCAGCCGCAGAGCGCCATCGCGATCTCCAGCTCGTCGCGCAGCAGGCGCAGCGCATGGGCCACGCCCAAAGCGCCGCTGGCCGCGAGCGCGTGCACGTACGGGCGGCCGAGCAGCACGGCGTTGGCGCCCAGCGCGATGGCCTTGAGCACATCAGTGCCGCGGCGGATGCCGCCGTCGACGAGCAGCGGTACGTCGGGGCCCAGCGCGGCGCGCAAGGGCGGCAGCAGTTCGGCGGTGGCGGGCAAGGTGTCCAGCGCGCGGCCGCCGTGGTTGGAGACGACGAAGCCCGTCACGCCACGGGCCAGCGCTTCGCGTGCGTCGTCGGCGTGCGTGACGCCCTTGAGCAGCAGTGGCAGCGAGCTCATCGAGCGCAACCAGTCGATCTCTGCCCAGGTGGCGGCGCGTGGCATCAGGCCGTCGAACAGCGCACTCTGGCCGGGCTGCAGGTTCAGCGGCTTCTTGAGGCCGCCGAGGTTCACGGCACGGATGTTGTCGGGCAGCTTGAAGCCCGTGCGGCGCTCGCGGTCACGCGCGCCGTGCACGGGGGCGTCCACGGTCAGCACCAGGGCCTGGAAGCCGGCAGCTTCGATGCGCCGGAGCAGCGCACGCATGAAGTCGCGGTCGTCGCGCCAGTAGAGCTGGAACCACAGCGGGCCCGCGCCGGCGTCGGCCCGCATGGGCGCGGCGACGGCTTCCATGTCCACGCTGGCCTGGGCGCTGAGGATGAGGCCCGCCTCCTGCGCGGCGGCGGCGTGCGCGATGGCCAGCTCGCCGTCGGCGTGGAAGAGGCGCTGGTAGGCGATGGGCGCCAGCAGGATGGGGTGGCGCAGTTCGCGGCCCAGCAGCGTGACGCGCGTGTGGCCGCCGGCCAGGTCGCGCAGCACGCGCGGCTGCAGCCGCAGGGCGTCCCACGCGGCCCGGTTGGCGCGCAGCGTGATCTCGTCAGCCGCGCCGCCGTTCAGGTAGGCCCAGGCGGCGGCATCGACGCGGGCCTGGGCGGGGGCTTCGAAGTCGGCGAGGTTGGCGAGGCCCTCGGGCAGCTTTTCGATGAGCGGCGCGCTCACGTGTCGACCCACATGCGCAGCAGGTTGTGATACGTGCCGGTCAGCTGCACCAGCTCGGGCGTCTCGCCCAGTTCGCCGCGCAGCCGCATCAGGCTCATGTCCATCTCGTACAGCAGGCGGCGCTGCTCGTCGGCGCGCACCATGCTCTCGATCCAGAAGAAGCTGGCCAGCCGCTCGCCGCGCGTAACCGGCTCGACCCGGTGCACGCTGGTGCCGGGGTAGACGACCAGGTCACCGGCAGCGAGCTTGACGCGCTGCTCGCCGAAGGCGTGTTCAATGACCAGCTCGCCGCCTTCGTAGTCGGCAGGCTCGTTGAGGAACAGCGTGGACGAGATGTCGGTGCGCACGCGCTGCACGCCGCCCGGCAGATAGCGCACCGCCTGGTCGACGTGGCTGCCGTAGGCGTTGCTCGCGCCGGCGTAGCGGTTGAACAGCGGTGGCAGCACGCGCTTGGGCAGCGTGGCCGAGAAGAACAGCGGGTGCTTCTCCAGCGCCTGCAGCACCAGCGCCTGCAGCTCGCGGTGTTCTTCGCTGCCCGGTTGCAGCTGCTGGTTGTTCTTGACCTGGGCGGCCTGGCGGCCGGCGGTCATGCGGCCGTCGGCCCAAGGGGCTGCAGCCAGCAGTTCGCGCGCGCGGGCCACGCCGGCGGCGTCGAGGATCTGGGGGATCTTCAGCAACATGGCGTGGCGCGGGGGAGCTGTCAGAACTTGTAGGTGCCCGTCAGCGCGACGATGCGGCCCTTGCCCGGCACGTAGTGGCCCGTGTAGAGCGAGTCGGCGTAGCGCTTGTTGGCCACATTGTCGACGTTGAGGCGGAACAGCAGCTCGTCCTCGATGACCGTGTACTCGGCCATCAGGTTGGCGATGACGAACTTGGGTGCGTAGATGCCGGGATTGCGGTTGGGCTGCTGGCTGCTGCGGGCGTTGAAGCCGCCGCCGACGCGCCATTGCGGTGTGAGCTTGTAGGTCGTCCACAGGCTGCCGGAATACTTGGGCGTCAGTGACGGGCGATCGCCCTGCAGCTCGCCGCTGTTGGCCGACGAGATGTCGATGTTGGCGACCGGCATCCACGTGAAGCTGCCGAAGATCTCCCATTCGGGCGTGATGCGGCCGGTGATGTCGACGTCCACGCCGGAGGCATGGCGCTTGCCCGACAGCGTGATGACGTTGGTGTTCAGCGGGTCTGTATTGCGCTCATGCATCTTGGTGGCGCGGAAGATGCCGAAACGCGTCGTCAGCTTGCCGTCGGCCGAGTCGATCTGGCCGCCCAGCTCCAGGTTGATGGACTTCTCGGGCGGGATGCCCTGGTTGGCGCTGCTCAGCGAATAGGTGTCGCCAGAGGTGTTGAACGCGGTGGCGGCCAGGAAGTGGAAGGACAGTTGCTCGTTCGGCTGGAACAGCACGGCGGCGCGCTGGCTCCATTCCGAGATCTTCATCTGGTAGGGCGTCGTCGTGACCGGCGTGGCGGCGTTGTTGGGCACCGTGTACTGGTTGTAGTCGCCGTTGAGCTTGTCGTAGCGCAGGCCGGCCACGACCTTCCACATCGGAGCGACCTGGATGAGGTCTTGCACGTAGGCGCCAAAGCCCTTGGAGACGTAGTCGTTGTTGGTGCGGAAACTGCGCAGGCCTTCGTTGATGGACGCGCCATCGTCGGGCGTGCCGACCGTGGTGTTGGGCTTGGCCGGCACGACGCCGCCTTGGGCCACCAGGATGTCGGTGTAGACCTGCTTCTTCTCCTGCGAGAAGTCTGCGCCGGTCATGACGTGGTGGTTCATGCCGGCGGCCTTGAACTTGGCGCTCAGGTCACTCTGCACGGTCACGGTCTGCATGTCCTGCACCTTGAGCTGCTTGCCGCGCGTGAGCACGGTGTTGGGGCCGAAGGTCTGCAGCGACACGGCGATGCCGCCGGGCTGTTGCGCGGCCGGCGCAAAGCGCACGGTGCCGGCGCGCTGGTCGCGCGTGTAGGACGCATAGCGGGCCTTGGTGACCAGCTCGACATCGGGGCTGAAGCGGTGCGTGTGCTGGCCCATCACGTAGGTGGCCGAGCCCTTGTTGCGGTCACTGGCCATGCCGTAATAGGCCGTGGGGTCCAGTGGCAGCAGCTCGGTCGTGACGGCGGCGCCTGCCGTCGGCCGAATCCACGGCATGCCGTAGTTCATGCCGTTCTCGTTTTGCAGCGCGTACAGCGTGACGGCGAACTCGTCGTCCTCGCCGATGCCGGTGCGCACGGAGCCGGCCAGACCGGCCTTGTTGATCATGGTGCCGGCGCCGTCGTTGTCGGCGCGGTTGACCATGGTGCCGATGCGCCAGGCCGTCGTCTCGCCGGAGCGGCGGTTGAAGTCGCCGACCACGCGCAGCCCACCGTGGCTATAGCCGGTGACGTTGATCTCGTTCTGGTCGGCCAGCAGCGGCTGCTTGGTGACCTGGTTGACCGCACCGCCGCTGGAGCCGCGGCCGAACATCAGCGCGCCAGAGCCGCGCAGCAGTTCAATCTTGTCGACGAAGAAGGTGTCGCGGTCGTAGAAGGCCGGGTCACGCATGCCGTCGATGAAGATGTCGCCGGTGCTCTGCAGCGAGATGCCGTGGATCTTGATGTCTTCTTCGCCGCCTTCGGCCGCCTGGAAGGTGATGCCGGCGGTGTTCTTCAGCACTTCCTTGACGTTGTCGAGGTTGCGGTCGTCGATGAGCTTCTCGGTGACGACGGTCAGCGATTGCGGGATGTCGCGGATGTCCTGCTTGCCCTTGCCGATGCGGGTCTCGGTGGCCTGGTAGCCGTCCTTGCCTTGAGGCTCGGCGCTGGCCTTGATGCGCACCGTGGGCAGCACCGTTTCTTCCTTGGCGGGAGCGGTCTGGGCCAGGGCGGCCGAAGCCAGGCCGAAGCCGGCGGCCATTGCGCCAAGAGGAAGCAGGGGCAGCAGCCCAGCCGGGGTCTTCGATTTGTTCTTGCGGGACATGGATCTCTCCGATGGATCGTGAATGGGCATGGCTTTGCCCACGACGGCATCGGGCGCCGCCCACGGCATGGCTGGAAGGGAAAGAGAAGGAGGAAAAGCGTCAGCGGTCGAGTTCGTAGGACAGCGGCGTGATGACTTCCCACTCGACGGGTTGACCGTTCTCGGTCTGCGGCACGAAGCGGGCGCCGCGCATGTCCTGCAGGGCCTGCTCGTCCAGGCGAGTGAAGCCGGAGGACTTGGCCAGCGCGATCTCGCGTGGCAGGCCGCGCGCGTCCACCACAACGCGCAGGTGCACGATCCCGGACTCGCGCAGCCGCCTGGACATCAGCGGCATCGTCCAACGCGGCTCCTTCAAGTAGCGCACCGCGCTGGCCGGGATCTGCTTGATGGCCGGCGCGGGGGGCGGCACGACCGGGACCACGGGCGCGGGCGCCGTCTGCACCACGGCCGCGGGCGGCGGTGGCGGGGGCAGCGCCGCGACGACCAGGGACGGCGCCGGTGCGGCGGCGATGGCAATCAGTGGCGGCTCGATGAAGGTGGGCGCTGGGGCCTGCAGCGTGGGCATCGGCACGGGCGTCTGGGGCAGCGGCTTGGGCGGCTCTGCCGGCGCGATCAGGCGCACCACGACCGGTGCGACGCGGGCCACCGTGCGGCGCACGTCCTGCATCTGGCTCAGACCCCACAGCACCAGCACGTGCAGTGCCACGACGCCGGCCGCCAGCGCGCGGCGGCGGCCCGAGCCGGCCGACAGGTCGGCATAGGTCGGCCGCGGCTGCGGGCGCACCACCGCGGGCCGTGCGGGTGCGGCGACGGGGGACGAGGCGACGAAGGCGAGGGCGGGCTTCACGGGCGGAATGGTTGGGGGACCGGATGCATGGTGGGCTCAGGCAGAAATGCTAACACGAATGCGAACGATTCCTATTTGAAGAACGACCGATGCAGCCGTGATGCCACACAGCCGGGGTCGCCAGCCCGATATGCTCGGCGCCCATGAAGATCCTCATCCGTTGGTTGCTGCTGGCCGGCGCGCTGCTGCTGGTGGCCCATCTCTATCCCGGCGTCGTCGTGCGCAGCTTCACGTCGGCGCTGATCGCGGCCCTGGTGCTGGGCCTGCTGAACACGCTGCTGCGGCCCATCCTCGTGCTGCTGACGCTGCCGGTGACGGTGCTGAGCCTGGGCCTGTTCCTGTTCGTCATCAACGCGCTGATGTTCTGGGCGGCCGCCTCCGTGCTGGACGGCCTGGCCGTGACGGGCTTCTGGGCCGCGCTGATCGGCTCGCTGATCTACAGCCTGTGCGGCATGGTCATCGACGTGGTCGTCGAGCGGCTGTTTCCCGGCGACTAGCGCCTGATGGCGTCGGGTTAGCGGGCGCTCGCACGGACCCTCTC
This sequence comes from Burkholderiales bacterium, assembly GCA_016195825.1. Taxonomy (GTDB): domain Bacteria; phylum Pseudomonadota; class Gammaproteobacteria; order Burkholderiales; family Burkholderiaceae_C; genus Pelomonas. The sequence continues at coordinate 35,332 of JACPYV010000199.1, read as the reverse complement.
GACGCCGGCCCTGGTCACTGCGGCCAGGTCCTCGCGTGCATCGCCTGCACGCGCAGCGCCATCGAGTGCAGCAGCGCTGCAGCGCCAGCTCGTTGACGTGCAACAGGCCGTCCTGCAGCGAGCGCCCGGTCAGCGCCGCCGCGAGGGCTGCGTTGGACTGCGCTTTTACAGGCGCAGCGCCTGCAGATAGAGCGCGTGCTTGTCCCCGAAGGCGCCATAAAGGCTGGGCGGTTCAGGCCGGTGGCGGCGCTCAGGTCGTCCGTCGACGTGGCTGCGAGGCCGCGCTATCAGAAGGTCAGCGTCGCGTTCGCCAGCGTCGCCTCGGTGTCGTGCTGAACTGGGCGCCCTGTGCCGGCGTGGACCTCAAGCCGTTGCCGGCCGTGCAGGCCTTCCACCGCCGCATCAACCAGCGCGATGCGGTCGTGCGTGCGACGCAAGAGGAGTTCGCCCTCTACCAGCAGAGGCAGCGCCAACGCGCCGCCTGGGAGTGATGCCTTGCGAGGAGCCGGCGGGGGCTCAGTTCGGCAGCTCGACGTCGGGCGGGATGTAGCGGCCGCGGTAGATCTCGGCCAGGATGGACTGGCGCTCGTACACCAGCGTGCGCAGCCGTGCATCGATGACCGAGGCCTCGACCTGGTCGGCATCCCTGCTACGTGACTGGCGCAGGCCGGAGCGCAGGCGGTCGATGGCGCCGTTGAGGTCGCCGGCCGCGGCGCGCGTCTCGGCCTGGGCGCGCACGGCGCGCAGCGGCTGACCGAGTTTTTCCCAGATCAGCGCCAGCTGCGACCAGGCGTAGGCATCGCTCGGCTCCAGGCTGACGTGCGTCTGCAGCGCGTCAGCGGCCTCGCGCAGCGCCGGCCCTGCCGTGGCGGCGGGGCCCGAAGCCAGCGCCAGGCCCACGCGCTGCATCAGCATCGGGCGGGACTTCTCGCCCTGCAGCTTGTCCAGCGCGGCCAGGCCGTCGGCGGGCCGGCCCCGTGCCTCGGCCAGCTCAGCACGCAAGTAGGTGAGCTGGCGACTGGCTGCGGCGGTCTCGGCCGGGCTGGGGCTGATCAGCTGCAGCGTCAGCTCGGCGCTGCGCAGCGAGGCCTCGGCCCGGTCGAAGTTGCGCAGCTTGATGGACGACAGCGCCGCCGCGTAGCGCGCGCCGAGCTGCTCGTAGCCACCGGCCTCCTTGATGTTGCGCGCGCCGGCGTCGTAGTTCTCCAGAACCTTCCAGGCGTCCACGCGCGGGTCCATCAGCGCGCGGGCACGGGCCGCCATCAGTGCGTGCTCGGCCAGGCCGCGGGGCCGCATGAAGGGCTCCAGTGCCAGGCGGGTGCGTGCATCGCCGATGCGCTCGCTGGTCAGCGGGTGAGAGCGCAAATAAGGGTAGGCGCCGTTGTCCATCAGGTGGTACGCCTGCTCCATGCGCTCGAACATGCCCACCATGCCGCTGCCAGCAAAACCGGCCTCGACCAGCACGTTGAAGCCCACGCGGTCGGCCTCGCGCTCCATGTCGCGCGAGAAGTTCAGCGACAGCTGCGTGGCCGCCGCCTGCCCGCCAATGATGCCGGCGTTGGCCATGTCGATGTTGCCGCGCGATGCAGCCAGGATGCCCAGCAGCAGGCCGGCGACGGCGACCATGCTGTTGCGCGAGTCGCCGGCGATGCGGCGCGCGATGTGGCGCTGCGTGATGTGCGACAGCTCATGCGCCAGCACCGAGGCCAGTTCGTCGCGCGACACCGTCATCGCGATCAGGCCCAGGTGGGTGCCGACGAAGCCGCCGGGCAGCGCAAAGGCGTTGACGCTCTTGTCGCGCACGAGGAAGGGCTCCCATGCGAAGCGCGCCTGTGTCTCGTCGCCGATGTGGCCCAGCTTGCGGCCGGCGTTGACCAGCGGCACCCAGATGCCCTCCAGGTACTCCTGCAGCAGCGGGTCCAGCACGTAGTCGGGGTCGATGCGGATCTGGCGCATGACCTGGTCACCCAGGCGGCGCTCGCTGCCGACGTCCAGGTCCTGCGAGACCGAATCGCCGAGAGCAGGCAGGTTGACTTGGGCACTCAGCGGCGCGCCGGGCAGCAGCAACGAGGTGGCGGCGAGCAGGCTGAGCAGGGCGCGGGAAGCAGGGGACTTCTTCATCGAACAGGGACTCCGGCCGGCGGTGGCCGGCTGTCTATGATGCCTTCAACTCGGTTTCCTGTTTGTTTCCAGGCATGTCCTCACCGCTGACCCACTTCGACGCCCAGGGCCAGGCCCACATGGTGGACGTCTCGGCCAAGGCCGAGACGCACCGCGTCGCGGTCGCCGCCGGCGAGATCCGCATGAAGCCCGAGACCTTCGCGCTGATCGCTGGCGGCACGGCCAAGAAGGGTGACGTGCTGGGCGTGGCGCGCATCGCGGCCATCCAGGGTGCCAAGCGCTGCGCCGACCTGGTGCCGCTGTGCCACCCGCTGCCGATCACGCGCGTGGCCGTCGAGTTTGAACTGGACGAAGCCGGCAGCCGCGTGCTGTGCCGTGCCCAGGTCGAGACGCTGGGCCGCACCGGTGTGGAGATGGAGGCGCTTTGCGCGGTGCAGGTGGGCCTGCTGACCGTCTACGACATGTGCAAGGCCGCCGACCGCGGCATGGTGATCGGGCAGGTGCGGGTGCTGGAGAAGCAGGGCGGCAAGAGCGGCGACTGGGCTCAGCCCTGAGCCGGTCGCTGCGGCGCCATGCGGATGAACTCGAACATGAAGGCGCTCATCGCCACTTGACCGGCAGCGAGCATGAAGGTGGCGCCGGGGATGACGGCGCGCATCAGCTGCGCCGGGTTGGCCGCGCCGAAGCGCGACTGATGCCACCACAGCCAAACGCTGAACCCTGCAAAACCCAAACCCAGCAGCAGCAGCCCGAGCGCGCACAGCAGGGCCGGCTCCAGTCGTACGCGATGAACCCAGCCCAGGCCGGCGGGCAGCTGGGGCAGCACGCCGATGCGCACGGCATGCAGTGAACAGGTGCCGGCAAACATCAGCATCTGCAGACCCAGGCAGGCCGCAGCGGCGGCGTAGAGCATGCTGTGCACGTCCAGCGTCGCGAAGCCCAGCGGCAGCGGGCCAAGACCCAGCGCCACGGTGGCCGCCGTCCCCAGCAGGAACAAGGCCAGACCCGGGTACATGAACAGCCAGGCCGGCGCGTGCAGCAGCAGGAAGCGCAGATGGCGCCAGCCGTCGCGCCAGCTGCGCAAGTGCGGCGGTCGGTCGCGGCCGTCGGGCGACAGCGTGGTAGGCACTTCCGTGATCCGCAGTCCGTGCAGCGTGGCCTTGACGACCATCTCGCTGGCGAACTCCATGCCCGGCGACTGCAGGCCCAGACGCAGCATCGCGTCGCGCTCGAAGCCGCGCAGGCCGCAGTGGAAGTCGCGCACGGGGCTCTTGAAGAACAGCCGCCCGACGAAGCTCAGCACGGGGTTGCCGAGGTAGCGATGCAACTTGGGCATGGCGCCCCGCGCGATGCCGCCGGCGAAGCGGTTGCCCATGACCAGTTGCTGGCCGCTGCGCAGCGCGGCGACGAAGGCGTCAAGGCGCGAGAAGTCGTAGCTGCAGTCCGAGTCGCCCATGATGACGAAGCGCCCGTGTGCGGCTTCCATGCCGGTCCGCAGTGCCGCACCATAGCCCCGCTCGGGCACGGCCACAACGCGCGCGCCCTCGGCCTCGGCCAGCGCGCGGCTGCCGTCGCTGGAGCCGTTGTCCGCCACCACCACTTCACCCTGGATGCCGCTGGCTGCCAGGAAGGCGCGCGCCTGGCGCACGCACTGGCCCACGGTCAGCGCCTCGTTGAGGCAAGGCATGAGGATGGTCAGTTCGAAGGTGCTGCTCATGAGGTCGGCATGGGGTTCGGGGTGGGCCGGGCGAGGCCGCGATACAGGTCGGCATAGCGCTGCACGGTGGTGTCCCAGTCCCACTGTCGCGACAGTGCTGCTGCCGCGGTGCGGGCTTCGCGCAGGCGCGCGGGTTCGGCCAGCAACTGGCTCAGGCGCTCGCGCAACGCCTGCTCGGGCTTGTCGCCGCGCAGCTCCACATGGAAGACGCAGCGTTCGTCCACGCTGGGAAAGGCTTCGAACACCTCGGTGCTGACGAGGACCGGTGTGCCGCTGGCCAGCGCCTCCTGCACGACCAGCGGGAAGCCCTCGCCGGTGCTGGGCAGCACCAGCAGGTCAGCCTCGCGGAACTGCTGGGCCACCTGCCCGGCGTCCAGGCGGCCGGCCAGATGCACCTGTGGCCCGACTGGCGGCGCGAGCGGCCCGCTGCCGACGAAGGTCCATGTGGCGCCCGGAAGGTCCAGGCAATGCCGCAGCAGCGGCAGCCCCTTCTTCTCGACGAAACGGCCCACGAACAGCAGGCGCGGCATGCCCTCGGGCGCGACCGGGGGCGGATGGAAGAGGGTGTGGTCGACGCCGTTTGGGATCAGGCATGGCGGGTGCCGGAAGCGCACGAAGCGCTCGAAGTGGCGCTGCACCGGCAGGCCCACGAACACCGCCTGCGCCACCCGGCCCAGCACCAAGGCGCCGAGGCTGCGGTTCAGCAGCGCCAGCAGGCCGCGCGCTACCGGTGAGCGGTAGGGGATCTCGCCGATGTGCTGGGTCAGCACCACGGGTTTGCGGCGCAGCGCCGCGAACAGCATCGCGGCCAGCGTGGGCAGGTAGAGGAAATCGTGGACGTGCACGACGTCATGCGCGCCGACGCGCCGCCACAGCCGCGCCAGGCTGGCTGGCCCCCAGATCGGGAACGGCAGGCCCAGGTGCCGCTCCAGCGGGTCCCAGGCCGGTTCGGCGTCCAGCGTCGTGCCCGGGCTGGCGGCCGGCCATTCTTCGCGCGGGCCACCGGCCATCCAGTGCAGGGCGACGCCGGCCTGTGGCAGGCGGGCCGCGAGCGCGCCTGCCACCACTTCGATGCCGCCACCGTGCGCGGGGAAGAAGGCGCTGACTTGCAGCACGCGCAAGGCCCTCATCGGTGCCCCGAGCGCAGCGCCGCGCGGAACACCCAGCGCCATTGGACGAGAAAGGAAAACAGCCACAGCACGGCCGTCGCTGCGGCCATGGCCAGCGTGGGATTCAGCCCTAGCCATTCGACACCGGCCGACAGCAGGGCAAGCCCGGCACAGAACTGCAGGAACTGCTGCCCCAGGAAGCGGCCGAACTCGCCCCAGCTGGCACGCTCTGCCAGGCGGAAGCTGTGGCGGCGATGCAGGAAATAGCTGGTCGGGATGGTGATGAAGCAGGTCAGCCACGCGGCTGCCAGATAGGGCCAGTGCAGCACGGCGGTGCCGACATAGACGAGGCCGATGTTCAGCAACGCACAGCCGGCGCCGACCAGCATGTGCCGCCCAGCGATGCCGGGCAGGTGCAGGGTCTCGCGCAGCGGAGTGCTCATACAGGCCTAGGCGCGGTCGTCGCTGCGCCGCGCCACGATGACATAGGTCGAGGCGTTGTCGTCGATCCAGCCTTGCGGCGTGATGGCGTCTTCCAGCCGCATGCGCAGATGGTGCAAGGTGTTGGACAAGGCCGCGAGCGGGCGGCCCAGCAGCGGGATGGCCGACAGCACGCGGTGCCAGCCGAAGGCACGGAATTGAGTGGTCCAGGCCAGCGGGCCGACGAGGGCGCGGGTGGACAGCGGCGTGAAGCCGCGCTCCTCCAGCTCCTTCAGCAGGCCTGGACGGGTCCAGCGGCGGAAGTCGGTGGGATGCGGGTGGTAGAGCCAGGTGCCGTGCGTGCTCAGCAACAGACGCCCGCCCGGCGCCAGCAGCCGGCGTGCCTCGCCCAGATACCAGTCGAGGTCCCAGACATGCTCCAGCACCTGGAACGACACCACCACCTGCGCGCAACCGTCCGCCAGCGGCAACGGCTGGCCGATGTCGATGCGCAGCGTCTCGCCGCCCGCCGGGGCGTCGATGTCGCAGGCCAGGTAGCGCGCGCCGCGCGCCTCGAACAGCGAACGGTACGGTGCGTCGCCGGCGCCCATGTCGACAACACAGGGGGCGCCGCTCACCCGCGCCGGCAGCACTTCGCCCACGGCGCCGATGACGGCCTCAGCCAGGCGACGCAGCGTGTAGGCGTCGTGGCGCCAGAAGGGGGGATCGAGGCGAATGGACGTCGTCATGGGGTTCTCATGGCTGGGGTGCGCTGGCACCCGAGAGCCGGCCTGCCGGCAGGCGCCAGGCAGAACCGCGCAAGTCTTGCATCACTTCGACCGCGTCGGGGTAATGCTGCGCCATCAGCGTGCGGTCTGCACGTTCGCCCCGGCTCAGCAGCGTGAGGCGCGGCGCGGGGCTGTCGACGTTCTGCACCAGGTCGCTGCGGTAGCGCCCGGTGGCCTGGGACACGAACACCACCCAGTCGCCGGGGCCTTCGGGCGCGAGACGGAAGGACAGGGCCCGGTCGATGCTGGCCTGGGTCTGCCAAAGGAAGACCGGCGTGGCCAGCAGGCCGGCGGCCAGCATGGCCGCTCCCCATTGCCGGGCCCAGCCCTGCGCACCGGCCAGCCACAGGCCAGCGGCAACGGGCAGCGCGCCCCAGACCGGGTGGATGTAGCGGAAGCCCCAGCCATGCCCCTGGTCGAAGCGCACGAACAGGTAGAAGGCGAAAGTCAGCACGAAGGCGGCGAGCAGCAAGCGCTCGGCCAGCGGGCGTGCCCGCGGCATCAGCGGTAGCAGCAGCAGGCCGGGGCTGGCCCAGATCCAGACCTTCCAAAGGGCTTGCCAGCGCGCCGTCAGCAGCACGGCGTTTGGCCAGACCAGGACGCGGCTGAGAGCTTCCAGCGGCCCGCCGGGCGCAGCGGCGGTCGGCGTCACGGCATCGCCGAAGCCGGCCTTCAGCAGCCACCAGCCCAGCCCCAGACCCAGGCCGAGCGGGATGTAGCCGGCCAGCACGGCCAGCAGCCGTGGCCACCGGCTGCGGTCCAGCGCCAGCCAGGCGAGGCAGGGGACGGCCATCAACGCATGGGGCACCGGGTTGTGCATGACCAGGCACAGCCCGCCCGCCAGCCCGGCCGCGAAGGCAGCGCGTCGTTGCGGGCGCAGCAGCAGCCACAGGAACAGCAGGTTCAGCGCCAGTTCGCCCGGCATGGCGTACCAGGACATCGCGGTGACGGTGAACTGCGGTGAAGCCAGTGCCGCCAGCATCGCCCAGCCGCCGGCCCGCATGTCGCCGGCCGCGTCGCGGGCCAGGCGGTGCAGCAGCAGCAGCGTCAGCGCGCCGAAGGCGGGGTTCAGGCACCAGCCGAGGCCGGGCCCGACCAGCGGCGTCAGCAGCAACGCCAGGCCCGGCCAGTAGACCGACGTGGCGGCGCCGCTGGCGTGGTCGACGAGCACGAAAGAGCCCTGGAACGCGGGCGGCACGATGACGTCCAGCAGGGCCGGCGGATAGTGCAGCGCGCCCTGGCCCTTGGCCAGTGCATGGGCCTGCATCCACGGCACGTACTCGTCCATCGACAGCGGATGCGCCCGGTAGATGAACTGCGCACCCAGGGCCAGACCGATGAAGCCGAGCAGGGCGGTCAGGGCCGGGTGGTCGCCCATCCAGCCCGCCAGCCGCGATGTGCCCTCGCGCAGCGGCCGGCACGCCAGGGCCAGCAGCAAAGCGGCGAGCATGGCCAGCGACTGCCAGTGGTCGTTGAAGGTGAACAGCCGCTCGAAGATGCGGTAGCTCTCGGGCGCCAGGCCTTCGAGGCGCGACAGACGGGTGATGACCGGTGCGGCGCAGGCCAGCGTCAATGTCGCGACGACCAGCCGCCGCGTGGCGGGAGGGGCCGCGGCGAAGCCGGCGAACAGCTTCACCGTCAACGCAGCGTCCGCCAGTCGATCACGCCTGAGGCCGGTCGGCATTGCGGCATGGCCGGCCCCGAGGCAGCGTCCGCGCACGCGGCGAACCAGGTCTCGCCCGTCACGTTGCGGAACTCGCGCAGCCGGTCGGCAAGGTAGCGGGCACCTTCGACGTCGCCAGTGGCCTCCAGCGAGCGCGACCAGTGCATCAGCAGGCGGGCGTCGACCAGGCTGAAGGCTGTGCGCTGCGCCGCGGCCAGCGCGTAGGGGCCGGGCGACATGCTGGTGGCGGCAGCGTAGTCAGCCTGGTGGCCGAAAAGCAGCGAGCGCTGGCCCGTGGTGATGCGTTCGGTCAGCGGAGCGGCGTCTTCACTGGGTGCGTAGATGACGACGATGCGGTGGTAGTCCCACACCGCAAATGCACAGCCGGCGATCAGCAGGCTGCCGATCACTGGCCAGGGGCTGGGGCCGGCCGTGGCGGGGGACTTGCGTTCGTCGGCAGGCAAGGCCAGGCCCAGCGCGAAGCACGCCGGCAGCAGGAAGTAGGCATACCAGAGCGGGTACTCAAGCAGGCTGTGTAGGCCGATGGTCAGCACCAGCATCAGTGCTGCACGACGCAGCGGTGCATCGTCGGCCGCCGCGACTGCGCCGCGCCAGGCCTGCCACAGCGCCCAGCCCAGCAGGCCGAGCACGGCACCGGCCCAGGGCAGGCCCAGCTCGACGGCCAGCTGCGCGACGATGTTGTGCGTGTGGTCGAAGAAGGCGACGGGCCGCGTCGGGAAGGGCGTGAGGCTCCACGCAAAGTTGAACTCGCCCCAGCCGACGCCCAACATCGGGTTGGCGGCGATCAGCCCCCAGGCGTCGCGCAGGATGGCCAGGCGGGCGGGCGAACCAGCGCCCTCGGCCAGCCGCGACGCACCCCGGAAGGCGTGGCCGCTTTCGGCTGACCACATGGACATCAGCCACCAGCAGGCGCCCAGCATCAGCGGCGTTGCCAGCAGGCTCAGCCGTGCGGCGCGCGAGAGCTTGCGATCGACCAGGCCCCACAGTGCCAGCATCGCGACGCCGAGGTAGCCGGTGCGCGAAGCACTCAGCACGACCGTGAAAACGAACAGGCCCAGCAGCGGCGCCAGCGCGAGCCGCCAGCCGCGCTTCTCCGTCAGGAAGACGGCCGCGATGGATGACCACATCATCAGGCTGGCTAGGTGGTTCGGCTGGCGCAGGTTGCTGACCGCGCTGCCCACCACGCCGGAGCGGGCGATGACGTTGCCGTCCGCCAACCCGGGCGCGAAGACCTGCACGATGCAGATGGCGACGGTGGCCAGGCCCGTGGCCAGCAGGCCCCAGCAGAAGGCCTCGGCGGCCAGTTGGCGCGATTCACGCGACAAGCCTTGCGCGACCACCAGCACCGCCAGGCCGGCGCCGATCACGGCCGTGGCGCCCAGGCCCAGCGACAGCGGCAGCGCGCGCCACGCCACGGAGGTCAGGGGCGCGATCAGCAGCAGCGCGAGCGCCAGCGCGGCCGGGCTCGTCAGGCCGGCCAGCCATCCCGGGCTGTGGCGGCGTGACAGCAGCAGCGCGAGGCCCCAGCCGGCCAGTGCGAGCAACTGGTTGTAGAGGGTCGCCGCGGGGGTTTGGTTGTAGGCCAGCAGCGGCGGCAGGGCGGCGGCTGCCACGAGGGCCAGGGCGAAGCCGATGTGTTCGGCCCCGGCCGGGGCGGAGGTCTGGGTGGACATGGGCGCGGATGATGGCATGGGCTGGCGCCTCCGCCGTTCAGCTCTTGGTCGGCGCTTCCTCGTGGTAGTCGTCGTCGATGTTGACGGCCCAGATCGCGTCGCGCCCGGCGCCGCCATTCATGATGGCCTGCGCCGCCAGCCGGGCGGACAGCATGGAATGGTCCTGGTTGTTGTAGCGGTGCATGCCGTTGCGACCGCACAGGAAGAGGTTGTCCAGGCCGTCCAGCCAGCCGCGCAGTTCGTCAAAGCGCTGGAAGGCCGCGCCGAAGTAGCCGGGGTAGGCCTTGGGCATGCGCAGCACGGTGGCGTCCAGCAGCTCCGCCTCGTCGGCCATGCCGAGCTGCTGCATCTCGCGCACGGCCAGGCTCTTCAGGGCCTCGTCGCCCAGCGCCCACAGGTCGTCGTCGTCGCGCGCGAAGAATTCCAGCCCCAGCCAGACCGTGTCGGGGTCGGCCACCATGTAGGGGCTCCAGTTGTTGAAGACCTGCACGCGGCCGACCTTGACGCCGGGCTCCTGGATGTAGATCCAGTTGTCGCTGACATGGCGTGCCTTGCCCGCCACCTTGGGGCTCATGCGGCGATACAGCAGGCCCACGGTGATGAAGTCGCGGTACTCCAGGCCCGACGCGATGGACAGGGTCGGCGCGTCCGGCGCCGGGCGCAGCGCCTGCGCGAGTTCGCGGATGGGCATGGTCGAGACGACGGCGCTGGCATCGAAGCTCTGGCGCTGGCCGGCGGCATCACGCGCCACCACGCGTTTGACACGGCGCTCCTGGCGGTGGATCTCGTCGACGGCCCAGCCGCGCAGCAGCCGCCCGCCGCGCCGCTCGAACTCGACGGCAGCCGTCTCCCACATCTGGCCGGGGCCGTACTTGGGGTAGAGGAAGCTCTCGATCAGCGAGGTGTGCTGGGTGTCGGTCCTGCCCGAGACGATCTTCTTCAGCGCCTGCTTGGCAGCGCTGCCGATGGACAGGCTCTTGATGCGCTGTGCGCCCCAGTCCGCGCTGATGTCGCGGCAGGGCACGCCCCAGACTTTCTCGGTGTAGTCCCTGAAGAACTGCAGGTAGAGCTGGCGGCCGAAGCGGTTGATGAAGAAGTCTTCCAGCGTCCGCTCGGGCTGGATGGGTCGCGCGGCGGCGGCCATGTAGCTGCCGGCGAACTGCAGGCAGCGCAGCGGCCCCATCTTGCGCACGAGGTCCAGGCCGGGCTTGAGCGGGTAGTCGAAGAAGTTGCCGCCGAAGAAGATGCGCGACTGGCGGCTGCGGATCAGCATGACCGCGTCGTCCGTCTCGCTGGCCGTGGCCGCATGCCCGCCCAGCAGGCGCTCCTGCCCCTGATAGGCCAGGCGTGCGTCGCCGCCGCCCACGGGTTTGGCCACGGGCAGCACATGGCGCCACCAGTCCATGACCCAGTCCGACTTGGAGAAGAAGCGGTGGCCGCCGATGTCGATGCGGTTGCCCTTGTAGTTGACCGTCTTGGAGATGCCGCCGATGGCGTCGGTGGCCTCCAGGATGGTGACCTGCGGGTAACCGGCGCGCAGCAACTCCAGGCCTGCAGTGAGGCCGGCCGGGCCGGCGCCGATGATGAGGGTGCAGGCTTGGGTCATCGGGACGTGCTGAGTGCCCCTCGGTGGGCGGTGAACAGAAGGGTTTTGCGCAGGACGAAGTTGAACAGGAAGACCCCGCAAGCGCTGGTGAATTTGGCTGTGAGCGGTGCAACGCCGAGCTGTTTGACCAGCAGCCACAGCAGCGCCTCGGTCAGCAGCAGGCCCGCCACGCCGATCAACGCGAACAGAGCGAACTCACCGCGACGATCGGCCAGACTGTGCTGGGAAAACACATGCCGCGTGCTGAGGATGTAGATCAACATCAAACCCAGGCTGAAGCCCAGGCAGGCAGCGAGGGCCAGGTTGACGCCCAGTCGCAAACTCACAAAGAACACCGAGCTGTCCAGCGCCAACGCTGCGGCGCTGGCTGCCAGGTAGAGCAGGAATTCGCGAAGCTTCGCGGTCATGGTTGATGTTCCCGGGCAGTGAGCTGAGAGCAGGCGTAGAGAGCGTAGGTCTGCGGCAGGTCTCGTTTGGCGGGGGGTTGCCAGGTGGCCAGCGGTGGCAGCGGGAGCTGGCCGCGAAGCACCAGAAAATCCGGTGCATCGTGCTGGTCACAAAGTGCCGTCAGTCGCTTGGGGGCTGGCATGTCGCAGCTGGCCAGCGCCTTGCGGTCGCGAGCCAGTCGCGCACCTGTGCTGCACCTGGCCTGATCCTCGGTGATTGAGCGGTAGATGTCGCGGCGCGGGCCAAAGATCAACGCGGTATCGCGGTTAAACAGCACGCCGGCGCCTTGCTGCTGCGAGTAGTGGCTGGGACGATCCAGCAACCCCCAGACAGGCGCCAGTTCGTTCGGCCAGAAGACCGTTGCCTCGGTGGGCATCCGGGATGCGAATGGGTGCGGAGATCGGGCAGCCGAGTCGATGGTTCTGGCCAGGTCAGACCTTTGATCCCAGCACATCAAGGATGCCATCAACAGCAACGCGCTCAGCACCAGCGCCAGCCAGGCGCTGCGCCGACGCCGACCCAGAACCAGTATTGCGGCGAAGCACGGGGCGGCAATGAGGGGAAAGGCCGCGAACTTGATGAATCGATCAGACCACGACGCATCAGGCGCTTGCCAGGCCTGCTCGTGCAACAGGCCATGGAGTTGATGGGCTGACAAACCCACCATGGCCAGCAGGATGCATGCGCAAGCCAGCCAGACCGTCGGGCGGGTGACGCGAGGCAGCCGCCAAGCGGCCAGCGACGAAACGCCCCAGAGCGTCAATGCGATCAAACCGTGGTCTGTGCCGATGTGCGAGTTCAGCAATGCCAGTCCCAAGGCGCACGCGCTGACCTTCCAAAGTCCGTCCCGCTTCCAAAGCGCCGAAAGCAGCCAAGGTGAGAGTGCGACGGCGAGCAGGTGGGCAATCCAGTGGGCGCGCCACAGTTGCAGCTGTGTCAACAAGACGGAATGCAACAGGTCGACGCCCAGGGCTGCCAAGCCAATGAAAGCAGCTGTCGTGGCAATGACCGCGTAGATCAGGCGTGTCCAGGCATCGGGGGGGCGCAGGCGTGTCACTGCGATGAGCACCGCGAGATCCAGCACCAAGGTCGACAGGTCCACCGCGGTCCAGTTGCGCATCAGCAAGTACGGATTGCTGCTGACCATCGACCACCAGTACGGGTCAAAGGTCTTCAACAGACCGTCCCACGGCGGGATTGCGAAGACGGCTGCCAGCAGGGCTGCGGGCAAGGCCACCAGCAGCCACAGCCACCGGCGGTCGCTCTCGACCAAGTAGCACCAGGTCGTGGCGATGATGGGCAGCGCCATCAAGGGATGAAAAAGTGCTGCAAGGACTTGCAAGGCGATGGCAACGAGCCGCCTCTGTGCCAGCAGCGCAACCAGGCTCCACACCAAGAGCGGCTCGGCAAAACTTCGCGCGGTGACGAAGGGCGCGCCGTAGCTGAAGACCCATCCGCCGCCGTAGATCGGCGACATGACCGCAAAAGCCAGCAGACCCCACAGGCTGAGCTGTCCGACAGGTTCAAGGCGCTTGAGCAGCGAAAAGACCGCGCCTGCCAGCAACGCCCAAGTGAGCATCAGCGCGCCGACATGGGTGGCGATGCGCCCCAGGTGCCCGTAGAGCGGCCCCAGCAGCTGGGCGTAAATGGAATATCGGTCTTGGGACCCCGCCACGAAAAATACGTCGTGGCCCAACGCCGGCACCGAGGAATGCAGCTGCGCCTGTCCGAAGTACAGCACGCCGTCGTGCCGCAAGCCTTCGTACGGATGGGACAGCAGCATCCAGGCCGCGATAGCGAGGCCTGCAATCAGCCCAAGCAATCGGTTTGCAGATGGCATTGCGCCTGGTTCAGTCGAAGAAAAAGGAAAAGGGGCCGAGGCCCCTTTGTCCAGATGTGCCGCCGAGGCGGCACTTTCAGCTCGCACGATCAGGAGCTGCTGGCGTTGTTCTTCGTGAGGGATTCAGCAACGACCGAGTCCGAGACGGTGGTCGTGGTGGTCCAGATGACGGCATCGCCGATGACGTTCGCGACGTCAAAGGTGATCGTCTTGCCACTCGTGCCGCTACCGATGTCGTTGAGCGTCAGGGTGATCTTGCCGTCGGAAACGTCGACCTTCTGGACTTCCTTGGTCGCCACCGTGGCAGGAATGCCGGACTTGCCCAGGCTGCAACCCGAGGCCGAGCCGCCGTTTTCCTGGATGCACAAGGCAACAGCGCTCTTGTAGGCATCGCCCACGGTGATGGCGTTGGCGGCCTTGGCGCGGGTCGTGTAGGTGCGGTACTGCGGCAGAGCCACAGCGGCCAGGATGCCGATGATGGCCACGACGATCATCAGTTCGATCAGGGTGAAGCCCTGTTGGGCGCGTTGCTTCATTTGCATGTCGGTACTCCAGCGAGTGTTTGGTGGGAGGGCAGACCCCATGAATGCAGGGGTCGTGCCAGCTTTGCGCCCCCACTGGGCTGTGCGAAAGCGCACGTTTAAGCCCGCTGGCGGCCGGGCGCTGACAAAAAACGTCACCTGGGCCTGACGCGTTCTGTCAGATGGCCGGGAATCGGCAATAAACGTCACGCAAGAAAAACGGCGCCCGAGAGCGCCGTTGCGTGAGGAGCGGTGCCAAGCGCCTACAGCGTCATCTCTTGCCCGGCCTGCAGCGCACTGATGCGGTGCGGGCTGGTCAGCGCCTGCACGCCTTGCATGACGGCCTCTGTCTCGCCGGGCTTGATGTGGGTGATGCGCACGTCGACGCTGCCGGCGAGATGGGTGAGTTCCAGGCCCAGGTCGGTGGGGCAGAGGTGCTGGCTGACGTGGGCGAGTTCGGCCTCGTCGTCGCTGAATGCAGTCTCGATGACGAGGTGCGACAGCCGCAGCTGGGCCAGGCGACGCCATAGGGCCGGGTTGGGGCCGGTGTCGCCGGTGAAGACCCAGTGCGCGTGGCCGCTGGCTGCGCCCCCGTCGACGGCGAAACCGACCGCCGGTACGGTGTGGGCGGCCGGCAGGATTTCGATGACACGGTCACCCAGCGTCAGGCGTTCGCCGATCTGGAAGGGGTGCAGGCTCAGCACCGGGGCCTCCCGGCTGGGCAGCACGGTGAAGTCGGGCCAGATGACGCCGTTGAGGATGTGCTGGCTCAGCGCAGCCAGCGTCTCGGGCAGCGCATGGACCTGGATGGGCGGGCGGCCGGCGGCGACGCGCAGGCGCAGCACGGCGTCGGCCAACAGCGGGATGCCCAGCACATGGTCCAGGTGGGAGTGGCTGAGCAGGACGTGGTCGATGGCGGCGAGCGCATCCAGCGGCAGGTCGCCCACGCCCGTCCCGGCGTCGATGAGGACATCGTCGTCGAGCAGGAAGGCGGTGGTTTTGTAGCCGGCGGCTATGGCGCCGGAGCAGCCCAGGACGCGGATGTTCATGCGGTGCGTTGGCTCGGTGTCGAGGGGCCTCGCGTCAGACGAGGTGGAGCCAGGAATGTACGCAGCGGCCCGATATCGCAGGCGGTCGGATTACCGAGTTGGGGGTATCCCAATCGTGAGGAAGTCACGTAGGCGCGCAAGCTGGCTGCACCCTCCAGTGACTCCCGCCGATCCGGCTTTGCCGGGCGGTCGGGAGTGCCCCCTTGAGGGGCCCGGCGAAGCCGGTACGGGGTGGGCCTTACCCCTGGATGAACTGCATCTGCGTGCCGGCCAGCTCGATCAGGTCGCCGGTGCGCAGTGCAATCGATTCGCCGGTCAGCGGGATGCCGTTGACGCTGGGGCGCTGGCCGCCTTCGACGTGGGCGAAGACGTAGCCGGTGGGGCGCTTGGTGATGGAGGCGACCTGCACGCCGGGCTTGCCCAGCGTCGTGACGACCTTGGTCAGCGAGACCTCGCGGCCGGCGGCGGCACCTGTCAGCACCTTGATGGAGGCCGGGCCGATGACCGCCGCGTTGCCCAGCGAGCCGAAGGACGAGGTCAGGCCCAGGTTCGGCGGCGCGCCGGATCCGGGCTTGAGGATCATCGTCTTCTCGTAATCGCCACCATCGTTCAGCAGGAACTTGATCTTGTACTTGCCGATCTCGACGGTGTCGTTGTCCGCCAGCAGCTGCTTCTTGATCGCCTTGCCGTTGATGTAGGTGCCGTTGGTGGAGTTGAGGTCTTCGATGAAGACGTCGGCACCCACCATCTGCAGGACGGCGTGCTCACCGCTGACGGCGAGGTTGTCGATGACGATGTCGTTGTACGGCCGCCGACCTAGCGTGGTCTTGTCCTTGGTGATCTGAACTTCTTTGATCACGACGCCGTCGAGCGAAACCACCAGTTTGCCCATGAATGACCTCAAGTTCTGTTGTACGTGCCGTGACTCTTCGGGCCGAGGGTATCAGTTGCCGCCGCGTCGACCAAAGGGCCACCAGCCCCGTCCTTCGGTACGTTGGCGGCCCTCTGCGCGGGCCAGGATGAGCGCGATGTTATCCCGGCCGCCGCTGTCATTGGCCGCGTTGATCAGCGCCTGTGCGGCCTCGGGCAGAGCCGGATTGCCATTGAGCAGGTTCGCGAGGCTGTCGTCGTCGAGCATGTCGGACAGTCCGTCGGAGCAGAACAGGTAGGTGTCGCCGGGCTGGACCTCGTGCAGATGCAGCTCCAGCAGCACCGTGTCCTCGACGCCCACGGCGCGGGTGACGAGGTTCTTGTTGCTGGAAAACGCGGCTTCCTCAACCGTGAGGAGACCGGCGTCGATCTGCTCCTGCAGCAGCGAGTGGTCGCGGGTGATCTGCATGAGCCGGCCGGCGCGCAGGCGGTAGCCGCGCGAGTCGCCGACATGGCCCAGCAGCAGGCCTTCGGGGCGGAACACGCCCAGCACAAGCGTCGTGCCCATGCCGGCGTAGCGCGGATTGGTGTTGGCGGCGTTGAAGATGGCGCGGTTGGCGTTGTCCACGCAGATGTCCATGGCGCGCTTGACCTCGCCGGCGCGGGCTTCGCGGCCGCCGTCCTTGAGCCAGCGGCCCAGCTCGCTGCTGACGAAGCTGGTCAGCATCTGGCTGGCCACTTCGCCGGCGTTGTAGCCGCCCATGCCGTCGGCGAGCACTGCGAGGCCCGCGGCCTCGTCCAGGGCCACTGAATCCTCGTTGTTGTCACGCGCGCGGCCCACGTCGGTGGCGCTGAAGAACTCCAGGATCATGGGGCTTGTGAGGGGTCGATCGGCTCGACGGACGTGCTGGGGGAGCGGCGATTCTGCCCTGCTTCCTCAGGCGTCAAGCGCAGTGTTTGTGCGAAGGCGTCATCCTGGGGCTTGACGCCCTCGGGCATGGCGGGCTCGGCTTGCAGGTCCATGACCAGCACAGCGTCCAGGTCGCGGGCCATCTGTTCGCCTGAGGCATAGCGCAGCTCGGGGCGCTTCTCGAGCGAGACGGCCAGCACCAACGCCAGCGATTCGGGCAGGCCGGGCCGGCGCGTGCGCACGTCGGCGGCCGGCTCGGTCGCAATTTGTTGCATCAGGCGCGCCATCGAGTCGCTCTGGTGCGGCAGCGTGCCGGTGAGCAGTTGAAAGAGCAGCACGCCCAGCGAGTAGAGGTCGCTGCGGCCGTCGACCGTCAATCCGGCGAGCTGCTCGGGTGACATGAAGGACGGCGTGCCCAGCACGAGGCCGGTGCGCGTGCGGCTGCCATCGCCCACGCGGGCGATGCCGAAGTCCATCAGCTTCAGGCTGCCGTTGACGCGGTCCAGCATGACGTTGGCAGGCTTAATGTCGCGATGGATAACGCCCTGGCTATGCGCATAGGCGAGCGCGCGGGCCAGTCGGGCGCCGATTTGCACGACTTCGCGCACCGGCAGCAGCTGGCCGGCCTTGGTGAACAGGCTGAGGTCGCGGCCCAGCACGTATTCCAGCGCGATCCAGGCATCGTTGCCGTCCTGGCCGGCGTCAACGACCTGCAGGATGTCGGGGTGTTCCAGCGAGCGCGCGGCGCGCGCCTCGCGCATGAAGCGTTCGCGCACGTCGGCCAGGTCCTCGGCGGAGAACTCGCGGCTCAAGGCCAGGCGCTTGACGGCGACCTGGCGGCCGGTCGAGCGCTGCGTGGCCTTGTAGACGATGGCCATCGCGCCGCGACCGAGCTCGGCACCGAGTTCGAAATCGTGCAGGCCGGATACCGCTGGCGTGGCGTGGTCCTGCGGCGGCGAGGCGCCCGGGGCCAGGGTCTGCTGGATGGCCGGCAGCGTGGACAGCTCGCTGGGGGCGGCGTCCGCCACGTCGGTCACCCGGCCGATGAGGCGCTGCCAAAAGCCGCCCGCCTTGCCTGGACTACCGGGTTTGCCGCCGCTTGCCATGCGGGCGATCTTAGGTCGCCTCGCGCTTGCCGCGGCGGGCAAGTGCGAGGCCGACGGCCACGACGAACACCGCGCAGCCGATGCTGACCGTGTAGTCCAGCCCATGCATGTGGGCTTCGAACCAGTCGTGCACGGCGGCGTCGGTGGTCGCCATCTCGCCGGCCACGAAGCCCAGCAGCGCCGCGCCCAGCGTGATGATGGCCGGGAAACGCTCCATGAGCTTCAGCAGCAGCGTGCTGCCGAAGATGATCAGCGGGATCGACAGGCCCAGCCCGATGATGAGCAGCGGCACGCGCAGGCCCTCGGGCGCGCTGTTGGCGGCGGCGGCCACGGCGATGACGTTGTCCAGGCTCATGACCAGGTCGGCAATCAGGATGGTGCGCACCGCACCCCACAGGCTGGGGTGGGCATCCACGTCGGCGTCGCCGTCGCTGTCGGCCAGGAGCTGTATGCCTATCCACAGCAGCAACGCGGCGCCGATCAGCTTCAGCCAGGGCAGCTGCAGCAGTTGCACGGCGAACAGCGTCAGCACGACGCGCAGCACGATGGCCGCGCCGCTGCCGAAGAAGATGGCCTTCTTCTGCTGGCTGGCCGGCAGGTTGCGCGAGGCCAGTGCGATGACCACCGCGTTGTCGCCGGACAGCAGGACATTGACCCAGATGATCTTCAGCAGCGCAATGAAGAAAGCAGCGTTCAGCAGGTCCATGGCGTGTTCGGTTGGGGGTCGTCCGAGTGTCGAGGGGGCGGCGGGGCCCGCGTCTGCGTGCAACTACGCAGGCCGCAATGAAAAAGGGCCGTTACGAGAACGGCCCTGAGTCAGTCAGGCAAGGTGATCAGAGCAGAGCCTTGAGCAGCTTGGCCATTTCCGACGGGTTGCGCGTGACCGTGAAGCCGCACTCTTCCATGATGGCGAGCTTGGCATCGGCCGTGTCGGCGCCGCCCGAGATCAGTGCGCCGGCGTGGCCCATGCGCTTGCCGGGAGGGGCGGTGACACCGGCGATGAAGCCGACGATGGGCTTCTTCATGTTGGCCTTGCACCAGCGCGCGGCTTCCGCCTCGTCCGGGCCGCCGATCTCGCCGATCATGATGACGGCGTCGGTGTCCGGGTCGTCGTTGAAGGCCTTCATCACGTCGATGTGCTTGAGACCGTTGATCGGGTCGCCGCCGATGCCGACTGCCGACGATTGGCCCAGGCCGATCTCGGTCAGCTGTGCAACGGCTTCATACGTCAGCGTGCCCGAGCGCGAGACCACGCCAATGCGGCCCTTGCGGTGGATGTGGCCGGGCATGATGCCGATCTTGATCTCTTCCGGCGTGATCAGGCCCGGGCAGTTGGGGCCCAGCAGCAGCGTGCGCTTGCCGCCGGCGGCTTCCTTGGCCTTCATCTTGTTGCGCACTTCCAGCATGTCCCGGACGGGGATGCCTTCGGTGATGCAGATCGCCAGGTCCAGGTCGGCCTCAACGGCTTCCCAGATCGCGGCAGCGGCGCCGGCGGGCGGGACGTAGATGACCGAGACGGTCGCGCCGGTCTGGCCGGCCGCTTCCTTGACGGTGGCGTAGATGGGGATTTCCGAGAACTTCTCGCCGGCCTTCTTGGGGTTCACGCCCGCGACGAAGGCGTTCTTGCCGTTCGCATAGGCCTGGCAGCCCAGGGTGTGGAACTGGCCGGTCTTGCCGGTGATGCCCTGGGTGATGACCTTGGTGTCTTTGTTGATGTAGATCGACATGTCTTTTTCTCCTGGGCTTAAGCGACGGCCGCGACGATCTTGGTGGCCGCTTCGGCCATCGTGTCGGCTGCAATGATGGGCAGGCCGCTTTCGGCCAGCATCTTCTTGCCCAGTTCTTCGTTGGTGCCCTTCATGCGCACCACCAGCGGCACGGACAGGTTCACGGCCTTGCAGGCGGTGATGACGCCCTCGGCGATGGTGTCGCACTTCATGATGCCGCCGAAGATGTTGACGAGGATGCCCTTCACGCTCTTGTTCTTGAGCATGATCTTGAAGGCTTCGGTGACCTTCTCGGCCGTGGCGCCACCGCCGACGTCCAGGAAGTTGGCCGGCTCGCCGCCGAACAGCTTGATGGTGTCCATCGTGGCCATGGCCAGGCCGGCGCCGTTCACCAGGCAGCCGATGTTGCCGTCCAGGCTGATGTAAGCCAGGTCGAACTTGCTGGCTTCGACTTCAGCGGGGTCTTCCTCGTCCAGGTCGCGGTAGGCCACGATTTCGGGGTGGCGGAACAGCGCGTTGGCATCGAAGTTGAACTTCGCGTCCAGCGCCATCAGGTTGCCCTTGGAGTCGCAGTTCAGCGGGTTGATTTCAACCAGCGACGCGTCCGTGTCCATGTAGCACTTGTAGAGCTTGGCGAAGATGTCCACGGCCTGGTCGACCGAAGCACCGGTCAGGCCGATGGCTGCCGCGATCTTCTTGCTTTGCTCGGTGGTCAGGCCCACCAGCGGGTCGATCATCTCGGTGATGATCTTCTCGGGCGTGGAGTGAGCCACTTCCTCGATGTCCATGCCGCCTTCGCTCGACGCGATGAAGGCGACCTTTTGCGTGCCACGGTCGGTGACCAGCGAGACGTAGAGCTCGTTCTTGATGTCGGCGCCGTCTTCGATGTACAGGCGACGCACTTTCTGGCCTTCGGAGCCCGTTTGGTGCGTGATCAGCTGCATGCCGAGGATCTTCTCGGCCAGCGCCTTCACGTCATCCAGGGTCTTGGCGACCTTGACGCCGCCGCCTTTGCCGCGGCCGCCGGCGTGGATCTGGGCCTTGACGACCCAGACCGGGCCGCCCAGCTTCTGGGCGGCCTCGACGGCCTCCTGCACGGTGAAGGCCGGGATGCCGCGCGGCACCGGCACGCCGAACTGGCGCAGGATTTCTTTGCCCTGGTATTCGTGAATTTTCATGGCTGGGTCTCTCGGGTCGGGGAAGTCAGGAATCGGAAGTGGCCGGCTCGCTCAGCTGGTGCCAGCGCGGGTAGAACTGGGCGACGGTGTCGCCGTCACGCCGCAGCGCGTGGCAACGGTCGAGCTGGAAGGGCGGGTTGCCGTCGGCATCACCCTCGCGCGTGTCGATGACGGAGCCCGCCATGGCCTGGATGACGGCCGTTGGCAGGATCTGGCAGAGCTCGGTCAGGTGGGTGCAGCCGCGTGTGCCGCCCAGGCGCTCGACGACCGCCTGGCGAAAACCCTTCATCAGGTTCAAGCCGACGAGCCGGGAATAGGCGTCGCCATGCGCGTTACAGGCGCCCACGTAGGGCATCCAGCGGGTGTCGGACGTGGCGGCGGTGATCGTCAGCGTACGGTCGACGGTCAGCTGCAGGTGCATCTCGTGGATGGGATCGCCCGCCTTGCGGGTCAGGCCAGCCAGGGGCACGTCGTGCGACTTGGTGTCGATGAGGCTCGCTTCGACATCGAACAGGCCGTCATCACGCATGAACACCTGCACATCGAGGGCGCGGCGGTGCAGTTGGCGGCGCGTGACGGACGGGTGGACGGCGGGCATGAGCGGGTGGATGGCGGAACAGCCCGGCCGGTGCCGGGACAGCGGTTTCACCGGTTCTCGCAGCCATGGGCTGGAGGGACCATGGGCTTGTAACCGGATGAACCGCCGTTTTGGCGGCAGCCGGCAATGTAGCACGTAGGGTAAAAACTACCCCCGCGCGCTCGGTCAAGCGGTCCTTAGGCCCGCAGCAAGCGGCGCACCACTTCGGGGGCAAACCCCCGTGCCAGCAGGAATCGGGTCTGGCGCGCCTGCTCCGCGGCCTCCCGGGGCGGTTCCGGGCCGAAACGCTTCAACCAGACTTCGCGAGCCCTCTCCAGCTCGGTGGCGCGCAGGGCGGCCTGCTGTTCCGTGTCCAGCTTCAGCCCATGCTGGGCCAGCTCCTGCTGGATGCGTTGGGCGCCAAAGCGGCTTGCGCGCAGGTGCAGGCGGGATTCGACGAAGCGGGTTTCATCGAGGTACCCGTCCGCCGCAAGCGCATCGAGCAAGGCGTCGACGGCGCTCGCGCCGATTTCGGGGTCTTCTTCGTCGGAAAGGCTGCCGGCTTCACCGTCTGCCGGCTCACCGCCTGGCTGAGCGACGAGGCGGGCGCGCTGCTGCTGCTCGATGCGCAGCAGCTTGCGCCGCAACTCGGCCCGGCTTTGCTCGCGCTGGGCCAGCAGGCCGATGGCCCTGGCCTTCAGCGACAGGGGCGCACGCGCCACGACAGCCGGCCGACCGTGCTTATTCCGGTGCGGAGGTCGTCAGCAGGGCCACGCCGAGCGATTCGCGAATCTTGTTCTCGATTTCGTGGGCCACGTCGGGGTTTTCGCGCAGGAACTCGCGGGCGTTGTCCTTGCCCTGGCCGATCTTCTCGCCCTGGTAGGCGTACCAGGACCCGGACTTCTCGACGATCTTGGCGATGACGCCCATGTCGATGATCTCGCCCTCGCGGCTGATGCCTTCGCCGTAGAGGATGTCGAATTCGGCGGTCTTGAACGGGGGCGAGACCTTGTTCTTGACAACCTTGACCTTGGTCTCGGAGCCGATGACTTCCTCACCCTTCTTGATGGAGCCGATGCGGCGGATGTCCAGGCGCACGGAGGCGTAGAACTTCAGCGCATTGCCACCGGTGGTGGTCTCGGGCGAGCCGAACATGACGCCGATCTTCATGCGGATCTGGTTGATGAAGATGACCATGCAGTTGGTCTTCTTGATCGTGGCGGTCAGCTTGCGCAGTGCCTGGCTCATCAGGCGGGCCTGCAGGCCGGGCAGGCTGTCGCCCATTTCGCCTTCGAGTTCAGCCTTGGGCGTGAGGGCCGCGACCGAGTCGACGACGATCAGGTCCACCGAGCCGGAGCGCACCAGCGCGTCGACGATCTCGAGGGCTTGTTCACCGGTATCGGGTTGGCTGATCAGCAGTTCCTGCAGGTTGACGCCGAGCTTCTGGGCGTACTGGATGTCCAGCGCGTGCTCGGCGTCGATGAAGGCGCAGGTGCCAGCAAGCTTCTGCATCTCGGCGATGACTTGCAGCGTCAGCGTGGTCTTGCCCGAGGACTCAGGGCCGTAGATCTCGACGACGCGGCCGCGCGGCAGACCGCCGACGCCCAGCGCGATGTCCAGGCCCAGCGAGCCGGTGGACACGACCTGGATGTCTTCGATGACCTCGCCTTCGCCCAGCCGCATGATGGAGCCCTTACCGAACTGCTTTTCGATCTGGGCAAGGGCGGCCTGCAAGGCCTTGGCTTTTTCGGTGTTGAGGGCTTTGACCGGGGCGTCCATGCGAATCTCCGTGGGAATGGCTGAATTATGGGGCAATCTGTATGTTTGTACAGTAGTTTGTCTCTCCGGTCCGCGGCAGTTTGCGGCTCAGGATTGAGAAGAATGCTAGGCCCGGGGTGGCTCAGGGCGTGAGCCAGCTTGCGCTGGCGCAAGCCGGTCCTGTGTCCGCGGCACATAACATCGGTGCAGGAGACAAGACCATGCGCATCCTGATTGCGGAAGACGACCAAGTGCTGGCCGATGGCCTGTTGCGCGCGCTGCGCGCCTCGGGCTATGCGGTGGACCGTGTCAGCAGCGGCACGGAGGCGGACACGGCGCTGGCGACGCACGAGTTCGACCTCGTGATCCTGGACCTGGGCCTGCCCCGCCTGCACGGGCTGGAGGTGCTGCGCAAGCTGCGCGCACGCGGCTCGACCATGCCCGTGCTGATCCTGACTGCCGCTGACAGCGTGGAGCAGCGCGTCAAGGGACTGGATCTGGGCGCAGACGACTACATGGCCAAGCCGTTCTCGCTGCAGGAGCTCGAAGCGCGCGTGCGCGCGCTGACGCGCCGCGGCTTGGGCACCGCCAGCAGCCTCATCAAGCATGGTCCGCTGACCTTTGATGCGACGGGGCGCGTGGCCTACATCAACGAGCAGATGCTGGAGCTGTCGGCGCGCGAGCTGTCGCTGCTGGAGGTACTGCTGCAGCGCGCCGGGCGACTGGTCAGCAAGGACCAGTTGGTGGAGCGGCTGTGCGAGTGGGGTGAGGAGGTCTCGAACAACGCCATCGAGGTCTACATCCACCGGCTGCGCAAGAAGATCGAGCAGGGACCCATCCGCATCGCCACGGTGCGCGGCCTCGGCTACTGCCTTGAGAAAATAGCCTCATGAGGCTTCCCGCCGGCCAGGTCCGGCCGTCGGCCCTCCGAGAGGGTTGGGCCTTGTTTGGGAGCGGCCCGACGCCGCGGCTCGCGTAAATGCCCACCAAAGATGGCGCCAGCCCGCAGCAGGGCTCGCTGTTTGGCGAGATCCTCGACTGGATGCTCGCGCCGTTGCTGCTGATCTGGCCGATCAGCGTGGCGTTGACCTGGCTGGTGGCGCAAGGGATTGCCAGTCGCCCCTATGACCGCGAGCTTGGCGAGATGGCGCGCAGCCTGGGGCTGCAGGTGGCGGCCGAGTCGGCGCCAGCCAAGGGGCGTGACCGTTATGCGCTGGCGCCCGAGGCGGCGGCGTTGCTGCGGGCGGATGCGTCGGACACCGTCTTCTACCAGGTGCTGGGCCTGCGCGGCGAGCTGCTCAGCGGCGACGCGGCGCTGCCGGTGCCGACCGAGGACGCGCCCGTCGTGCCTTGGGAGCTGCATTTCCGCGATGACGAGGTGGGTTCTGACGCCGTGCGGGTGGCCTACCTGTGGATCGCGCCTGAGGGCCAGGCCGGCGCGACGAAAACGATGCTCGTGCAGGTCGCCGAGACGCTGGGCAAGCGCGCGCGGCTGACCAACGAGATCATCAAGGGCGTCATCCTGCCGCAGTTCGTCATCCTGCCGCTGGCGGTGCTGCTGGTGTGGCTGGCGCTGGCGCGCGGCATCTCTCCGTTGAATGAGCTGCAGCGGCGCATCCGCTCGCGCGAGAGCTCGGACCTGTCACCCATCGACGAGCAGCGCGTGCCCGACGAGGTGGCGCCGCTGGTGCAGGCCATCAACGACCTGCTCGCACGGCTGGACTTGTCGATGAGCCGGCAGAAACACTTCCTGGCCGACGCCGCGCACCAGCTGAAGACGCCGCTGGCCGGGCTGCGCACGCAGGCCGAGCTGATCCAGCGCGAGATCGACGCCGGCCGTGCATCACCCGAGGAGCTCAAGCGCTCGCTCGCGCACATCGCGCGGGCCAGCGAGCGTGCAGCGCACATGGTCAACCAGTTGCTGGCGATGGCACGTGCCGAGGACGCCGAACAGGCGCTGCGCCGGGAACCGGTGGACCTGGCCGAGGTCGCGATCGACACCGTGCGCGACTTCGTGCCGCGCGCGCTAGAGCGGCGCATCGACCTGGGCTATGACGGCGTGGTGCCCGATGACAGCCGGCTGCGCGTGCAGGGCCAGCCCATGCTGCTGGGCGAGCTGATCCGCAACCTGGTCGACAACGCGCTGCTCTACACGCCCGCTGGCGGGCTGGTGACGGTGCGCGTCGTCGAGGACCCGTTCGGCCAGGTCGTCGTGCTGCAGGTGGAGGACAGCGGCCCGGGCATCCCGCCGGGCGAGCGCGAGAAGGTCTTCCAGCCGTTCTACCGGTCGCTGGGCAGCGGGGTCGAGGGCTCGGGTCTGGGCCTGGCCATCGTGCAGGAGATCGTGCAGCAGCACGACGCCGAGCTGACGCTGGACGACACGCGCGTGCGCCGCGCAGCCGGCGGTGAGTCGCCCGACGGCCAGGGGCCGGGGGCGCGGTTCACGATCCGGTTCCCGGCCGTGGCGGCTAGGTCTTGACCAGCTTCCTGACCCGCGCGATCGACAGCAGCAGCCCCAGGCTCAGCCCCAGCGTCACCATCGCTGTGCCGCCGTAACTCACGAACGGCAGAGGCACGCCCACGACGGGCAGGATGCCGCTGACCATGCCCATGTTGACAAAGACATAGGTGAAGAACGACAGCGTCACCGCGCCCGCCATCAGCCGCGTGAAGAGGGTGGGCGCATCAGACGCGATCATCAGCCCGCGCAGGATCAGCGCCGTGAAGCCCACCAGCAGCGCCAGCGCGCCCATGAGGCCAAACTCCTCGCCGAAGGCCGCGAAGATGAAGTCGGTGGTGCGTTCGGGGATGAACTCCAGGTGGGTCTGGGTGCCCTTCATGAAGCCCTTGCCCGTCAAGCCGCCGGAGCCGATGGCGATCTCGCCCTGGATGATGTGGAAGCCCTTGCCCAGGGGGTCTTTGCTGGGGTCCAACAGCGTGCAGATGCGGTGCTTCTGGTATTCCTTGAGCACCGGCCAGGTCACGTCGGGTTCGCAGATCCGGTCCTCGCTGAGCACCAGCGCCGCGGCACCGCTGGCGGCCAGCACGACGGCGGGCAGGATCAGTTTCCAGGGCAGTCCGGCGAAGAAGATCACGTACAGGCCTGCGGCCAGCACCAGGATCCCGGTGCCCAGGTCGGGCTGCTTGGCGATCAGCAGGAAGGGCAGCAGCAGCAGCGCGAAGGCGGCGATGAAATCGGGCCAGCGCAGCAGGCCCTCGCGCTTCTGGAACCACCAGGCCAGCATCAGCGGCGTGGCGATCTTGAGCAGCTCGGAGGGCTAAATCTGCGTGATGCCGATGCTGAGCCAGCGCGTGGCGCCCTTCTTTGTGACGCCGAACAGCGCGGTCGCGATCAGCAGCGCCACGCCCAGCGTGTACAGCGGGATGGCGACGGCCATCAGCTTCTGGGGCGGCACCTGGGCGACGATGAACATCAGCGTCAGCGCCAGCACCATGTTGCGCGCGTGGTCGACGAAGCGGTTGCCGTGGTCGTAGCCTGCCGAGTACATGCACAGCAGGCCCCAGCCGCACATCCACAGCACGGCGATCAGCAGCGGGATGTCGAAGCCGCTGAGCCAGGGGCGCAGCCGGCGCAGCAGCGGTGGTCGTTCGATGACGGTCATCGCGAGGCTCCCGAAGCAGGGGCTGAGGCGGCCTGGGGCGCGGAGGCAGCCTGGCCCGATGAACCTGGCAAAGGCACGTCGGCGACGCGCCGCGGCGTGCCGATGGGGGCGAAGGTCTGGCCCAGCTGCGTCTTGGCGATGTCTTCCTCGCTGGGGTAGACGCCGGCCAGCAGGTAGTCGAACACGCGGCGCGCGATGGGCGCGGCCGACATGGAGCCGAAGCCGGCGTTCTCGACGATGACGGCCAGCGCCACGCGCGGCTGGTCCACCGGCGCGAAGGCGACGTACAGCGAGTGGTCGCGCTTGCGCTCGTCGGCCTTGATGTTGCTGTACTTCTCGCCCGCCTTCAAGCCCACGGCCTGGGCCGTGCCGGTTTTGCCGCCGCTCTGGTAGGGCGCGTTCAGGAAGGCCAGCCGTGACGTGCCCTCCAGCGTCACGCCGTTCATCGCGTTGTGGATGATGGCCACGTCCGCAGGCTTCAGGGGCAGGGGGGGCAGCGCGTCGCTGGCGACGCGGCGCTGCTCGTGCTTCACCACGTCCTCGATCTCGCGCACCAGGCGCGGCTTGAAGCGCAGCCCGCCGGACGCGATGGTCGAGTAGGCCGTCGCCATCTGCAGCATCGTGAAGTTGTTGTAGCCCTGGCCGATGCCCAGGGAAATCGTCTCGCCGGCGAACCACTTCTGGTTCGCCGGGCTCTTGCGGAAGTAGTTGCGCTTCCACTCCTGAGAGGGCAGCACGCCGGTGACCTCGCCCTGCACGTCGATCTCGGTCTTGCGGCCCAAGCCGAAGGGCTCCAGCTGATCATGGATCAGGTCCACGCCCATCTCGTTGGCCAGGCTGTAGAAGTAGACGTTGGACGAGGTCACGATGGCCAGGCGCATGTCCTTGGGGCCGGCGCGGTCGGTCTCCGGGCTGCTGAAGGTGCGGCCGCCAAAGCTGTAGGTCAGGTTGTCCATGATGACCGTGCGCGGGTCGCGCTTGCCGCTGTTCAGCGCGGCCATGGCCATCAGCGGCTTGAAGGTGGAGCCCGGCGGGTAGGTGCCGCGCAGGGCCCGGTTCAGCAGCGGCTTGTCGATGTCTTCGTTGAGCTCGCGCCAGCTGTCGGCGTCGATGCCGTCGACGAACAGGTTGGGGTCGAAGGTGGGCTTGGAGACGAAGGCCAGCACCTCGCCGTTGCGCGGGTCGATGGCCACCAGCGCGCCACGGCGGTCGCCGAACAGCTGCTCCACCAGCGCCTGAAGCTTGATGTCGATGGACAGGTTCAGCGTGTTGCCGGGTGTGGGCGGCTTGTGGTCGAGGCGCCGTACCGCCCGCCCGCCCGCGCTCGTTTCGACCTGCTCGAAGCCGGTCGTGCCGTGCAGCTCCTTCTCGTAGGCCTGCTCCAGGCCCAGCTTGCCGATGTATTCGGTGCCGCGGTAGTTAGCGAGGTCTTCCTCCTCCCACTCGTCCATGGCCTTCTTCTCGGACTGGTTGATGCGGCCGATATAGCCGATCAGGTGGGCGCCCACCTCGCCCAGC
Organism: Burkholderiales bacterium; assembly: GCA_016195825.1. Lineage (GTDB taxonomy): Bacteria > Pseudomonadota > Gammaproteobacteria > Burkholderiales > Burkholderiaceae_C > Pelomonas. The sequence continues at coordinate 7,090 of JACPYV010000199.1, read as the reverse complement.
GGGTAGGAGCGGAACAGCCGCGCCTTGATCTCCACCCCGGGGAATCGGAAGCGCTGGGCCGTGAAGCGGGCCACCTCCTCGTCCGTCAGCTTGGTGCGGATGGGCAGCGAGTCCGTGTGCTTGGCCTCGTCCAGCAGACGCTTGAAGCGGCGCTTGTCGCGGGCCTGGATCTCAATGACCTGGCCCAGCGCCTCGATGGTGCCGTCCAGGTCCACGACCTTCTCGGGGTTGATCTCCAGTGTGTAGGCCGAGTAGTTGCTGGCCAGCACGACGCCGTTGCGGTCCTTGATCAGGCCGCGGTTGGGCACGATGGGCACAACCGCGATGCGGTTGGACTCGGCCCGTTCGGCAAAGTTGTCGTACTGGATGACCTGCAGCCATACCAGCCGCGTCACCAGCAGCCCGAAGCAGAACAGCACGAAGGCGCCCGCGGCCAGCACACGCAGCCGGAAGCGGGACAGCTCCTGGTGGAGGTTCTTGAGGACGACCACTGACTAACCCCGAGGCCGCCCGGCCGCCTGAAGGGCGAGGGGCGCCCCAAGGCCGCGCATGCGGCCCAAGACGAGCCGCGGGGGAAGGGAGCAACGCGACCGTGGGGGCTTCATAGCGGCCTGTGGGCGTCGCGGTCCGGTGCGCGGCGCTGCGGCGCCAGCAGCAGCACGCTGGCGACGGGCCACAGCGCCGCCTCGAACACCGGCGCCAGCAGCACGCCCCAGCCCGGCCACATGCCGCCCACGGCCATGCGCACCACGAGGGCCAGGACATGGGCGCCGATGAACAGCGGCAGCACCTGGATGGATTGCGCGCCGAGGCTAAACCAGGGCAGGCGGCGGTGCAGCGAGATCGCGCCGAAGCTCAGGCCGCTATAGGCCAGCGCGTGCTGGCCCAGCAAGGCGCCGTCATGCACGTCGATCAGCAGCCCAAAGATGAAGGCCCACAGCACGCCGATGCGCCGCGGCTGGTGCACGCCCCAGAACACCAGCACGACGGCCAGCACGTCCGGCATCGCGGCCAGCCGGCCCATGGGCACCATGTCGGCCATCAGCGCGACGATCAGCGTGAAGGCGATGAACCAGGGGTTGGCCGGCAGCAGCAACTGGTCGGCGGCGCGCGGCATGATCATGGCTTGGCTCCTGAAGCCGTACTGGCGGCTTTCGCGGCAGCTTTTTCGGCCTTCTCGGCCTTCTTGGCGGCGCGGGCCGTGGCCTTGGACTCGGCTGCCGAGGCGGCTTCGGCCGCGGCGGCAGCTTCGGCCTCCTGCTTGGCCGCCAGGTGCCGGTCCATGGGCAGCAGCACCAGCACGTGGCGGGCACTGTCCGGCTGGGCGATGGGCGCCAGCAGCACCTGCGCAAAGCTGGAGTCGCCGCGGCGCTCGACGACCGTGACCTTGGCCACCGGCAGCCCGGGCGGGTAGACGCCGTCCAGCCCCGAGGTCGTCATCAGGTCGCCGACCTTCACGTCCGCGTTGGCGGCCAGGAAGCGCAGCTCCATGCCGGAGCCGTCGGCCCGGCCTGCGGCGGCGTTGCGCATCTGCGTGCGCGCGTTGAGCAGCGGGATGGCGGCTTCCTTGTCGGTCAGCAGCGTGACTTCGGCGGACAGCGGGTAGACCCGCGTCACCTGGCCCAGCACGCCGGCCTCATTGATGACCGGCGAGCCGGCCGCCACGCCCTGGGTCGCGCCATGGTCAATGACGACGCGGCGGGAGAACGGGTCTGGCGCCTCAAACAGCACTTCCGCCGAGATGGACGGCACCGGTGTCGCCGGGCGCAGCTCCAGCAGCTTGCGCAGGCGGTCGTTCTCGGCCTGCAATGCCTCGGCGCGCGACAGACGCTCGGCCTGCTGTGCCAGCTGGCGCTTGGCCTGGTCCTCGGCGGCCATGGCGCGCTTGGTGCCGCGCAGGTAGTCGCCGGCGTTCTCCCAGGCGTCCACCGGCGTCAGCAGCAGGCGCTGCACCGGGTGCAGCACCAGTGCCAGCGCGGCGCGGGCGGGCAGCATCAGCTTGAAGCGGGCGTCGGCGACCATCAGCACCAGCGCCAGCGCCGAACACAGCGCGAGCTTGGTCAGCGCCGACGGACCCTGGCGGAAGAACGGTGGCGGTGAGCGGTCGAGGGTGCCGAGGGGCATGGCGCGCGCGGCGCGGAAAAAGGGGTGGGCTTATTCAGACGTGAAGATGGAGCCCAGGCGCTCCATGCGCTCCAGGGCCATGCCGCAACCGCGCACGACGCAGGTCAACGGGTCTTCGGCCACCAGCACCGGCAGGCCGGTTTCCTCACCCAGCAGGCGGTCCAGGTCGCGCAGCAGCGCGCCGCCGCCAGTCAGCATCATGCCGCGCTCGGCGATGTCGGCGCCCAGCTCGGGAGGCGTCTGCTCCAGCGCGTTCTTCACGGCAGAGACGATCTGGTTGAGCGGGTCGGTCAGGGCTTCCAGGATCTCGTTGGACGAGATGGTGAAGCTGCGCGGCACGCCCTCCGACAGGTTGCGGCCCTTGACCTCCATCTCCTTGACCTCGGAGCCCGGGAAGGCGCTGCCGATGTTCTTCTTGATGGCTTCGTCGAACTTGTCGCCGCCGACGCGCACCGAGCCCTTGTAGACCATGCCGCCCAGCGAGATGACGCCGACTTCCGTCGTGCCGCCGCCGATGTCGACGACCATGGAGCCCGAAGCCTCGCTGACGGGAAGACCCGCGCCGATCGCGGCGGCCATGGGCTCCTCGATCAGGTAGACCTCGCTGGCACCGGCGCCGAGGGCCGACTCGCGGATCGCGCGGCGCTCAACCTGGGTGGAGCCGCAGGGCACGCAGATGATGATCCTCGGCGACGGCTTGAACGTCTTCGAGTCGTGGACCATCTTGATGAACTGCTTGAGCATCTGCTCCGTCACCGTGAAGTCGGCGATGACGCCGTCCTTCATCGGGCGGATGGCCTCGATGTTGCCGGGCACCTTGCCCAGCATGGCCTTGGCCTCGCGGCCGACGGCCTGGATGGTCTTCTTGCCGTTGGGGCCACCCTCGTGGCGGATGGATACCACCGACGGCTCGTCGAGGACGATGCCCTTGCCGCGCACGTAGATCAGGGTGTTGGCGGTGCCGAGGTCGATGGCCAGGTCGGTGGAGAAATAGCGGCGCAGGGAGGCGAACATGATGGGCGCGAAGAGCCTCGCCTGCGGGGGCGCGGCTGAAAAAACGGGGGTCTGGAAAGCCAAGAGGCCGCCCGGTCGGCGACGATTCGCGTCGCTGTAGGGGCAGCCCCGAAGGCCATGAAGATGGGCGGCGATAATAACCGAACCCCTTCGTTTTGAGCCCGCCGCTACTGGGTTTTAGGCTCAATCCTTACACCTGAAAACGCACCCATGAGCCTCACCCCCGACGATGTGAGCCGCATTGCCAACCTGGCCCGGCTGGAGCTGCAGCCGGCCGAGTCTGATGCGCTGCTTGGCCAGCTGAACGGCTTCTTCCAGATCGTGGACCAGATGAGCGCCATCGACACCACCGGCGTCGAGCCGCTGTACACGCCGCTGTCGGCCATCCAGCAGGTGCAGCTGCGCCTGCGCGAGGATGTCGTCACCGAGAGCAACCAGCGCGAGCTGAACCAGCGCAGCGCCCCGGCCGTCGAGGACGGCCTCTTCCTCGTTCCCAAGGTCATCGAATGAAGTCCGTTCACGACATGGGCGTGGCCGAGCTGGCCAGCGCCCTGAAGAGCCGTGCCGTCTCCAGCCGTGAAGCCACGCAAGGCTTGCTGGCCCGCATCACCGCCCATGAGAAGTTGGGCGCCTTCCTGCATGTCGACGCCGAGGGGGCGCTGGCCCGTGCCGACGCCGCCGACGCCGCCCTGGCCCGCGGCAATGCCGGCCCCCTGACCGGCGTGCCCATCGCGCACAAGGACATCTACGTCACGGCCGATATGCCGACGACGGCCGGCTCCAGGATCCTGGCTGGCTACCGCAGCCCCTTCGATGCGACCGTCGTCGCCAAGCTGAACGCGGCCGGCACGGTGGCGCTGGGCAAGCTGAACTGCGACGAGTTTGCGATGGGCTCGGCCAACGAGAACAGCGCCTTCGGCCCGGCGCACAACCCCTGGGACGTCAGCCGCGTGCCTGGCGGCTCCTCCGGCGGCTCGGCCGTGGCCGTGGCTGCGCGCCTGGCACCCGCCACGACCGGCACCGACACCGGCGGCTCCATTCGCCAGCCGGCCAGCTTCACCGGCATCACGGGGATCAAGCCGACCTACGGCGTCTGCTCCCGCTACGGGATGATCGCGTTCGCGTCCAGCCTGGACCAGGCCGGCCCGATGGCGCGTTCGGCCGAGGACTGCGCCTTGCTGCTGTCCGCAATGAGCGGCTTCGACGAGCGCGACGCGACCAGCGTGCAGCAGCCACCGCAGGACTTCCACGCGCAGATGCTGGCGGCCCGCGAGGGCATTTCCGCCGGCAAGCCGCTGGCCGGCCTGCGTGTCGGCTTGCCCAAGGAGTTCTTCCCCGCCGGCCTGTCGGCCGACGTGAACACCGCCGTGCGTGCCGGTCTCGCCGAGCTGGAGAAGCTGGGCGCCACGCTGGTGGACGTCAGCCTGCCCCGCACCGAGCTGGCCATCCCCGTGTACTACATCATTGCCCCGGCCGAGGCGAGTTCGAACCTCAGCCGCTTCGACGGCGTCAAGTTCGGGCATCGCGCCGCCCAGTACGACGACCTGCTCGACATGTACAAGAAGACGCGCGCGGAGGGCTTCGGCCCCGAGGTGAAGCGCCGCATCATGATTGGCTCGTACGTGCTGTCGCACGGCTACTACGACGCCTACTACCTGCAGGCCCAGAAGCTGCGCCGCATGATCGCGGACGACTTCCAGCAGTGCTTCACGCAGTGCGACCTGATCGCCGGCCCTGTGGCGCCTACCGTCGCCTGGGCGGCCGGCACGGGTGCTGACGACCCGACGCAGGCCTACCTCGCCGACATCTTCACGCTGCCCGGTTCGCTGGCTGGCCTGCCCGGCATGAGCGTGCCGGTGGGCCTGGGCGAAGGCGGCATGCCGGTCGGCCTGCAGCTGATCGGCAACTACTTCAAGGAGGGCCAGTTGCTGCACGCCGCGCACGCCCTCCAGCAGGCGACCGACTGGCACCAGCGCGCCCCGGCAGGATTCTGATATGCCCATGTCCAAACTCATCCGCGGCTACGAGGTCGTCATCGGCCTGGAAAACCACGTCCAGCTGTCGACCCAGTCCAAGATCTTCAGCGGCAGCTCCACCGCCTTCGGTGCGGCGCCCAACACGCAGGCCTCGCCCGTGGACCTGGCCCTGCCCGGCACGCTGCCGGTGCTGAACCGCGCCGCCGTCGAGCGCGCCATCCGCTTCGGCCTGGCGGTCGGCGCGAAGGTGGCGCCGCTGTCCATCTTCGCGCGCAAGAACTACTTCTACCCCGACCTGCCCAAGGGCTACCAGATCAGCCAGTTCGAGATCCCGGTGGTGCAGGGCGGCTCGGTCGAGTTCTTCGTCGGTGACGTCAAGCACAAGGTCAACCTGACCCGTGCCCACCTGGAAGAAGACGCGGGCAAGAGCCTGCACGAGGACTATCACGGTCAGTCGGGCATCGACCTGAATCGCGCTGGCACGCCGCTGCTGGAGATCGTCTCCGAGCCCGACATGCGCTCGGGCGCGGAGGCCGCCGAGTACGCCAAGACGCTGCACGCGCTGGTGATGTGGCTCGGCATTTGCGACGGCAACATGCAGGAGGGCTCGTTCCGCTGCGACGTCAACGTGTCGGTGCGCAAGCCCGGCGAGCCCTATGGCACGCGCCGCGAGATCAAGAACCTCAACAGCTTCCGCTTCCTCGTCGACGCCGTGAACTACGAGGTGAACTGGCAGATCGACGAGATCGAGGACGGCCGCAGGATCAGCCAGGCCACCGTGCTCTACAACCCGGACACCGGCGAGACCCGCGCAATGCGCAGCAAGGAGGACTCGGCGGATTACCGCTACTTCCCCGACCCCGACCTGCCGCCGCTGGTCATCGCGCCGGAGTGGGTGGAGCGCGTGCGGGGCGAGATGCCCGAGCTGCCGGCCGTGATGGCCGCGCGCTTCGAGAGCGTGGACGGCTTGCCGGCCTACGACGCGACGATGATGACGCAGAGCCTGGCCACGGCCCGCTACTACGAGGCTGCCAAGGCCGCGGGTGCGACGCCCAAGCTGGTGGCGAACTGGGTCATGGGCGAGATCAGCAAGCGGCTCAATGCCGATGGTGGCGAGATAGCCGCGGCGGCGGTCGGCCCGGAGCTGCTCGCCAAGCTGATCGGTCGCATCTCGGACGGCACGATCTCCAACAACGCCGCCAAGCAGGTGTTCGAGGTGCTGTGGTCGGGCGAGGCCGCGGACGTGGATGCCGTCATCGAGTCCAAGGGCCTCAAGCAGGTCAGCGACACCGGCGCCATCGAGGCCATCCTCGACGAGGTGCTGGCCGCCAACCAGAAATCGGTCGACGAGTACCGCGCCGGCAAGGACAAGGCTTTCAACGCACTGGTCGGGCAGGCGATGAAGGCGACCAAGGGCAAGGCCAACCCGGCCCTGGTCAACGAACTGCTGAAGAAGAAGCTGGGCTAGACCGAGGGCAAGACGCCAGCGCGCCGGCTCCGGCGCGCTGGCCGCCGCGCCCGGCGTTACTTGGAGGCGCCGGCCTTGGGCGTGGGCGGTGGCGTGGTCCTGGGCAGCTCGCCCAGCGGCGGCAGCGAGCCCGGCGTGGCGCCGCCCCAGAGCTTCTTCAGCCGCGCCAGCTCGGCGTCGAAGCGTGCGTTGAGGCGCACGACCTCGGCCTTCTGGTTCTCGATGAGCACGTGCTGCGCCTCGATGCTGGCGTCGTTGGCGTCCAGCGCCTGCTTGAGCTTGCTCGGCAACGGCCGGCCCTTGTAGAACTCGGCCTCGTCCAGCAGCGGCTTGCGCTCCTGGTTCAGGTCCTTGATGCGGCGCTCGGAAATCCGGGTCGCCTTGTTCGCATCGTCCAGTGCCGCGGTGCGTGCGCGCTGGTGCGCGGCTTCGGTCGGGTAGCGCTGCATCAGCGTACGGTCACGACGGATGGCGTCCAGCTGGGCGACGCGCTCGGCCGCGGCGCGGC
>JACPYV010000205.1 GCA_016195825.1 Burkholderiales bacterium | reverse complement strand
CGGCACGCCGTACTCCAACTACGACATCAATGTGCAGCAGCTGTTTGCCAACGTGGACCGCACCAAGGCCAAGCAGATGGGCGTGGGCCTGGGCGACATCTACGACACGCTGCAGATCAACCTCGGCTCGCTGTACGTCAACGACTTCACCAAGTTCGGCAAGACCTACCAGGTCATCGTGCAGGCTGACGCGCCCTTCCGCGCCAAGGCCGAGGACGTCGTGCAGTTCAAGACGCGCAACGGCGCCGGCGAGATGGTGCCGCTGGGCTCGCTGATGAGCGTGGAGCCCACCTTCGGCCCCACCCGCGTGACGCGCTACAACGGCTTCCCATCCGCCGACATCAATGGCGCCCCCAAGCCCGGCTTCTCCAGCGGCCAGGCTGAGGCCGAGATCGAACGCCTGCTGAAGACGCTGCCGCGCGGCATGGGCTACGAGTGGACCGACCTCAGCTACCAGGACCGCCTGACGCGCAGCGTCAACGTGCCGGTGCTCAATGTCGAGGTGCCGACGCTGGCCGCGGTGCTGGGCTTCTCGGTGCTGCTGGTCGTGCTGGTGCTGGCCGCGCAGTACGAGAGCTGGAGCCTGCCGCTGGCCATCATCCTGATCGTGCCGATGTGCATCTTGTCGGCGCTGTTCGGCGTGTGGCTGTCGCACTTCCCGCCCTTCGGGCAGGCGGGGGACCTGAACGTCTTCACGCAGGTGGCGCTTGTCGTGCTGGTCGGGTTGGCGTGCAAGAACGCCATCCTGATCGTCGAGTTCGCCAAAGAGCTGGAGGAGCAGGGCCGCTCGGTGACCGACGCCGTCATCGAGGCCTGCCGTCTGCGGCTGCGTCCCATCCTGATGACATCCATCGCCTTCTGCGCCGGCGTCATCCCGCTGATCCTGGGCTCCGGCGCCGGCAGCGAGATGCGCCGTGCGATGGGCATTGCGGTGTTCGCCGGCATGCTGGGCGTGACGCTGTTCGGCATCTTCCTGACGCCGGTCTTTTACTCGCTGCTGCGCAAGGGCACCGAGAAGCGCCGCGCCCGCGCCGCTGCGCTGCGTGCCCAGGTCGAGGCCTCGGCCCACGCCTTCCACCCCGGCATCGACGACGCCGAACCCAAGAAGGAGGGCCATTGAGATGCTCGCTCGCCTGACCCCCCTCGCCTTGGCTGCCCTGCTGGCCGCTTGTGCTGCACCGGGCCTGTCCCCGGGGCCGGCCAACCTGGCACCGGCAGCTTTCGCGCAAATGCCGCCCGGCAACCCCGGAGCGGCGACCATGACGGCCGCCTTCGTCGACAGCGCCCAACTGCAGCGCGTCGTGGACGAGGTGCTCGCCAACAACCGTGACCTGCGCGCAGCCGCCGCCCGCCTCAAGCAGGCCGAGGCCCTCGCAACCGCCGCGGGCGCCCAGCGCCTGCCCAGCGTGGGTGTCGGCGCCAGCGCCAGCCGCCAGCGCGCGCCCAACGACCAGGGCCAGTTCAACAACTTCAACAGCTATGGCGTCAACGCGACGGCGCAGTGGGAAGTCGACCTGTGGGGCCGCGCGTCGGCCAACGCCCAGGCGGCCGGCTATGACGCCCAGGGCGCCGCTCTGGATCGCGACGCCGCTCAGCTCAGCCTGGCCGGCACCGCGCTGAACCTGCAGGCCCAGCTCATCGGCCTGGGTCACCGCCTGAAGCTCGCCAAGGAGACGCTGGTGGTGCAGAACCAGCTGCTGGACCTGGTGAAGGCCCGCGTGGGCGCCGGCCGCGGCACCGCGCTGGACCAGGCGCGCGCCGAGGCGCTCGTTGCGCAGACGTCCGCCAGCGTGCCCGCGCTGCGCAACGCGGCCTGCCTCACGCGCCTGCAGCTTGACGTGCTGCGCGGCCAGGCACCGGCCGACTGCGACAAGGCCGACAGCGACCCGCTGCCCGGCATGCCCGAGCCGCGCCTAATCAGCCTGGGCCAGCTGCCCGACCCCGCCGGCCTGCTCGGCGCTCGCCCCGACGTGAAGGCTGCCGCCGTGCGCGCTCAAGCCGCTGCGTCGCGTGCCCAGGTCGCCTGGGCTGCGCGCTGGCCCAGCCTGGGCCTGACGGGTCAGATCGGCTGGAGCGCCGGCAAGGCAGGCGATCTGTTCAAGAGCGGCACGCAGATCCACAGCCTGGGTGCCGCGCTGAACTGGAACTTCCTCGACTTCGGCGCCCGCAAGGCCGAGGAGTCGGCCGCGCGCGCCGGCTTCGAGGCGGCGGTGGCCGGTGCTGAGCAGGCCCAGCTGACAGCGCTGCAGGATGCCCAGGGCAGCCTGTCGACGCTGCGCGAGACCGAGCTGCAAGCCGCGGCCCAGGCCACGGCCGCCGAAGCGACGACCCGCGCCCGCGACCTGGCCCTGAAGCGCTACGAAGCCGGCGTGGCCGACTTCTACTCGCTGCTCAACGCCGAGCAGGAGCGGCTGGCGGCGCAGGACGCTCTGATCCAGGTGCAAACGGGCCGCGCTACCGCGCTGCTGGCGGTACACAAGGCGTTTGCGGCCAGGTTGACGACACCGCAATGACGAGGCAAAGAGCCGCTCAGGCGGTTCTTCAGGAGCGACTGAGCAGGCAGCTCGTTTGCCACGTCTGCCATTGCTGACGCGCCAGTACGACTGCCAAGAGCCCGCAGCAGACCAACAAGGCGCCGAGCACCGTGCGACCGTTTTCAGTGCTTGCACCGCGCCACCACGCGAATGCGAGGCCGCTGACGACAGCAAGCCGCAGCCATCCGCGCAAGCCGACATCACTGCGCACGATCACCTCGCCGCTCGAGAGGTTCTTCCATCCCCGCAGCGACTGCCAGTTACCCGCTTGAGCCAGAACGGCGGTGACGACGTCACCTGCCTCTAGCCGCGGTTTGCCTGGCAGCTGCATGAAAAAGCAGCGCTGCCCCTCGTCGGTTTCAAACGAGAAGTTCGTCGCCTCCTCGCGGGCGAGTGGGGATCTCTTCACGTCGAATACGCGCTTGAGTCTGACGGTCAGGATCTGCAAGGATGGGCTGGAAAACTGCTCAAGGGGCGTCAGTCTCGCCGAAGCGGCGTTCGTCAACTGTTGGCCTCAGGACGTGGCCACGATGCGCGCCGCCAGCGTCATGACGCTGAGCCGATAGGCGCCAGCCAGCGCGTCGGCCTGGGCGCTGCAAGCCACCTTCAGGTCTGCCGAGCCAGGTGCCGGCAGCGCCGTGCCGGCCGGTGCATGTAGCGGCGCCCAGTGCCAACGCGCGCGCAGCTTGAGCTGCAGGCCCGCGCCGTCGTCTCGCGCCAGCCATTCGTCCACCTGCACGATGAGGCGCAGCGATTCCGCGCCACTGGTCGGCTGTGCCTTGGAGCCCAGCGTCACGGGGTAGGGCTGACGCAGTCGCCACAGGTCCTCGGCCAGCACGCGCGGCAAGGCTTCGCGCAGCGGCTCGGCCCAGCGCGCTTCGGGCCAGGGCCGCAGGCCGGCGCTGCCCTCGGCGACCAGAATCTCGTCGCGGTCCAGTAGTTCGGGCAGGGCGATATGTGGGCTCAGCACCCAGGCGCGGCCGTCCTGGCCGGGCCTGGCATCGGCGGGCAGCGGCGGCGTGCCGGTCAGGCCGTAGAGGCGTCGCGGCGGCGTGTCGCGGGTGGCGCAGCCAGCCAACGTCGCCGCGGCCAGCGCGATGCAGGCGTCGCGGCGGCGCCATTCTTGGGGCAGAGGGGTCGGCTTCATCGGGCGGGCTCCACAGGGGCGCTGGGGTCGGGCTTTCGGCCGCGCAGCAGCGCCTCGGGCTGCGCGTCCAGCGAGTTGGCCAACTGGCGCAGCGCCCGCGCAGCCGAGGACAGGTCGCGCATCGTGCGCTCGGTCTGCTGCAGCAGCGGGCCGTCGCTGGCGGCGGCCTCGTTGAGCGAGGCGCTGGCGCGCGACAGCTCGGCCAGCGCGCGCTGCAGATCGCGCGCGACAGGGCCGTCCGGGTCTAACAGCGTGCCAGCCTTGTCGGCGCCCACGCCCACCTTGTCGGCGGCGCTGCCCACCTTGTCGCCGGCGCGGTCCACGCTGGCCATGGCTCGTTCGGCGCCGCGGGTCAGCGGCTCGGCGCGCTGGTCCAGCTGTGCGGCCAGCCGGCGTGCATGGCCGGCCGTGGCGGCAAAGTCCTTCATGCCCTGCTTGAGCTCGGGCGACGCGATCAGTGTGCGTGCCGAGTTCGCGATCTGGCTCAGGTCATCGACGATCTTGCGCAGGTCCACGCTCTCGAGCTGGTTCTTGAGCGCCTGGAAGGCCGTCGCGCTGGTCGGGATCTCCGTCGCGTCACCCTGGTCGCCGCCGTGCAGCACGCCGGGCGGCTTGCTGCGGAAATCCAAATCTACGTAGAGCTGGCCAGTCACCAGGCTCTGCGTTCCCAGCTGCGCGGTCAGGCCGCGCTGGATGAGCGTGGGCAGCGCGTGGCCGATGTCTTCGTGCGTGAAGCGCCCTTCCAGGCCGCGCACGGCGTCAGCATCCAGCTCGGCGATGACGGGAATGGCGAAGTTGTCGGTCTTGCCTTCGTAGCGCACGCTGATGTCGGTCACGTCGCCCACGCGCACGCCGCGGAAGACCACCGGTGCGCCCTTTTGAAGCCCGAACACCGAGCCCGAGAAGAACATCACCACGCGCTGCGGCCGCTTGAACCAGTTCTGGCCCGGCAGCGCGACCAGGGCCACCGCGAGCACGGCCAGCGCGCCGACGACGAAGGCGCCAATGATGAACGGGCTGGCGCGGCGGGGCTTCACGCGGCCTCCTCCTGAGGCGCTCGCGGCGCTGTCGGGTGAGGCCGGTACCGGCCGCGCGTCAGGAACTCGCGCACTGGCTCAGGCCCTTGGTCGCGCAGGTCCGCTGGCGGTCCCAGCGCCGTGGCCGTGCGCGCCTGCACGTCCAGGAAGAGCACGCGGTCGGCCACGGCGAACAGGCTTTCCAGTTCATGCGTGACCAGCACGATGGCCGTGCCGAGCTCGTGCTTCAGGTGCTGGATGAGGTCGTCCAACCGCGCCGACGTCAGCGGGTCCAGCCCGGCGGAGGGCTCGTCCAGGCACAGCAGGGGTGGGTCCAGCATCAGCGCGCGGGCGATGGCGGCGCGCTTGCGCATGCCGCCCGACAGCGCGGCCGGTTCGGCATCGAAGGTGGCCGCGTCGGGCAGGCCGGCCAGCGCCAGCTTGGCACGGGCTTGCGCCTCGCGCTGGGCCTCGTCCAGCGCCGTGTAGAGCTCCAGCGGCAACATCAGGTTCTCCCCCACGGTCATGCTGCTCCACAGGGCACCGGCCTGGAAGGCCACGCCGATCTCGCGCCGCGGCGGATCGTCACCGTGCACGTCGCGGGCCTTGCCGCCGGCCACCCAGGTCACGGTGCCAGTCCTGGGCGCCTGCAGGCCGATCATGTGGCGCAGCAGCGTGCTCTTGCCGCAGCCGCTGGCGCCAACGATGGCCAGCACCTCACCTGCGCGTACGTCGAAACTGAGGCTGTGCTGCAGCTCGCGGCCGCCTGCGTGCAGGCTCAGGTTGTCGACGCGCATCAGGACCTCGTTGTCGTCCGCCATCACACGCCCAGCCGCTGGAAGATGACGGTCAGCAAGGAAGCCGCGACGACCATCCAGACGATGGCTTGCACGACTGCGGCGGTCGTGGCCTCACCCACCGCCTGCGCGCTGCGGCCAGCGTTCAGGCCCTGGCGGCAGCCGGCAAGCGCCACCAGCACCGCGTACACGCTGCCTTTCAGCAACCCCACGGCCAAGTCCCAGCCCGACAGCGCCTCGCGGGTGGTGGCCAGATAGGCCATGGGTGGCACGTCGTAGAGCCCGACGGCCACGGCCCAGCCCACCGCCAGTCCCGCCACGCCCGCGCACAAGGTCAGCAGCGGCCCGGTCACCAGCAGCGCCAGCATGCGCGGCAGGACCAGGTGCTCAACCGGGTCCACGCCCAGCGTCGTCAGCGCGTCGATCTCCTCGCCAGCGCGCATGCTGCCGATCTGCGCCGCGAATGCCGCGCCCACCCGGCCGGCCAGCACGATGCCCACCACCAGGGCCGCGATCTCGCGCACCACGCCGATGGTCACCAGGTTGGCGATGAAGCTCTGCGCGCCAAAGCGCTGCAGCTGCTGTGCGCCCATGTAGGCCACGATCAGCCCGACCAGGGCGCTGACCAGCAGCACGATGGGCAGGCTGCGCGGGCCCGTCTGCTCGATCTGCCACAGCCAGTCGCTCAATCGCATCGCGCTCCTGCCGCGGGCCAGCCGGCCCAAGGCGGTGAGCAGGTCACCCACGAACACCAGCGTCCTGTGCCACTCGGGCTCTGGCGGGTCCTCCTCGTCGGCCGGCGCCGGCCTGGTCACGCCGTCGGGCGGCGGCAGGTTCAGCAGGCTCTGCAGGCCGCGCGGCAGGCCGGTCAGGTCCAGCGTCACGCCGCCTCGCGCCAGCGGTGCGAGCGCCTGCCACAGCGCTGCCGCAAGCGGGGGCTGCCAGTGCGACAGCGCAGAGCTGTCGAGCGCCAGCCGTGTGCCGTCGGCGACGTGCAGCCCGGCGGGTGGCCTGGGCAGCTCGGCGGCCCAGTCGCTGCCCAGCACCAGGCGCCATTGCCGGCCCTCGCCCTCCCAGCGCGCGGGCGTGGCGGCGCCGAGGTCGTGGGCAGAGGTCGGCAGGGCGGGTAGGGCATGAGACATGACACCCACATGCTCCGCCTGGCCGGCGCATCCCTGGCCCGGACGCCGACGGCGCCCGTTGTAGGACGTCGCGCCGCCACGCGCCGGCAGGGACGAACGGCAGGCCTGGCGGGGCGAGTCACGGCGGCTGCACGCGCGGGCCGGCTAACCTCGCGCCATGCCCATCCTGCCGCGCCGCTGGCGCCTGCCCTATCTCGCGCTGCTCATCGTCGTCGGCCTGTTGTTGAGTGCCTCGGCGCTGCAGGCATACCGCCTCTCCGGCGGCACCCGGCCGTGGGAGCCTTTCCTGTGGGAGTTCAGCTCGATCGGCGTCATCGGCCTGCTCGTGCTGGGCGTGCATGCGTTGATGGGCGCTTTACGCGGCCGGCCCTGGCGGCAGCAGCTGGCGGTGCATGCGCTGGCGCTGCCGCTGTTCAGCCTGACCCACGTCGCCGGCATGTTCGGGCTTCGCTTTGCCGTCTACGCGTTGACGGGCGTCGACTACCGGCCCGACGACCTGCACAGCGTGCTGGTCTTCGAGGGCGGCAAGGACGCCGTCAGCTACATCAGCTTCTGCCTGATCTCGCGCGGCGTCTGGATGGCGCAGGCCGCCAGCGCGCGTGCGCAGGAGCTGGAGCGCGCCCGCCGCGAGCTGGCCGAGGTGCGCTTGGCGCGGCTGGCCGACCAGGTGCAGCCGCACTTCCTGTTCAACACGCTGAATCTGATCTCCTCGGTCATGTACGAGGATGTCCCGCGCGCCGACCGGCTGCTGTGCCAACTGGCCGACCTGCTGCGGCAGACGCTGGCAGCCCAGCAGCGTGCCGAGCACACGGTGCGCGAGGAGCTGGCGCTGGTGCAGCCCTTCCTGGCGTTGATGCAGGCCCGATTCGGCCCGGAACGGCTGGTGGTGCAGATCACCGCCGATGCGGATGCGCAGGACTGCCAGCTGCCGGCACTGCTGCTGCTCGCGCCGGTGGAGAACGCGGTCAAGCACGACGTCGCGCGGCACCGGGGTCGTGTGACCGTCAGCGTGCGGGCTGAGCGCCTGGGCGACCGGCTGCGGCTGACGGTGGGCAACCACGGCGACACACCTGTGCCGGAGTCGCCACCGGATCCCGAGGGCGGCCTGGGCCTGCGCAACCTGCGGGAGCGGCTGACCGCCCGCCACGGCGAGGCGGCCCGCGTCGACTTCGGTCCCGACGGCAGCGGCATGACGCTCAGCGTGGAGCTGCCATGCGTGTGCTGATCGTCGACGACGAGCCCGCGGCGCGCGCCAAGCTGCGCCGCCTGTTGGCCGCCGAGTCTGACGTGGCCGAGCTGCTGGAGGCGCCCGATGCGCCGGCGGCGCTGGCACTGGTGCGGTCGCTGCCGGCGCCGCCCGACCTGGCGCTGCTGGACATCGAGATGCCCGGCGGCAACGGTGTGCAGCTCGCGGCCGCGCTGCGCGAGAGGGGTGTTCGCTGCATCGTCTTCTCGACGGCGCATGCCGAGCACGCGCTGCAGGCCTTCGAGCTCGCCGCGCTGGACTACCTGCTCAAGCCCTACACGGCCGAGCGCCTGGCCGCCGCGCTGACCCGCGTCCGCGAGACGCTGGCGCGGCCGGTGGCGGCGGTGGGCGAGTTGTGGGTGGACGGCGAGCGCGTGTTGCTGACCGACGTGCAGTGGCTGTCGGCCGCGGACAACTACATCGAGCTGCACCTGCCGCCGCGCAGCCTGCTGGAGCGGGCCACGCTGGCCGACGCGCTGGCCCGCCCCGGCTGGGCCACGCGATTCCTGCGCGTGCACCGAAGCCATGCGGTCAACCCGGCCCATGTGCAGCGCGTGCAACGCCTGTCGACCGGCGAGGCCGTGCTGACGCTGAGCTGCGGCGAGCAGGTCCGCGTGTCGCGCGGCTACCGCGCGGTGCTGGACGCGTTCGCCCCTTGACGCCCACCACTCGCCCCAGCGCGCTCGCCCGCGGGCGGCGCCGCCGCGAAGCTGGCGGACATGAACACCCCACGCCTCCCTTTCCTCGACGGCCTGCGCGTTGCCGCCTTCGCGCTGCTGATCCCGTACCACGTCGGCATGTACTACGTGAGCTGGGACTGGCATGTGAAGAGCCCCGCCGCCAGCAGCGCGCTGGAGCCCTTCATGATGCTCAGCTCGCCCTGGCGCCTGGGCCTGCTGTTCCTGATCGCTGGCGCGGCGGCCCAAGGCCTGTTCGCGCGGCGCGGCGCCCTGGGCACGCTGAAGGACCGTTCGCTGCGCCTGCTGCTGCCACTGGTCTTCGGCATGGCCGTCATCGTCACGCCGCAGGCCTACTTCGAGGTGCTGACCAAGGCGCCCCAGCTGCTGCCCGGTGACGGCGGCTACCTGGACTTCTGGGCGGCCTACCTGAAGGGCGGCAAATACTGCCGTGGGCTGGACTGCATGACGGTTCCGACCTGGAACCACCTCTGGTTCCTGCCCTATCTGTGGGTCTACGCCGCGCTGGGCGCCGGCCTGGCAGCGCTGCTGCGCTGGCAGCCGCGCGCGCTGGCCTGGCCCGCCTGGGCCTGGCTGCTGCTGCCGGCCGTGCCGCTGGCGCTGGCCCGCGTCTTCGTGATGCCGCATTTCCCGACCACGCACGACCTCGTCCACGACCTCTACGAGCACCTGGAATACGGCTGGCTGTTCGCCATTGGCTGGGCCAGCCGCACGCCGCTGGCGGCTGGGCTGTGGGCGGCCGCACTGCGGCTGCGCTGGGTGGCGCTGGGCTTCTCGCTGGCGGCCTGGGCCGTGCTGCAGGCCTACGGCCAGCACTATGCGGAGGTCATGCCGCCCGAGGCCGTCATGGCTGCCGCGCGCACCTTGCGCGGCTCGCTGACCTGGTGGGCCATCGTGGCTGCTTGCGGCTGGGCTCAGCGTGCCTTCACCCGCGAGTCACCGTGGCTGCGCCAGGCCAGTGCGGCGGTGTTCTGCCTGTACATCCTGCACCAGAGCGTCATCGTCGTGCTCAGCCAGGCGCTGAAGCCGCTGGCGCTGCCGTGGGGGCTGGAGGCGCTGCTGCTGATCGTGCTGACGATGGCGATCTGCGCGCTGGCCTATCTGGGCCTGCGCCGCGTGCCGGGG
>JACPYV010000204.1 GCA_016195825.1 Burkholderiales bacterium | reverse complement strand
TGGCCTCCGGCGCTGCCTGCGGCAACTCATCGGCTTCGGACTTTCCCCTGATCTTGTCCAGCAGGCTCATCTCACCCTCGTCCTTCAGTGTTTGTGACGTCCGCGCCGGGGCGCGGACTGTGAGGCTCGTAAACGTGTGTCACGCGACGATGTGCAGGAAGTTCTCCTGCCTCGACAGCGCTTCGAGATTGATTTCTTGCCAGGTCCGGCCGGCTTCGTCACGGCGCAGCGCGCCGGCAAAGCGCGGCAGCGGCCCCGCAGGCTGCTCAGGCGCAAGCGGCAATTGCTCGTCGCTGCGCAGGCCGGCCAGCCGGTCCACGAGCAGCGCGCAGTTCAGGTTCAGGTCGGTGCCCAGCGACACCAGCCGCGACTGCGGCGCCAGGCCGCGGCCCAGCGAGGGTTCGCGCAGGCCCAGGTAGACGGCCAGGTCCACGACCGTGAACAGGCCGCCACGCAGGTTGGCCACGCCGGCCAGCCAGGGCTTGGCGTAGGGCACGGGGCGGATGGGCACGGGCGCGAAGATTTCGCTGGCCTGCTTGAGGGAGAACAGCAGACCGACGCCGGCGCACTCCACGGCCAGCCAGCTTGCGATGAGCGTCTGCTCACGCGCAGCCTGCATGCGCTCGGCCAGGCGCTGCTGCAGCTCACGCAGGGCGGTCCTGTTCGCCATGTTCAGCCCAGGGCCTTGATCTTGGCCAGCAGCTCTTCGGCCTTGACGGGCTTGACGACGTAGTCGCTCGCGCCCTGGCGCATGCCCCAGACCTTGTCGGTCTCTTGGCCCTTGCTGGTGCACATGATGACCGGTACGCCGACGTAGCGATCGTCGCGCGTGATCGCGCGGGTCAGCTGGAAACCGTTCTGGCCGGGCATGACGACGTCCATCAGGATGAGGTCAGGCTTGGCTTCCGCCAGGCGCTTCATGGCCTCTTCGCCGTTCTCGGCGGTGCGCACGCTGTAGCCGCGCTTGATCAGCATTTCGGACAGCGCGTGCAGTTCGGTCTTGGAATCGTCAACCAGCAGGATGTTGTGAATGCTCATGGCTTTGTCTCTCGATAGGTGCTTCTCAGGGCCGGTGCTGTAGCACCGCTTGAAGCAGCTGGTCCTTGGTGAAAGGCTTGGTCAGGTAGTCCTGCGAGCCCACCATGCGCCCGCGGGCCTTGTCGAAGAGGCCGTCTTTTGACGACAGCATGATCACCGGCACTCCCGAGAACTGCGGGTTGCGCTTGATGATCGCGCAGGTCTGGTAACCGTCCAGGCGGGGCATCAGGATGTCGCAAAACACGAGGTCGGGATGGAAATCGCCCAGCTTGGACAGCGCGTCGAAGCCGTCCTCGGCGAGCGCCACTTCATGGCCGCCCTGCTTCAGAAAGATCTCCGCGCTGCGACGGATGGTGTTGCTGTCGTCGATGACCAGGATGCGGGTTGGACCTGCACCGGAAACTTGCTCGTTCAAACCTCGTCTCCTCGGAACTTCAGCTCGGGGCCAGGTCCTTTCGACCGTGTGTGAGGCCGAGTCAGATGCGCACCATCTCGAAATCCTCCTTGCGTGCGCCGCAGTCTGGGCAGGTCCAGTTCATGTCGACATCGGCCCACCGGGTGCCGGGCGCAATGCCATGCTCCGGGTCGCCGGTCTCTTCGTCATAGATCCATCCACAGATCAGGCACATCCAGGTACTGGGTTCGCTCACGGTGCTCAGAGTTTGCTCACTACAATCGAATCATTCTAGCCAGGGCCTGAGAGCGCAATGCTGAGGGCAAACGCCTGTGCCCTGGGCCTCGGAAGCGCCCTTTTAGCGGCAGACTCCACGCTTTGCGGCAGCTCTTTGGCCGCGCCCGCCACGACTCCCATGAGCCCAACACCCCTCCCCGCCGACCCCGAGGTCGATGCCCCCCAAGAAGAACAAGAGAGCCCGCCGCCGGCCTGTGTGCTGAGTTTCAACGCCAGCGAAGCCACCGGCGCCGGTGGTCTGGCCGGCGACGTGGCGACCATCGCGGCCATGGGCGCGCATTGCCTGCCGGTGGTCACCGCCGTGGTGTTGCGAGACACCGCCGAGACCTTCGAGCACGAAAGCCTGGACCCCGACACCGTCGCCGAGCAGGCCCGTCACATCCTGGAAGACGTGCCCATCACGGCCTGGAAGGTTGGCTTCCTGGGCAATGCCGAGGCCGTCAGCGCGGTCGCCGAGGTGCTCAGCGACTACCCCGACGTGCCGCTGGTGACCTACCTGCCCTCCATCGCCTGGATCGACGAGGACGAGCAGCAGCAGTACCTGGACGCGCTGCGCGAACTGGTGCTGCCGCAGACGGCCGTGCTGGTGGGCAACCACAAGACCATGACCGACTTCCTGCTGCCCGACTGGGACAGCGAGCGCGCGCCGTCGGCCCGCGAACTGGCCGTGGCTGCCGCCCAGGCCGGCGCCCAGCATGTGCTGGTGACCGGCATCCAGCTGCCCAATCAGTTCGTGGACAACGTGCTGGCCAACGCCCAGGGCCCCATCACCGGCGAGAAGTTCGAGCGCTTCGAGACCGCCTTCGTCGGCTCCGGCGACACGCTGTCGGCGGCCCTGGCGGCGCTGCTGTCAGTGGGTGCCGAGCTGCACTCGGCCGTCAGCGAGGCGCTGTCCTTCCTGGACCAGTCGCTGGATGCGGGCTTTCGCCCCGGCATGGGCAACGTCATTCCCGACCGCTTCTTCTGGGCCCTCCCCCCGGCCGACGAAGATGGCGCCGAGCCCGAATTCGAACCGACCGAACCCGAACCCGAGCAGCCGCCCAAGACCCCGCGGCGCATGCACTGAACCCCTGACTTCTTTCCCATGGCCAGCAATACCGAGCTCTTCGAGCGCGCCGCACGCGTCATCCCCGGCGGCGTGAACTCTCCCGTGCGCGCCTTCCGCGCCGTCGGCGGCACGCCGCGCTTCATCGCCCGCGGCGAAGGCGCCTACATCCATGACGCCGAAGGCAAGCGCTATGTGGACTACATCGGCTCCTGGGGGCCGATGATCCTGGGCCATGGCCACCCGGCCGTGCTGGAAGCCGTGACCCAGGCCGCCGCCGAGGGCTTCTCCTTCGGCGCGCCGACCGAGCGCGAGATCGAGCTGGCCGAGGAGATCCTGAAGCTGGTGCCCAGCATGGACCAGGTCCGCCTGGTCAGCTCGGGCACCGAGGCGACGATGAGCGCCATCCGTCTGGCGCGCGGCGCCACCGGCCGGGCGAAGTTCATCAAGTTCGAGGGCTGCTACCACGGCCACACGGACGCGCTGCTGGTGAAGGCCGGCTCCGGCCTGGCCACCTTCGGCCACCCGACCAGCGCGGGCGTGACGCCCGGTGCCGCAGCGGACACCGTGGTCCTGGAATACAACAACGTCGCGCAGCTGGAGGCCGCGTTCGCGGAGTTCGGCGCCGAGCTGGCCTGCGTCATCGTCGAACCGATTGCGGGCAACATGAACTTCGTGAGGGCGTCCGTGCCCTTCATGACGGCGATGCGCGACCTGTGCACGCGGCACGGAACGCTGCTGGTGCTGGACGAGGTGATGACGGGCTTCCGCGTCGCGCTCGGCGGTGCGCAGTCCCATTACGCCAAGTTGATTCCCGGCTTCGCGCCCGACATCTCGGTGTTCGGCAAGGTCATCGGCGGCGGCATGCCGCTGGCGGCCTTTGGCGCCAGGCGCGAGGTCATGCAGCACCTGGCGCCGCTGGGCGGCGTCTACCAGGCGGGCACGCTGTCGGGCAACCCGGTGGCCACAGCTTGTGGCCTGGCGACCCTGCGCGAGATCCGGAAGCCCGGCTTCTTCGACGCGCTGTCGGCAAAGACCCAGCAACTGGTGGATGGCCTGAAGGCCGTCGCCGCCGAGAACGGTGTGCCCTTCAGCGCCGACTGCGAAGGCGGCATGTTCGGCTTCTTCCTGCTGCCGGAGCTGCCGCAGAACTACACGACCGTGATGACGACGGACAAGGAGCGTTTCAACCGCTTCTTCCACGCGATGCTGGACGCCGGCATCTATCTTGCTCCGGCCTTGTACGAAGCGGGCTTCGTGTCGGCGGCTCACAGCCAGGCCGACATCGACGCGACGCTTTCGGCCGCGCGCACCGCCCTGCGCTGAATACCCGCGCCCTGGGGCGCCTTCGAGTCATGCATCTCCACATCCTCGGCATCTGCGGCACCTTCATGGGTGGCCTCGCAGCGCTGGCCCGCGAGGCGGGCCACAAGGTCACCGGCTGCGACGCCAATGTCTACCCGCCGATGAGCACGCAGCTTGAAGCGCTGGGCATCGAGCTGATCACCGGATTCGGCGCCGAGCAGCTGGCCTTGAAGCCCGATGTCTTCGTCATCGGCAACGTCGTCACGCGCGGCGAGCGTTTCCCGCTGATGGAAGCCATCCTCGACGCCGGCATGCCCTATGTCTCGGGCCCGCAATGGCTGGCTGAGAACGTGCTGCAAGGCCGCCATGTGCTGGCCGTGGCAGGCACGCACGGTAAGACGACGACGACGTCCATGCTCGCCTGGATCCTGGAGCATGCCGGCCAGAAGCCCGGCTTCCTGGTCGGTGGCGTGCCGCAGAACTTCGGCGTGTCGGCACGACTTGGCGAGGGCAAGGCCTTCGTCATCGAGGCGGACGAGTACGACACCGCGTTCTTCGACAAGCGCAGCAAGTTCGTGCATTACCGGCCGCGCACGGCCATCCTGAACAACCTCGAGCACGACCACGCCGACATCTTCCCGGACCTCGCCGCCATCGAGACCCAGTTCCATCACCTCGTGCGCACGGTGCCGGCCAACGGCCGGCTCGTGGTCAATGCCCGCGAGGAGGCCTTGCAGCGCGTCATCGCGCGGGGCTGCTGGAGCGAGCTGCAGCGCTTCGGTGCCAAGAAGGAAGAGGCCGGCATGCTGCGCGCCCGCGGTGAACCCCAGGCCTTCGACGTGCTGCGCGGCAGCCTCAAGGTCGCGCGCGTCGAGTGGGGCCTGATCGGCGAGCACAACCAGCTCAATGCGCTGGCCGCTATCGCGGCGGCCGAGCACGTGGGCGTGTCACCCGAGCAGGCCGCGGCAGCGCTGGGCGAGTTCCAGAACGTGCGTCGGCGCATGGAGCTGCGCGGCGAAGCACGCGGCATCAAGGTCTACGACGACTTTGCCCACCACCCGACAGCCATCCGCACCACCATCAACGGGCTGCGCCGCCGCATCGCAACGGCAGAACGCATCCTGGCCATCTTCGAGCCGCGCTCCAACACGATGAAGCTCGGCACGATGAAGGCGCAACTGCCCTGGGCGCTGGAGGAGGCGGACCTTGCCTTCTGCAACCAGCAGGGGCTGAGCTGGGATGCCAAGGAGGCGCTGGCACCGATGGGTGCCCTGGCCGTCGTCGGTGCCGACGTGGATGCGCTGGTGGCTGCCGTCGTCAAGGCCGCCAAGCCAGGCGATCACCTGCTGTGCATGAGCAACGGCGGTTTTGGCGGCATTCACGACAAGCTGCTGCAAAGCTTGGCCGCCCAGGCCTGAGGCCTGAAGGCGGCATTCAGGCTAAATCGCGGCCTGCGCCACCCGGTCCCGGAACAGCTGGGCACGCTCGACGTTGGAAGCTGCCTCGATGCGGGCTGAAGCGTCAGCCAGCCAGTCCAGGAAGCGCGATTCGCTGTTGACCTCACGAGCGCTGGCGCGCAAGTCGGCATCCCGGCCAGCAAGCATCCGGCAGGCCAGGTCGAAAGCGAACATCTTCGCGCGCATCAGACGGCGCAAGGCATCGTCGTCGGGTACGGGTGCGGGTGCGGGTGTTGGCTTTTGAACTGCGACAGGCACGGACTGCACTTCCGCCGCGCCTGCAATGAGGCCATCGCGGCGCAGCGCCTCGAGCGCATCGGGGCCCAGCTTGAGCGAGCGCGCAATGTCGAGCAACTCCGCGATGCCACGCCGGCCGTCCACGTTGATGAGCAGCATGCGCATGGGCGCGGACAGGGCGGAGCGCGAGCCAGCCAGCAACTGGCGCGCAGCTTGGGTCTTGGCGAAGGGGGCGGGTGAGGACATGGCGGCTCCAGTTCGCGCGCATCATGGCCACCGCCTTTGAGGCGCGAATGACATGCCGGTGACCCGACATTGAAGCGTGAAATTTGTCGCACCGCCGGGCGCGAGGTCCGCGCCACCGGTCTGACACCGGCAAGC
This sequence comes from Burkholderiales bacterium, assembly GCA_016195825.1. Classification (GTDB taxonomy): domain Bacteria; phylum Pseudomonadota; class Gammaproteobacteria; order Burkholderiales; family Burkholderiaceae_C; genus Pelomonas. The sequence continues at coordinate 39,998 of JACPYV010000204.1, read as the reverse complement.
CCCGTGGCCGCACCGCATAGAAAAGACCCCCGACGGCAAGCCGTTCAGGGGTCAATCCACCCATGGGCGGTGGAGGAGACAACCGGTACAAAAGCAAATGTTGCAATGCAGCATACGCGCACTGGTGCCGGCTTGCAACGGGCCAAACCGTGGACTTTTACTCAACGCCAGCGCAGGGTCCGCACAAAGGCCGATCAACGCCGAAACCCTGATGCATTGGCGTCACATCAGGCGGCTGAAATGCCGGCATGACGACGCCGTCTACCCAAGATTCGCTGGAGGATCCGCTCGGCCCACGGGCCGAGCTGTCGCAATCCATCTCTAGCCTTGACGCCCTGATCCAGGCCTTGCTGAGCGAGCTACCTCCCACCAAGCCCTGGCAGCGGCAACTGCTGCTGCATCTCTCCCAAGCCGAACGCGACGTGCAAATCCTGCGCATGACGATCGCCATGCACCGCAGCAATGACGATATCTGTGAAGCGGCGCGGCGCGTTCACCAGACGCTGCGCGCCGCCCACGCCTGCATCGCCACGGGCCGGGCAGACGCGGGGACCAAGGCATCCGTGAACATCGCGATGCTCACGAGCCGCAAGATCAGCAAGGCCTTGCCCGGTTCGGACGCCAACACATAAGGTCCGTCAGGAGAAGCCCTCGTGAGATGTTGATCTATCGACGGCCGCGCAACGCGCGACAGTACCTCGGAGATCCTCAATTGAACGGCCGCCCTTGCACGGCGACAAATGAAGGCCGTCGGACATCCCTGAGAAGGCCAGACCGCGATGCAAGCGCATTGCAGCGGGCCGACGCGATCTCGCCACCGGCGGCTTCGAAGGGGTTGCCGCCATCGGGGATCAACCGCCGAGCTCACGCGGCCTGGCATGAAGCAGTCGTCGGCGCACCTGACCGGCCGACGGCTTCAACGACCGGAGTCGAGGATGCTGCGATGGTGCAGCCTGGCTGCCCGCGGCTGCGGCCGTCACCTATGCAACCCAGATCCCAGAGGCGCGTACACAGCGCCGAGTTCAAGGCGCAGGTTCTGGCCGAGTGCCAGCAGCCCGGCGCTTGCGTGGCGGCCATCGCGCTGGCGCACGGTCTCAACGTCAACCTGCTACGCGAGTGGCTGGTAGGTCACGGAATCAAGCGCACAGGGTTGGCCGCGCCCCGGACGGTGACCCGCAAGGCGCCGGCCGCCGTCGTGCCGGCGGCTGCGCCGCTGCAGTTCATCCCCCTTGAGGTGGCGCCTGCGGTTGCGGCTGACGCGGCGCCCGCCGAAGCCGCAGCGGCCAGTCTCCCGGACATCCATATCGAGCTCAGCCGTGGGGCGGCGCAGCTTTGCGTGCGCCAGCCCCGCCTCCGGACCGGGTCAAGGTGGCGTCACCAGACGCTCACGTTGGGGCAACCGCGGAGCGGGCCTTTATGGGCGGTTTTGGGTCGCCTGGGGCAACATGCGTTGAGACAAGGGCCACCTCGCCCTGTCCCCGCTGATGTCGGTACTTTGCGCCGCCCTCACGCCAGTGGCATGGCGCTGCAGGTATGCCTCACTCGTCCGAACTCGCGGCCGCAGGGCCAACCGGCTTGATTCGGTAGCCGCGTCGTCGTTCGAACTCCCGGTACTGTTCCGCGACCTGGGCGTCTTCATAGCTCCCGGCGATGGTGTCGGTCGCGCCTTGCCCATCGAGACCCGGCAGCCCGCCGATCATCCCGCCCCAGGCTTGGCGATCCTTGCCCTCGCCAATGAAGTGGAGCAGATAGGCATCGAGGATGCCTCGATTGGGCGTCTCGATCTCGGCGCTGAGCGCCGCCAAATAGTCGCTCTTGTTCGTGCGATGCCATTCGATGCAGAAGCCTGCCCGGTGACACAACTCGGTATGTACCACCAACATCGTGCGCCCATTGCCATCCAGGAACGGATGACCGTACGCGAACATCCCCATCACAAAGCCCGGACGCTGGCGCAACTGTCGCTTGTCGCTGGCGATGCGCAGCCCCTCATCCACCGCCAGGCGCGCATCTAGCGGGTGGGCGAATACGGTCCCGGCCTTGGTGATCGAGAGATCCGGCGCCGTGATGGCTCGGTCCTGTCCAGCCCAGGGATAGAAGCCCTCGAACAGGATGCGGTGAACAGCCAGGAAGTCCGCGTAGCTCAACGCACCACGCCGGTTCGAGAGATGCGCAATCGCCTCGTCCAGGCTGGCACGGAACATCTGGTGCTCCAGCTCCTAGACGATCTGCGGGTCTTTCTCGACGAACTTGTTGCGCAGGTAGCCGGCCGTCTCGAAATCGCGGAACAGATCAAACACCCTGCTTGCGCTCCCGCAGGTAGTTCACGAGCAGCCTCGCCATGTCGTCCTTGCTCAGCTTGCCCGCGCGCTTGAGGGCGACCAGCAGATCCTGCACCGGGCCGGACCGCACTTCGTCTCCGGCCAGGCGGGTCACCGTCTCTGCCCAATGATCGGCGGCCGTAGGCGAGTACCGGACCCCATGGAAGCCAGCCAGCCAGCGCACGTAATCCGCCACGTGGGTGGTCGGGAACGTCGCCGTGTCCCACCGCCTGCTTGTGAAGGTCGTGAAGGCCCGGCGATTGCGGTTGTTGACGTACTGAACGGCACTCCGGCCCAAGGCGAGCTTGCGGGAGACGCGGCGGTCGCCGGTGTCCAAGACCAGCGCGCCCTCCACATCCTGGGTCACATGAGCCTTGAGCTTGAGAGCCAGTTCACGTCCCAGCGTCTCGACGTCCACGACCGGCGCCACCTCATAGGTGGAAGCGTCGCGGCGGGCCTTAGCGTAAACGCCCGCGCCCAGGCGAAGCAACTCGCCATCGCGCTGAAGCGTCTTCAGCGCCTCCGACACCTGCGATGCGCTGCCCAGCGGCGCGAGTTCGGTCCGCAACACGACATGGCCGGCGCGGCGTCGAATCGACTGGCGCATCCGGTCGGCGAGCTTCATGGAAGATCCCATGAACACATTTTCACACTCCGGGCCTGAATTCTCCAAAAATCTCAATGTTTTCAATGTCTTACAGCCGCAAAACCTGCCGGTGATCCGGTCATTTCTGCCGGATTTCGGTCAGCGGGTTCCGGCTCACGCGCGCGGTGCCGCGCAATGACTTTCTGATAACTTTGCTGCATGTCCTGGCTTGATCTCCTGATTGCATGCGCGACGCTGGTGGTCGCCTTGACGGCCGTGCGTGGCCACACCTGGGACGAAAGCAAGCAGGGTCTGGCCGGCCTCACGACCGTCGGATGGGCGGCCGTGGTCGCAGCAATTGCACTGCTAGTCCTGACCCTACTCAAGGCGAGCAGCCGCTGCTCCCGAACAGCTAGCGACGCAACCGTCGAAGACCGGCCAAGAGCGGTTCACGGAGTTTCCTACGATGCTTGAACACTCACGGTATAGAGTTGTGAGCACACAAGCTCGAGGAGTTGCTGCTGCATCGATGGCAACTCCAAGACGGCGAGCGAGCGGCGTCGGATGAATAACCTAGAGATCTTGATCGAGGGCGGTGGCGACGTCTCTCTCGGCCCAGAGGATGGCTATCCCTTCGTCGCGATTGCGCGTGACGCCGAAAATGTCGTCGCCCTGCTCGTGCGCGAAGAAGGTGAAGCCCTGACCGCACTGCTGCGTCGTCTTGATCGCGCCGTCGGCAAGTTCTTCGATAGCGGCCAGGTTGTCGACGAGGTCTACGACCTCCCATTCACGACGCCCACTTCACCAAGGTGGGATGGTTAGCCGCTCAGCCACGATCTGCTGGCCGTGCGCACCGAGGCCGAGAAGTACCTGCTGCTGGCCACGCTCAACTTCGCGGAGTGCGTTGCCTTCGTCGGATCGGTCGCTGCAGTCCAATAGCCGTGCGTCCGGGCCAAGTCAAGGTGGCGTAGCCAGACGCTCACGTCATAGTGGCGGTGGGTGTGAACACCGAAGGCCAGCGGGAGGTGCTCGGGCTCAAGGTCGGCGCCAGTGAGGCAGAGCCCTTCTGGACCGAGTTCCTGCGAAGCTTGAACCGGCGCGGCTTGCGCGGCGTGAAGCTTGTCATCAGCGACAGCCACGAAGGCATCAAGGCGGCCGCCGCGAAGACGCTCAAGGCCACCTGGCAGCGTTGCCGGGTGCACTTCATGCGCAAAGCCCTGGCCTACGCCAACAAAACGCAGCGGCGCATGGTCAGCGCGGCCATCGGCACGGTCTTCGTCCAGGAGACGACCGGGGCAGCCAGGACGCAGTGGCGCAGCGTGGCGGACCAGTTCCGAGAGAAGCTGCCCAAGCTCAGCGCCATGATGGACGCTGCCGAACACGACGTGCTGGCCTTCATGGGCTTCCCGAGGGCGCACTGGCCGCAGATCTACAGCACCAATCCTCTGGAGAGGCTCAACGCCGAGATCAAGCGCAGGACCAACGTGGTGGGCATCTTCCCCAATGACGCATCGATCACGCGACTCGTCGGCGCCATGATGCTGGAGCAGAACGACGAGTGGAGTCTGAACCGGCGCTCCATCCAACTCGAGGGCCTGCAGGCCCTCAGCGATACCGTTCCGACTCGGCTGTCCGCAGTGGCACGCTGAGTACCCCGCGCATCCCAGCCTGTCCGGGCTGACGACTTACACCACGCGCCGGGACATCGCCCCTGCGCCTTCGCGATTCAGATGTCAGTTCTCTAACGATCGAACCGAAGTCGTAAACCCCACAGGCCGTATGCCAGAAGCCGACCGGACGGGTCAAACAAGTCTTCGGCCCTTCCGTCGCGAGCCGACTCCTACGCACCCTTGCGACGTACGACGCAGATTCCGCCCAAAGCTATGACGATCAGCGTCCAGGTCGAGGGCTCGGGAACAGAAGACCCACTGGTGCTGGGAATGACTGAACCCGTTGAAAAATTGTCGATGACAAGATTTGAGCTGGCCAATCCATTGTAGCAACGCGATGGATCGCAATAATATGGATCCGGGAGCCGGGGAGGGCCAAAACTGAGCGACGTAATCGCAATGTCGGACGCTATACCAAAGAAATAGAAACTGTTGGTACTTTCAATGTTGAGTTGCTCACTGAAATGCTCCCCTGACGCCAAGCCAACATCGATTGCGACGATTCCTTTGCCTGGCGTTTGGTCGATGAGTGACGGGTTTAATAGCAACAAATCAACGCCAATCGCCGATGCATTCAAGGCGACGTTCAATTTATTCGGCCACGAGGGGCCAAGTAAAAAAGTACCCGTGCCGTAATTGTAACCACTCGCCTGGCCGAGACTGTATAGATAAGTGTTGCTTGCCGAAAATGTGACTCCGTGGTCGACCAGCCCGTTCACTTTGACATCCCCGCCACTTAAACCATTAAAGTCGCGGTTCAATTGGCCTTGCGTCGCATTGCTCCAATCGGTCCGGCTCGAATAGACCACTGGCGCCGCTTCCGCGCTGCCAGTGAGCATGGCCAGGGCATTGAACCCAAAGGCCGCAATCAGAAAATACGAATACGTCTTGCGTGCAAATATTTTCATTTGATCTCCATTTTTCGATGCAACCAACTTCAGCACCCGAGATTTACACTTCTCTTGGCAGTTGAATTTAGCCTGCAGGCCCTTCGCAAGATTTGGGCCGACAAAATAGTCCTTTAAAAACAATCGCTTGCAATTCAGATCATTGGACTATGTAAGATTTTTCGACACTGAACATGCAGAACGCGGTGTACTCGCCGCGCCGCAAGCCCTGCAGCAGGTCGATTCGAACGTGCGGAAAACCCTTACGACTGACCATGAGCGATCGGACGCCATCGCCGTAGAAATTCCCTTGATGAAACCACCACTCTGACGTTTCCCACCGGCCAAGGTGAGCGACAAGCAGCCCTGGATCAACTACACCACGCACAGATTGATCTCGCCATGGCTTCGACTTGAGCATCAAACACTGCTCGACGCGCGAACAATGGTCGCTACCTAACCGTATTCGATCTGATGCTGGTGGAGTACTTCGTGCGCAGCGGTTTCGCGAAGACGGTACGCTGTGCGCTGCCAGCTATATGAAGGGCGCCGCTGTCGGTCGCGACGGCTGGGTGCCGAACCAAGGCTCCTACCCCAAGCTTGGACGCAAGTTCGTACTGAGCGCCTTGCCCACAGCCGGTTCAGCACTGGCCTGCCGCCGAAGCCAGCGTCATGCCGGACATTAAAGCAGTCGCAAGATCACGTCGGCGCGCAGCTGTTGGGCAGCCTGGGCGATTTCGTGGCCAGAGGAGCGATCACGCTGAAGCCGCGCTCAGGCAATCAGCGGCTTCTTCGCCGACGATCATGCTGGGACGATTGGGCGATACCTGAATGCAGTCCTTCATCGACGACCGCTCCTGGCCGGCCAAAGGCCGTGACTTGTATGACCGCATACTGCGCTGCCGCCCGTCCAGGCCAATGGAAGTCTTCCTCGCGCTGATGGCGTGCGCCGATTACGAGCACCAACTCGGGCGAGCGGATGTCGAAGCGCAAGATGTAGCCGTAAGGGACGTGGTCTTCGACATTGAACGAGTAGAGGCGTCAATCTTGCCCGCTCGCTTGTCGTCCGATCATTTCGCCCCCAAGATCAGAACCCATAACGCGCCAATTGCACGAACAAGCACTCGATGGGTCGGGGAGTTTTTTCAACAGAATCGGCCGGCAGCGTGAGCTCGTGTATGCGCCACGAAGCAAACCATGAAGGATGGCAGCGCGCGGGCCGACGCGCCCCCTATCCATCAGTGCTGCCTGGCGCCGCCGACAGCGCGCTCGGACTGACGAGCCCGTTTGGCGCGTCCTTACACTGAGCTGCGTCGTCCGCCCTTTGCCGTTAGCGCAGCACCTGGGCCTCCGACCCGGTGGCGCGCCCCTCGAATGCCGTCGCCGTCTACTTCACTTCTACCAAGGAACGACCATGACCAGTCCGATGTATACCTTTGCCGTTCCTGTCTTTAAGCAAATGCTGACGGCGCTCAAAGCCGAACTTGCGCAGGCGAGTACGCACGCCTCGGCCCACTCGATTGAGCCCGAAGCCTTGCTGCAGGCGCGCCTGTTTCCGGACATGTTTGCGTTGGCCAAGCAGGTGCAGATCGCAGCCGACTTTGCGCGTGGCGTATCGGCACGCCTGGCGGGTGTCGAGGCCCCTGCCCAGGAGGGGCAAGAGAAGACCTTTGCTGATCTTGACGTCCTGTTGGCCCAGACGGTGAGTTTCCTGGATGGCTTGACCGCATCGCAGTTCGAAGGCAGCGAGAGCAAAGAGATCATCTTGCGTCCCGGTACACCCAAGGAGAAGCGGCTGATCGGTCAGACCTATCTGGCCAACTACGGCCTGCCGCAGTTCTTCTTCCATGTCACGACGGCCTATGCCATCCTGCGCCACAACGGGATCGCCATCGGCAAGCGTGACTACATGGGCGTGTATTGACTGGCGTTCTATGCTGCGAACGCCGGGTGAGCTTGCGGTCCTTCGACCAGCCCGTTGCCGTGGCGGATTGACAAGCGAACTCACCGTAACCGGCGGCCGCGCGGCGTTGCTCATTTTCTGAGCACCGCCCTGAAACGCCCGCGTGGCAACCGCTTAGGCCATCGCCCCCGGACTTATCAACAGGGTTGCCCACCGTTCAAGCGAACAACTGCCAACTTCAATCTGCCCAAGGCGAGGCGTTGACGGCATCAAGCACCGCAGACATCAAGCACAGAGTCAGACAGTGTCTTCGCTGTGGGTCAACGCCAGAAGGCACCAGCCGTCTGCGCGAGGTCGTCCAACGAGGATCAGTTCGCGTGCATCCTTGCGGTCCACCCGGGGGCTGCCGCCGTAGCGGTAGACGACCGCTTCGGCGCCAGGAAATGCCTGCGCCACCGCCGCCAGCTCGCCGTCTTCGCGCAGATGCGCGCTGTCAAGCCGCTGGGCCTTGGCGCGGCGGATGTAATCGACGTCCCAGACAAAACGCCGGTGGAACGCCATGGGAGTCAACCGGATCGGGTCGCCGCTGCCGTCGTAGCGACCCCAATCGTGAACACGCTTGCTGACCGAGAAAGTTCGCAGTTCAGCGGCGCTCAGACGGGTCAGCTCCAACGCGCTGAGGTTCCGCGCATAAGGAGCGAACGCGAGAGCGCCCTCCTCGCAGGCGCGCGCCGAGAGCGCTGCATAGTCCGCGCGACTGACGAGGCGAAGAAGATCCTCGGGGCCGCCCCGAGGCGTCGTCGCACCAGCGCCTGCAGCCGACAGGCCCGCCAATGCCAGCGCGATACAGGCCAACACAAGCCCGGCCCCCTGGCGCGTAACGCAGACTGCCTTCCTCGCAGGTATCAAAGCAGTGCCTCGACTTCGGACTTGAACCAATCCCATGTTTGGCTTGGATGAGCACGGTTGGCATCGACGATCAGGATGCGCGGGCACATCTTCGTTGCCCAATCATGATGCCGGCGCAGGTTGTCGGCTGTCATGTCGGCCTCCCGCAGGATGCGGGCAGCCAACAGGATGGCATTGCGCAGCACCTTGCCCCGGTTGCCCGACTCGCAGATCTCGATGCTGATGCTCTTCTTGTTGCCGTCCCCATTGCCGTCGCCTGCGTGCCAGGCGACCTCGTTGAAGGGAATGCATTCAACGGCCATCGTCTCGTCGACGACGATGTGGAAGCTTGCCGTGCGGTCGTTCTGGGCATTGGTGAGCCAGCTGCGCTCGCCGAGGGCCTTGGAGGTCGGGTTGCCAGTGGAGTGAATCGTCAGGTACTCCGGCGTCATCCGCTCGCCCGGGCGGCGCTTGTTCGACGTGGTCCTGGGAATGTGGTTGACCATCCACGGAATTGGCAGCCGGCGCACTGCACGCCGGGCCTCCAGGCCCCGCAGATACACCTCGTACGGCGATGAGGTGATCCGGGCGATGGCATGCCGCAGCGGCGTCGGCGCCTGTCCATCAGGCGCCGATACCGGCCCCTCGTGCGACTCGCGCAGCACCCGCTGCAGCGCCTTGTAGTTGGCCAGTGAGATCCAATACTCGTCTTCGAAGAGGCCTGAACTCAGTTCAATGACTTGGGCATCAGGCACTTTCCTGCGGGCAAGGATTGCGGTCAGGGTTCGATCGAGTCGGAAGGTCTTGTAGGTGCGCTGTGCCTTGGTGCTCATGGCAGTCCTCGCCGGGGTCGGGTGGCGACGGCATGACACCAAGACCGCCCCTTCCGCGCATCAACACAATTGAGGAAGCCCGCGCGGACATCCCCAGCTGCACTGGCGCTGGCGCGAGGCATGGCGCCATTCAGGGCCAGCCCACCTGGCTGGGGCCGGGCGCTGAACACGATGTCGCCCGCCGCCCGGCAACGGCAAAAAAGGAAAGCGCGCCACATTCTTCATGTGGCGCGCTTTTCTGCGCTCAAGGGTTCAGCGCCTGACTCGGACGCCCCCAACCAGGCAAGCCCTGGGGCGCGGCGTCCGGGCGGCTGACGCTCAGGCGGCCGGGGTCGCGTTGCGCAGGCGGATGTGCAGCTCGCGCAGTTGCTTCTCGTCGACCAGCGACGGTGCGCCGGTCAGCAGGCACTGGGCGCGCTGGGTCTTCGGGAAGGCGATCACGTCGCGGATGGAATCGGCCTTGGTCATCATCGTGACGATGCGATCCAGGCCGAAAGCCAGGCCACCGTGCGGGGGCGCGCCGTACTGCAGCGCGTCCAGCAGGAAGCCGAACTTGATGCGCTGGTCTTCCGCGCTGATGTTCAGCGCCTCGAAGACCTTGGCCTGCACCTCGGCGCGGTGGATACGCACCGAGCCGCCGCCCAGCTCCCAGCCGTTGAGCACCATGTCGTAGGCCTTGGCGATGCACTTGCCCGGGTCGGTCGCCATCAGGTCCTCGTGACCATCCTTGGGTGCCGTGAACGGGTGATGCACAGCCGCCCAGCGGTTGTTGTCCTCGTCGTGCTCGAACATCGGGAAGTCCACGACCCACAGCGGCGCCCAGACGTCGTTGAACAGGCCGTTGGCCTTGCCGAACTCGCTGTGGCCGACTTTCAGGCGCAGCGCACCGATGGCGTCGTTGACGACCTTGGCCTTGTCCGCGCCGAAGAACAGCAGGTCGCCATCCTGCGCGCCAGTGCGCTTGAGGATCTCGGCGACGGATTCGTCGTGCAGGTTCTTGACGATGGGTGACTGCAGGCCTTCGCGGCCCTTGGCCACTTCGTTGACCTTGATCCAGGCCAGACCCTTGGCGCCGTAGATCTTGACGAACTCGGTGTAGGCATCGATCTCGCCGCGGCTCATGGCGGCACCCTTGGGCACACGCAGCGCAACGACACGGCCGCCCGGCGTGGTGGCCGGACCGGAGAAGACCTTGAAGTCCACCGTCGTCATCGCGTCGGTCAGCTCGGTGAATTCGAGCTTCACGCGCAGGTCGGGCTTGTCGGAGCCGAAGCGGTGCATGGCCTCCGCGTACTTCATGACCGGGTAGTCACCCAGCTCGACGTTGAGCGCCTTGCGGAAGACGTGGCGGATCATGCCCTCGAACATCGAGCGGATCTCTTCCTCGGTCAGGAACGAGGTCTCGATATCGATCTGCGTGAACTCGGGCTGGCGGTCGGCGCGCAGGTCCTCGTCACGGAAGCACTTGGTGATCTGGTAGTAGCGGTCGAAGCCCGACACCATCAGCAACTGCTTGAACAGCTGGGGCGACTGCGGCAGCGCGAAGAAGTGGCCGTCGTGCACGCGGCTGGGCACGAGGTAGTCGCGCGCGCCTTCAGGCGTGGACTTGGTCAGCATCGGCGTCTCGATGTCGACGAAGCCGTGCTCGTCCAGGAACTTGCGGACTTCCATCGCGACGCGGTAGCGCAGCATCAGGTTGTTCTGCATGTAGGGGCGGCGCAGGTCCAGCACGCGGTGCGTGAGGCGGGTCGTCTCGGACAGGTTGTCCTCGTCGATCTGGAAGGGCACCGGCACGGACGGGTTCAGCACCTCGATCTCGTGGCACAGCACTTCGACCTTGCCGCTGGCGACGTTGGCGTTCTGCTTGTCGCCCGGGCGCGCGCGCACCTTGCCGACGATCTTGAGGCAGTACTCGCTGCGCACGGTCTCGGCCACCTTGAACATCTCGGGGCGGTCGGGATCGCAGACGACTTGCACGAGGCCTTCGCGGTCGCGCAGCTCAATGAAGATGACGCCGCCGTGGTCACGGCTGCGGTGGGCCCAGCCCATCAGGGTCACGGTCTGGTCGAGCAGCTTCTCGCTGACTTGGCCGGCATAGCAGGTACGCATGGTGTTCTTCTCCGAATTCTTTTCAGGGGGTGTTCTTGGGGCGCTGACGAGCTCTCGCGGCTCTCAGGATTGAACGCCTGCCGGGGCGTTCAACCCGGCTGATTTCGAGCCGCGTCGGCGGCCACCGCCACCGGGTCACCGGCATGCGGCAGCGGCGCCACGGTGCCCATGGAGATGATGTACTTCAATGCCTCGTCCACCGTCATGTGCAGCGGCTTGACGTCGGCCCTGGGCACGATCAGGAAGAAGCCCGACGTGGGGTTGGGTGTGGTGGGCACGTAGAGGCTGACGTGCTCGTCTTCGAGGTGGCAGGCCACCTCCCCGCTGGGCGTGCCGGTGACGAAGGCGATGGTCCAGGAGCCGGCGCGCGGGTACTGCACCAGCACGGCCTCGCGGAAGGCGTTGCCGCTGCTGGAGAACAGCGTGTCCGACACCTGCTTGACCGAGCTGTAGATGCTCTTGACGATGGGGATGTGGGACATCAACCGGTCCCACTGCGTCAGCAGCCACTGGCCGAAGATGTTGGCGACGAACACGCCCGTGGCCAGCAGGCCGCCCGCCAGGATGACCAGGCCCAGGCCCGGCACATGGTGCAGCCCCAGGATGGCCTCGCGGAACGAGCCCGGCATGACCAGGGCCAGTGCGGCCAGCAGCGAGCCGAAGACGCCGTTGACGACGTCCAGCACCTGGGCCAGCACCCAGATCGTGATGGCCAGAGGCAGCCAGACCAGCAGGCCGGCGACCAGGTATTTGCGAAATGACGCGCCCACGGGGGTCCTGTTCAGTGGCAGGCGCAGGAGCCGCCGCAGGGGGTGGATGACGACGAGGCGCTGCTGGCCTCGGCCTTGGGCGCCTCAGTGGCCGCCGCCGCAGGGGCTGCCGCGGCAGGAGCCGTGCCGCCGCCCTTGAAGTCGGTCGCATACCAGCCCGAACCCTTGAGCTGGAAGCCGGCGGCGGTGACTTGCTTGGAAAAACTCTCCGCCCCGCAGGCCGGGCAGGTGGTCAGCGGCGCGTCGGAGAGCTTCTGCAGCACGTCCTTGGCATGGCCACAGGCGCTGCAGCGGTAGGCGTAAATGGGCATGGCGGGTCGATCCAGGGCGAAAAGCCCGCCATTTTAGAGGAGGCTGGCCGTCCGCGTTCAGGGATGCGGCTGCAGATGGTGGCTGACGTGCTCGTGGCGGTTGGTCAGCCACTGCGGCAGCAGCGAACCGACCAGCATGCCGGTCAGGGCCGCGATCAGGCCGGCCAGCTGCCCCGGGAAGCGCTCGCCCCAAGTCGTGACCTGCGGGAAGAAGGCCACCCAGACGGCGATGCCGGCGAAGATGGAGAACACCGCGCCCTGTGTCGTTGCGCGCTTCCAGTACAGGCCGAAGGCCAGCGGCACGAAGGCCGCCACCAGCGTCACCTGGTAGGCAGCGCTGACCAGTTCATAGATGGGCGTGCCCTGCAGCGCGATCGAGTAGGCCAGCACGCAGAAGGCGAAGATGACCAGCGTGATGCGCATCGCGACCAGTTGCTGCCGGTCGCTCATGCCGGGGCGGATCTGCTTGAGGATGTTCTCGACGAAGCTGGTCGTGGGCGCCAGCAGCGTGGCCGACGAGGTGCTCTTGATGGCCGACAGCAGCGCACCGAAGAACAGGATCTGCATCAGCAGCGGCATGTGGCCCATGATGAAGGTGGGCAGCACGCGCTGGTAGTCGTTCTGCGCCAGGTCCAGGGCCTTGTCGCCCATGACGGCCACGGCAGACAGCACGATGAACATGGGCACGAAGGCGAAGGCGATGTAGCTGAAGCCGCCGATCATGGCGCCGCGCTTTGCGGTCTTGGCATCCTTGGCGGACATGACGCGCTGGAACACGTCCTGCTGCGGGATGGAGCCCAGCATCATGGTCAGCGCCGCGCCCAGGAACATTGCGATCTGGGTGAACGTGGGCTCGGGGAAGAACTTGCCCAGGTCCTTCTTGGCGGCCAGGTCCAGCACCACGCCGGCGCCGCCGGCCAGGTCGGCCGAGAACACGGCAATGACCGACAGGCCGATGACCAGCACGATCATCTGGATGAAGTCCGTCCAGGCGACCGCCAGGAAGCCGCCGATGACGACGTAGACCAGCACGGCCATCAGTCCCACGATCATGCCCATCTCGGCGCTCATGGCGCCATTGGTCAGGATGTTGAACACAAGGCCCAGCGCCGTGACCTGTGCCGCCACCCAGCCCAGATAGCTCAGGATGATGGCCAGCGAGCAGAAGATCTCGACGCCCTTGCCGTAGCGCTGGCGGTAGAAGTCGCCGATGGTCAGCAGGTTCTTCTGGTAGAGCTTGGCGGCGAAAAAGAGGCCCACGAAGACCAGGCAAAGCCCTGCGCCGAAAGGGTCTTCGATGATGGCACCCAGGCCGCCCTGCACGAACTTGGCCGGGATGCCCATCACCGTCTCCGCGCCGAACCAGGTCGCGAAGGTGGTCGTGATGACCATGATGAGGGGCAGGCTGCGGCCGGCGATGGCAAAGTCCGCCGTGTTCTTGATCCGCGTGCCTGCCCAGACGCCGATGCCCAGCGTGCCGAGCAGGTAGAGCACGACAAAAACGATCAGCGTGGTGTTCATGGGTACGGGCGAACGGTGGGCCGGAAAAAGTGGCGCGGATTATGAAGTTGCCAAGGCGCGCCGCGGCTAGGGACTGATGCCCAGAAAGCGCACGGTCAGCCAGGCCGCCGCGACGCCGAACGCGAAGCCGGCCGCGCCCCACAGCAGGCCGGACAGCAGCCGGTTGGTGCTGCGCAATTCCCGTACCAATGCGCCGATCTCGGCGTCACCGCCGCGCTGCGCCTGGCCCTTGAGCGCGTCATGCAGCAGCCGAGGCAGCTCGGGGATGAGCTGGGCGAAGCGCGGCGCTTCCTTCTGCAGCTGTTTGGTCAGCGCCGGCCAGCCGACCTGCTCGTTCATCCAGCGCTCCAGGAACGGCTTGGCCGTCGCCCAGAGGTCCAGCTCGGGGTCCAGCTGGCGCCCCAGGCCCTCGACGTTGAGCAGCGTCTTTTGCAGCAGCACGAGCTGCGGCTGGATCTCGACGTTGAAGCGGCGCGAGGTCTGGAACAACCGCATCAGCACCTGGCCCAGCGAGATGTCCTTCAGCGGCCGGTCGAAATGCGGCTCGCAGACGGCACGCACGGCGCTCTCCAGCGCATCGACGCGGGTTTCGGCCGGCACCCAGCCGGAGGCGATGTGCAATTCGGCAACGCGCTTGTAGTCACGCTGGAAGAAGGCGATGAAGTTCTGCGCCAGGTAGTCCTTGTCCACCTCGGTCAGCGTGCCGATGATGCCGAAATCCAGAGCGATGTAGCGCCCGAAGGTCTCCGGCGCCAGGCTGACCTGGATGTTGCCGGGGTGCATGTCGGCATGGAAGAAGCCGTCGCGGAAGACCTGCGTGAAGAAGATGGTCACGCCGTCGCGCGCCAGCTTCTTGATGTCGATGCCGGCGGCATCCAGCGCCGGCCGGTGCGAGATGGGCACGCCCTTCATGCGCTCCATGACGATGACCTGGGGGCTGCACAGGTCCCAGTGCATCTCAGGCACCATGATGATGTCCAGCCCGGCCATGTTGCGGCGCAGCTGGGCGGCGTTGGCCGCCTCGCGGACGAGGTCCAGCTCGTCGTGCAAGTAGTTGTCGAACTCGGCGACGACCTCGCGCGGCTTCAGGCGCCGGCCGTCCGCCGAGAAACGCTCGATCCAGACCGCGAGCTTGCGCATTAGCGACAAGTCGTCGTCGATGACATCCAGCATGCCGGGGCGCAGCACCTTGACGGCCACCTCGCGGCCGTCCTTCAGCGTCGCGAAATGCACCTGCGCGATGCTGGCGCTGGCCACCGGCTCTGCCTCGAAGCTGGCGAACAGCTCCTCCAGAGGCCGGCCGAAGGCGCGCTCCACCAGTTCGCGCGACTGCGCCGCCGGGAAGGGCGGCACACGGTCCTGCAGCTTGGCCAGTTCCTGGGCCACGTCGTGCGGCAGCAGGTCGCGCCGCGTGGACAGCACCTGCCCGAACTTCACAAAAATGGGGCCCAGATGCTCCAGAGCGAGGCGCAGGCGCACCCCGCGCGGCTCCTGCCAGCGGCGGCCCAGGCGGGTCAGCCGACGCAGCAGCTGAAAGCGCCGTCGGCGCAGCCCCGACAAGGCCAGGTCATCGAGACCGAAGCGCCAGACCGTCCACAGGATGACCAGCAGCCGCGAGACAAACCTCATGTGCCGCTACCGGACATCGCGGGCGCAAAACGCTGCGCCATGCCCGACAGCGAGCGCCGCAGCGTGCGGCCGAACTGGGCCAGTTGGCGCGCCGCCAACGGGCCGACCACGGCCGCGAGATCGTCCTCGATGTCCCAGCGCAGGTTGTCCAGCAGCCAGTGCATCTCGCCCGCAAAGGCGGCATCGCCCTGGACGCTGACACCGGGAGACCCGCCGCTGAGGGCACCCAGCGCCAGCTTGGCCGGATTGGACGCGTCGATCTCGATGCGCAGGCCGCCCTGGCCCGCTGGCGCAACATCCAGCCGCTCGAACAGCCCAGCAGGTGTAACACCAAGTATCAAATCCGGAGCCGCCGGCAGCAGCGCCGGCCAGCGCGCCAGGTGCACGACCAGGCCCCGCCCGGTCAGCGGCCGCAGCCTTTGCGCGGCGATCGGCTCCCGCGACACGACATGGTTGATCAGCAGCACGAGACGGTCCTGGAGGGCCGGCATCAGCAGCGGTGACAGGGAGGGCAATGGCCAGGGGGCAGACATGCGCAAGATTGTAGGCAGCGGACCCTGAACAGGGGACGAGCCCCGGCGGGTTGTCAAAATTGTTGGTGGAGAATCCCGGATCGCTTTTTGCAAGCCCTTCGCCCGCACGGGCAACAGATTTCCCCACGATGTTCGAGGACCGCAGCTACAAGAGGACGTTCTACAGCGCACCGCAGTCGGTCGAATCGCTGATTGCCGCCTTCCTTGAGCCGGGCATCATCGTCATGACCTTCCTGCTGGTGAACGGCCATTTCGATGAGCCGGTCATGCGGCCGACGCTGACGCTGTGCCTGCTGGTCTTTGCGCTGACCTTCCCGGGCCGCAACCGCTTCAACGACCACCCCGCCAGCGCGCTGGTCGACGTGCTGTCGTCCTGGCTGGTGCTGCTGGGCATCCTGATGCTATGCGGCTACGCGACGAACAGCCTGCACTACTTCGAAGACGAGGTGCTGTTGTGGTGGGCCATCATCACGCCCATCTTCCAGATCGCCGCCATCGCCCTGGGCCGGCGCGTGCAGCAGTGGCGAGCCCGCGACCCCAGCGCGCGCCGCACCGCCGTGGTCGTGGGCGCCGGAGCGCTGGGCTACAAGGTGGCGCGGGCGCTGCGCGACACCCAGGGGGTCATCTGTCTGGGCTATTTCGACGACCGCAACCCCGAGCGCCTGCACGCGGAAGCGGGCCCCGAACTGCTGGGCTCGCTGTCCACACTCAGCGAATATGTGCGCGACAAGGGCGTGCGCGAGGTCTACATCACCCTGCCGTTGGGCTCCCAGCCGCGCATCGTGGAGTTGCTGGAGCAGGTGCAGGGCACCACGGCTTCGCTGTTCTTCGTGCCCGACGTGTTCGGCATCAGCATCATCCAGGGCCGGCTGCAGGACATCAGCGGCGTTCCGGTCGTTGGCATCTGCGAGACGCCCTTCACCGGCACGAACCAGCTCATCAAGCGGGTCAGCGACATCATGCTGTCCGCCATCATCCTGGTGCTGATCTCGCCCATCCTGCTGGCGTTGGCCATCGGCGTGAAACTCAGCTCACCCGGCCCCGTCATCTTCAAGCAGCGCCGCAATGGCCTGGATGGCGAGGAGATCATCGTCTACAAGTTCCGCTCGATGCGCACGCAGGACAACGGTGCCGTGGTCAAGCAGGCGACCAAGGGCGACGCGCGCATCACGCCGTTCGGCGCCTTCATCCGCCGCACGTCGCTGGACGAATTGCCGCAATTCATCAACGTGTTGCAAGGCCGCATGAGCATCGTGGGTCCGAGACCGCACGCGGTCGCCCACAACGAGGAATACCGCAAGCTCATCAAGGCCTACATGGTGCGTCACAAGGTCAAGCCCGGCATCACCGGCTGGGCCCAGGTCAACGGCCTGCGCGGCGAGACCGACACCATCGACAAGATGGTGGCGCGCGTCGAATACGATCTGGAATATCTGCGCAACTGGTCGCTGGCTCTGGATCTGCAGATCATCCTGCGCACCGTGCGGCTGGTGGTGTTCGACCGTCATGCCTATTAAGTCACTCACCTTCCCCTCCCGCCTTTCGCAGTTGGCGGCCGTCTTCGCGACTGCGACGCTGGCCGCCCCCGTGCTGGCCCAGACCGACGACGCGGCCCCCTTTTACGTGGGCGGCTCGCTCGGCGTCTCGCATGTCTCCAATGTCTACCGCCAGGCAGGTGCCACCAACAGCGACAGCGTCGTCAGCGCAGGACTGCTGGGCGGGCTGGACCAGAAGCTCGGCCGCCAGCACGTCAGGGTGGACGGCTCGCTGCAGGACAACCGCTACAGCAGCAACCGGGACCTGAACAACCAGTCCTACTCGCTGCGCACGGCGCTGGACTGGCAAACCCTGGGGGACCTGTCCGGCACGCTGAGCGCCAAGTCTGACCGATCGCTGGCGGACTTCAACATTGGCAACGGCGTCAACCCCATTCTCAAGAAGAACACCGAGCGCAACGACGAGTACCAGGCCCTGGCGCGCCTGGGTGTCGCGACGCGCTACACGGTCGAAGGCGGCTGGTCGCACCGCCAGCGCAAGTTCACCGCCGAGGAGTACGACCGTTTCGCATTTTCGCAGGACACCGGCTCGCTGGGCCTGTATGCGACACCCGCGGGCAACGTGAGACTGGGGCTGGCCGCGCGCCACACCAAGGGTAAGCATTCGCGCTACCCGGTGGGTATCGCGTTCAATCCCGACACCCTGACTTTCGAGGTCGTCAGCGCGGTCAACGACTACAAGCGTGACGATTTCGACTTCACGACGCGCTGGAGCATCGGCGGCCACAGCACGCTGAACACCCGCATCAGCCGCAGCAGGACCAACAACAGCCTCGATGTCCTGCGCGACTTCAGCGGCACGACGGGCAGCGTCAGCTGGGATTGGCTACCGACGGCCAAGCTGCAGTTCAACCTGCAATTTGCCCGCGACACAGGCCAGGAAAGCGCGGTTCAGACGACCGACCTGAACCGCGTCTACACCACCTGGCAGCTCGCCAGCAGCTACGCGCTGACCGGCAAGCTCAGCCTCAACGCCAGGGCCAGCAGCAACCGCGCGCGCCGCAGCAGCGACGCCGGCGTCGCCGTCTTCGACGCCAGGGATGACAACACCGCCTACAACGTCGGCCTGCGCTGGGCCTTCTCGCGCGGGCTCAGCCTGGGTTGCCAATACGACCATGCCAGCCGCGACAGCAGCGTTGCGCAATACGTTTACAGCGCTGCCAGCTACGGCTGCACCGGCCAAGCCATCCTCTACTGATCTCTTCCGATGACCACCATCCTGCTCACGGGGGCGGCCGGCTACATTGCCTCGCACACCTGGCTGGCGCTGCAGCAGGCCGGCTACCGCGTCGTCGGCGTCGACAACTTCGCCAACAGCTCGCCCGTCGTGCTGGAACGCCTGGCGGAGCTGGCAACGGCACCCATCGAGTTCGAACGCGCCGACGTCTGCGACGCCGCGGCGCTGGACGAGATCTTCGGCCGCTACCGGCCGGCTGCAGTGGTGCATTTCGCGGCATTCAAGGCCGTCGGCGAGTCGGTCAGCCAACCGTTGGCCTACTACCGCAACAACCTCGGCGGCCTGGTCAACACCTGCGAGGTCATGAAGCGCCACGGCTGCACGCGCATGGTCTTCAGCTCCAGCGCCACCGTCTACGGCATGTCCGACCAGCTGCCGCTGCGCGAGGACACGCCGACCTCGACGACCAGCCCCTACGGCGCGACCAAGCTGATGGGCGAGCAAATCCTGCGTGACCTGGGGCTGGCCGACCCGGCCTGGCAGACCGCCTGCCTGCGCTACTTCAACCCGGTGGGCGCCCATGAAAGCGGTCGCATCGGCGAGGACCCGCGCGGCACGCCCAACAACCTGATGCCCTACGTCGCCCAGGTGGCCGTGGGGCGCCGCGACCGACTGTCAGTCTTCGGCAACGACTACCCCACGCCCGACGGCACCGGCGTGCGCGACTACATCCACGTGACCGACCTGGCCGAAGGCCATGTCGCGGCGCTGCGCTGGCTGCTGGCCAATCCGGGCTCGCTGACCGTCAACCTCGGCACCGGACGCGGCTACAGCGTGCTGGACTTGGTCCGCGCCTACGAAGCGGCCAGCGGCCGCAGCGTGCCCTACGAAGTCGCCCCGCGCCGTGCCGGCGACGTCGCCGCCTGCTGGGCCGATCCCGCGCTGGCCCGCGAGCTGCTCGGCTGGGAGGCCAAGCTGGACCTCGCACGCATGTGCCAGGACAGCTGGCGCTGGCAACACCTCAATCCCCACGGTTTCAATTGATCCGATCCGATATGTCTTCCGACAAGACCTCCGTCCTTCCCGTCATCATGGCTGGCGGCTCCGGCACCCGGCTGTGGCCGCTGTCGCGCGCCGGCTACCCCAAGCAATTCCTGGTGCTGTCGGGCAACGAAAGCCTGTTCCAACTGGCCGCACGCCGCCTGGCCGCCCTCGCCTCGCCCGAGTTCGAACTGGCCGCCCCCTGCATCGTCGGCAACGAGGAACACCGCTTCCTCGTGCTGGACCAACTGCGCGAGGCGAAGCTGGAGCCCAGCAGCGTGCTGCTGGAGCCGCTGGGCCGCAATACCGCACCGGCGCTGACGCTGTCCGCCCTGGCCGCGCTCGAGGGTGGCCACGACCCGGTGCTCGTCGTCACGCCGGCCGACCAGACCGTCACCGACGGGGCCGCCTTCACGGCTGCGTTGCAGGACGCGATCCGCCTGGCCGCCGAGGGCGCCATCACCATCCTGGGCATCACTCCGGACCGGCCCGAGACCGGCTACGGCTACATCCGCACGGCGGGTGAAGCCGGCGGCCTCTCGGTGGCCCAGTTCGTCGAAAAACCCGATCTCGAGACCGCCCAGCGCTACCTGGCCGAAGGCCACTACTACTGGAACAGCGGCATGTTCGTGCTGCGCGCCAGCGTGTGGATGAAGGCGCTGGAGCGCTTCCGTCCCGACATCGCCGCTGCGACCCGTGCGGCCTGGGATGTTCGCAAGACGGACGCCAAGTTCGTGCGTCCCGGCAAGGCCGAGTTTGCCGCCGTGCCCAGTGAATCGGTCGACTACGCGGTCATGGAACGCTGCCCCGACACCGACATCCCGCTGCGCATGGTGGCTCTGGACGCGGGCTGGAACGACCTCGGCGCGTGGGAGGCTGTCTGGCAGGTGGCCGACAAGGACGCCAACGGCAACGCCTTCGTCGGCGACGCGCTGATTGCCGACAGCCGCAACACGCTGGTTCATGCCACGAGCCGCCTCGTGGGCGTCGTGGGTCTGACCGACATCGTCGTCGTGGAAACGCCCGATGCTGCGCTGGTCAGTGACCGCGCGCGCAGCCAGGAGGTCAAGCAGATCGTCAACCGCCTGGGTGCCGAACAGCGTGGCGAGCAGGCCCTGCACCGCAAGGTCCACCGTCCCTGGGGCTGGTACGACAGCATCGACAACGGTCCGCGCCACCAGGTCAAGCGCATCATGGTCAAGCCGGGCGCCTCCCTGAGCCTGCAGATGCACCACCACCGGGCGGAGCACTGGATCGTCGTCAGCGGCACGGCTGAGATCGTCAACGGCGACAAGACCATTCTGCTGACCGAGAACCAGTCCACCTACATCCCGCTGGGCCAGACCCACCGCCTGGCCAACCCCGGCAAGGTGCCGCTGGAGATCATCGAGGTCCAGTCCGGCTCCTACCTGGGCGAGGACGACATCGTCCGCTTCGAAGACACCTACGGCAGGGCCTGAGCCATGACCATCCTCGTCACCGGCGGCGCCGGTTTCATCGGCAGCAACTTCGTGCTCGACTGGCTGCGCCAGTCTGACGAGCCCGTCGTTAACCTGGACGTGCTGACCTACGCGGGCAACCTCGAAAACCTCAGCAGCCTGGACGGCGACGCCCGCCATACCTTCGTCAAGGGCGACATCTGCGACCGCGCCCTCATCGACGGCCTGCTGGCGACCCACCAGCCGCGTGCCGTCGTTCACTTCGCGGCCGAGAGCCATGTGGACCGCTCCATCAGCGGCCCCGGTGCCTTCATGCGCACCAATGTGGACGGCACGTTCACGCTGCTGGAGGCTGCGCGCGGCTACTGGAGCGCGCTGGACGGCGACGCCAAGGCGGCTTTTCGGTTCCACCACGTCTCGACCGACGAGGTCTACGGCTCGCTGAAGGCCGAGGATCCGCCCTTCGCCGAGACCAACCCCTACGAGCCCAACAGCCCCTACTCGGCCAGCAAGGCCGCCAGCGACCACCTCGTGCGCGCCTGGCACCACACCTACGGGCTGCCGGTCGTCACGACCAACTGCTCCAACAACTACGGGCCCTATCACTTCCCCGAGAAGCTGATCCCGCTGATGATCGTCAACGCGCTGGCGGGCAAGCCCCTGCCCGTCTACGGCGACGGCCAGCAGATCCGCGACTGGCTCTACGTGACCGACCACTGCAGCGGCATCCGCGCCGTGCTGGCCGGCGGCAAGCTGGGCGAGACCTACAACATCGGCGGCTGGAACGAGCAGGCCAACATCGACATCGTCAAGATCGTCTGCGCGCTGCTGGACGAACTGCGGCCCGACCCCGCCGGCAAGTACGAGCGCCTGATCACCTATGTGAAGGACCGCCCCGGCCACGACCGCCGCTACGCCATCGACGCCCGCAAGATCGAGCGCGAACTCGGCTGGCGGCCGGCCGAGACCTTCCAGACCGGCATCCGCAAGACGGTGCAGTGGTACCTCGACCACCCGGACTGGGTCGGCCGCGTGCAAAGCGGCGCCTACCGCGACTGGATCAGTCAGCAGTACACCGCGGCATGAAGATCCTTCTACTCGGCAAGGGCGGCCAGGTCGGATGGGAACTGCAGCGCTCGCTGGCCGTGGTCGGCGAGGTTGTGGCGCTGGACCACGACGACGGTGGTAATTTCACGCAGCCGGAACAGCTGCTGGCGCGCGTGCAGGCCATGGCGCCGGAAGTCATCGTCAATGCCGCGGCCCATACCGCCGTGGACAAGGCCGAGAGCGAACCCGACCTCGCGCGCCAGATCAACGCGACGACGCCCGCCCTGCTCGCCATCGAAGCCAAGCGCCTGGGCGCGCTGCTCGTTCACTACTCAACGGACTACGTCTTCGACGGCAGCGGTGACCAGCCGCGCGACGAGGATGCCCCCATCGCGCCGCTGAGCGTCTACGGCAGCACCAAGGCCGAAGGCGAGGACGCCATCCGCGCCAGTGGCTGCCAGCACCTGATCCTGCGTACCA
This sequence comes from Burkholderiales bacterium, assembly GCA_016195825.1. Lineage (GTDB taxonomy): Bacteria > Pseudomonadota > Gammaproteobacteria > Burkholderiales > Burkholderiaceae_C > Pelomonas. The sequence continues at coordinate 17,297 of JACPYV010000204.1, read as the reverse complement.
GCTGGGTCTATGCGGCCCGCGGCGGCAACTTCGCCAAGACCATGCTGCGCCTGGCAGCCGAGCGCGACCAACTCAAGGTCATCGCGGACCAGATCGGCGCCCCGACCGGCGCCGACCTGCTGGCCGACCTGACAGTCCACATGCTGCGCGCCGCCCGCGTGAACCCGGCGCTGACGGGCACCTACCACGCAGTCGCCGAGGGCCAGACGAGCTGGCATGACTACGCGCGCATGGTCATCGAATTCGCACGCGAGCGAGGTAAGGTCGTCAAGGTCGCACCGGACCAGATCCTGCCGATCCCGACCAGCGACTACCCGACGCCCGCGCGCCGCCCGCTGAACTCGCGCCTGTCCACGGCCAAGCTGCAGCAGCGCTTCGGCCTGCGCCTGCCGCCCTGGCAGCAGGGCGTGGAACGCATGCTGAACGAAATTCTTTGAGACTTCCGATGAAAAACCGCAAAGGCATCATCCTCGCTGGCGGCTCTGGCACGCGCCTGCACCCGGCCACGCTGGCCGTCAGCAAGCAGCTGCTGCCGGTCTACGACAAGCCCATGGTTTATTACCCGCTGAGCACGCTGATGCTCGCGGGCATCCGCGACATCCTGCTGATCAGCACGCCGCAGGACACGCCGCGCTTCGAGTCCCTGCTGGGCGACGGCTCGCGCTGGGGTCTGAACATCAGCTACTGCGTGCAACCCAGCCCCGACGGCCTGGCCCAGGCCTTCATTCTCGGCCGCGACTTCGTCGGCGGCGCGCCCAGCGCGCTGGTCCTGGGTGACAACATCTTCTACGGCCACGACTTCGCTGGCCTGCTCGGCAACGCGACGCGCCGGGACACCGGCGCCAGCGTCTTCGCCTATCACGTGCACGACCCCGAGCGCTACGGCGTGGTCGACTTCGACGCCAACAAGCGCGCCCTCTCCATCGAGGAAAAGCCCAAGGCGCCGAAGAGCAACTACGCCGTCACCGGCCTGTACTTCTACGACGAGCAGGTCTGCGACATCGCAGCTGCCATCAAGCCCAGCCCGCGCGGCGAGCTGGAGATCACCGACGTCAACGCCGAATACCTCAAGCGCGGCCAGCTCAACGTCGAGATCATGGGTCGCGGCTACGCCTGGCTGGACACGGGCACGCACGACAGCCTGATGGAAGCTGGCCAGTTCATCGCCACGCTGGAAAAGCGTCAGGGCCTCAAGGTCGCCTGCCCGGAGGAAATCGCCTTTCGGGCCGGCTGGATCAACGCAGCGCAGTTGGAAGCGCTGGCCAAGCCGCTGGCCAAGAACGGCTATGGCCAGTACCTGCTCAAGGTGCTGACCGAAAAGGCCTTCTGAACCCATGCTGCAGCTCACCCACACCGCGCTGCCCGAGGTCCTGATCGTCGAGCCCAAGGTCTTCGGTGACGCCCGCGGCTTCTTCACGGAGAGCTGGAACGAGGCGCGGTTCAACACTGCCCTTGGCTACGACGTGCATTTCGTTCAGGACAACCACTCGCGTTCTGCGCGTGGCGTGCTGCGCGGCCTGCACTACCAGCTCGACCCCCATGCGCAGGGCAAGCTGGTGCGCTGCGTGTCCGGCGCCGTCTTCGACGTGGCGGTGGACATGCGCCGCTCCAGCCCCAACTTTGGTCGCTGGGTCGGCTATGAGCTGTCCGCCGAGAACCAGCGCCAGCTGTGGATTCCGCCCGGCTTCGCGCACGGCTTCGTCGTCATCAGCGAGACGGCCGATTTCCTCTACAAGACCAGCGGTCGCTACGCCCCCGAATGCGAAGGCGCCGTCCGCTGGGACGATCCCAGCATCGGCATCGCCTGGCCGCTGGACGGCATCACGCCACAGTTGTCGCCCAAGGACGTCGTGGCCCCGCTGCTGGCCGACGCCAGGACCTTCGACTGAACTGCCCCCCCCCCCCCCGCGTACGCCAGCCTCGATCACCTGGGGCTGGCAAGCGCCACCGGCATGGGATTTCAACGCGCGGCGCGGCCCTGGTGCGAAGCGCCGCAAATCCTCGCGTCCGATGCAACGCCTGGGACTGGTCAAAAGGACTTCATCGTGACCGCAGCCAGGCTTGCGGGCGTCACTTCGGGTGACATACTTTGGTGCCAGGCGGATGATTCTCTTGCCACGCATCCTTGCGTGCTCTTCCCCGGCAACACACCAAAGGACTCAAGATGATTTCCAAGAATCTGCTCGGCATCGTTCTGGTCTCTGCCGCCCTAGCCACCGGCACCACGGTGTTTGCCGCTGATACCAAGGACGCAGCGCCAGCCAAGCACGCCGGCACACGCCAAAACCATCACTGCAAGCAGGCTGACGGCACCATGGACATGTCCAAGACCAAGAAGGCCTGCATGGCCGACAAGGGCACCTGGCTCAAGGACGCCCAGCCTGGTGCAGCGGCCGCTGCGCCGGCGCCGGCAGCTTCTGCGGCACCCAAGAAGTAGGTCGCCAACCACGGCGGGCCGGCACCTGGACGTCCACTCGACTTTCGGGAGGCACTCCAAGCCCAGAGCAACGCAAAGCGCCCTCCATCGGAGGGCGCTTTGCTTTCAGGTCGAGCAGGGAATCAGCCGCGTCCGATGCCGCGGTAGTCGATCCCCAGCGTCTTCATCAGCTTGGGGTCGTACAGGTTGCGGCCATCGAAGACGACTGGTGCCTTCAGGCTGCCCTTGATGGCATCGAAATCAGGCGTGCGGAATTCCTTCCACTCCGTCACGATCAGCAGCGCGTCGGCGCCAGACAGCGCCGCATCAGCGCGGTCCACCAGCGTGACGTCATCGCGGGGGCCCAGCACGCGGGCCGTCTCGGGCATGGACACCGGGTCGTAGGCCGCCACGGTCGCGCCGCGCCGGGTCAGCTCGTCGATGACGACCAGCGACGGCGCCTCGCGCATGTCATCGGTGTTGGGCTTGAACGCCAGGCCCCAGACCGCGAAACGGCGGCCCTTGAGGTCGTTGCCGAAGCGCTCGACCACCTTGTCCACCAGCACGCGTTTCTGGCGCTCGTTGGCCTCTTCCACGGCGGTCAGCACCTTCAGCGGGATGCCGTTGTCAGCAGCGGTCTTCACCAGGGCCTTCACGTCCTTGGGGAAGCAGGAGCCGCCATAGCCGGCACCGGCGTAGAGGAACTGGTAGCCGATGCGCGGGTCGGAACCGATGCCGCGACGCACGAGCTCAATGTCCGCGCCCACCTTCTCGGCCAGCAGCGCCAGCTCGTTCATGAAGCTGATGCGCGTGGCCAGCATCGCGTTGGCTGCGTACTTGGTGAACTCGGCGCTCTTGACGTCCATGACCAGCATGCGGTCCTGGGTGCGGTTGAAGGGCGCGTACAGCGCGCGCATCAGCAGCGTGGCCTGTTCGTCGTCCGAACCGACGACGACGCGGTCCGGCTTCATGAAGTCGTCGACCGCCGCACCTTCCTTCAGGAACTCCGGGTTGGAGACCACGGCGAAGGCCATGTCGCCCAGACCGCGCTTGACCAGCTCTTCCTTGACGGCAGCACGCACCTTGTCGGCGGTGCCGACAGGCACCGTGCTCTTGTCAACGATGACCTTGTAGTCCGTCATGCGCTGGCCAATGGAGCGGGCCGCAGCAACGACGTACTGCAGGTCGGCAGAGCCATCCTCGTCCGGCGGCGTACCCACGCCGATGAACAGCAGCGTGCCGTGCTGGACGGCCATGTCCACATCAGTCGTGAACTGCAGGCGACCGGCGGTCACGTTGCGGCGCACCACCTCCAGCAGGCCCGGCTCGTGGATGGGGATCTCGCCATCGTTGAGGATGCGGATCTTTTCCGGGTTCACGTCCAGGCAGACCACGTGGTTGCCCATCTCGGCCAGGCAGGCGCCGGTGACCAGGCCCACATAGCCGGTGCCGATGGCGGTGACTTTCATTCGTTGTCCTTCTTGAAAAGCAGCAAAAACGGTTCAGCCGTTTGTAACGCAAGCACGTGACATGCCCGTGGGCATCAGACCTTGTAGTAGTCCCGGTACCAGGCGACAAAACGCTGAATGCCTTCTGGTACGGGCATCGCCGGCCGGAAGTCCGTCCAGGCCGCCAGTTCCTCCACGTCGGCATGCGTGGCAGGCACGTCGCCGTCCTGGAGCGGCATGAAATTCTTCACCGCCTCGCGGCCCACCGATTGCTCGATGGCCTCGATGAAGCTCATCAGTTGGATGGGCGCATGGTTGCCGATGTTGAAGATCCGGTACGGCGCGCTGGAGCGCGCCGGGTCGGCCTTGTCGGGGTCGTAGCCCGGGTCGGAAGTCGCCGTGCGGTCCAGCACTCGGACGACACCCTCGGCGATGTCGTCGATGTAGGTGAAGTCGCGGATCATCTTGCCGTGGTTGAACACGTTGATGGGCCGCCCTTCGATGATGGCCTTGGTGAACAGGAACAGCGCCATGTCCGGCCGGCCCCAGGGCCCGTAGACCGTGAAAAAGCGCAGGCCCGTCGTCGGCAGCCCAAACAGGTGCGAGTAGGTGTGCGCCATCAACTCGTTGGCCTTCTTCGTGGCCGCGTAGAGGCTGATCGGGTGGTCGACGCCGTGATGCTCCGAGAACGGCATCAGCGTGTTGCCGCCATACACGCTGGAGCTGGACGCATAGGCCAGGTGCTGCACGCCGCTGTGGCGGCAACCTTCCAGGATGTTGGTGAAGCCGACGATGTTGCTGTCGATGTAGGCGTGCGGGTTCTCGATGGAATAGCGCACGCCGGCCTGGGCAGCCAGGTGCACGACGCGGTCGAAGCGCTCCTCGGCGAACAGCTTGGCGATGCCCTCGCGGTCCGCCACGTCCATCTTCACGAAGCTGAAACCCGGCTTGCCGGTCAGCCGCGCCAGCCGGTCGTGCTTGAGCTGCGGGCTGTAGTAGTCGTTCAGGTTGTCCAGGCCAACTACCTGGTCGCCGCGCGCCAGCAGGATCTGGCTGACATGCATGCCGATGAAGCCGGCTGCGCCGGTGACGAGAACTTTCACGGAGGTCTCCAAAGGGCCACGAGGCGCATTTGCGCAAAACAGCACATTGTGGCCTCAGCCCGGCACAACTTGGCCAAAACGCCCCTCGCCAAGGCTGGTGGCTAACGTGAATTTCTATGGGAAGCAGTACGCCCTGTATCTATGTGGTGCTGGCCGAACAGCGGCACACCCCCCAGAATGCGTGGGTTGTCTGAATCGTCAGGAAGTCCCCATGAAATCCACCGTGGCGCTCACCGTCGCTGTTGCCACCCTGTCAGCCTTTGCCGCCGGATGCGGTGGTGGCGCGGAAAGTGGCTCGGCATCGCCAACATCCTCCGCGGCACTGGCTCCTTCCGACCCCTCCAGTGGCACCGCCTTGGCTGCGGCCACAGACACCGCCGCCTCCGCGCCGGCAACGACTGCCTCCGCGGCCAGCGCGGCAGCTAATGCACTGACCGCAACTGGTGCCAACACGCAGGGTGCGACCGCTCACGCGCTCGCCACGAGCGCGGTGACGGACTCGAGCAGCATTAAGACCAGCTCGACAGCCCCCACGACGACCGCGACGTCGTCCACGGCACAAAAGTCCACAACCACCACAGCTACCGGCACGACTCAGACTGTGCAGACGACAGTCGCCGTCCTGGCCGCGACAGGGCAGGCACAGACCAGCACCGGTCCGACAGCCAAAGCCACATCGTCGTCCATCAACCAGCTCAATGCCTCCGAGGTTGTGGCGGCAGACTTCACCACCCTGCTTAGCCGCATTCGCACCGAGTACCTCGGCATCAGCGCCTGGCAGGCCGATGCAGCCATCCCCTCGCTGACGGCAATCGGCGAATGGACAGACGTCAACTACGCCGACCGCAGCGTCGGCGAGTGGAAGCCCATGACACACCTCGAACGGGTGCGCGCCATGGCCATCGTCTACTCCACCTCCACGGGCAAGTACAGCAAGTCGCCCGCAGTCAAGGACGGCATCTTGCGTGCACTGCGCGCATGGGTGCTGCGCAACCCGGAGTCCGACAACTGGTGGCACAACACCATCGGTGTGCAATCGGCTCTCATGCCCATCCTCGTTCTGATGGATGCCGATCTGCCGTCCGACCTGCGCAGCTCGCTGTTAGCCACCTTCGTTCCTCTTTCATCTGTGCCCGCTGACCGCAAGACCGGGCAGAACCTCGTCTGGTACGCCACCCAGGCCGTCGTCAAAGGCACGCTCACCCACACCAGCGCCGATGTCGCGACTGGCCGTGACGCCCTTCGCTCCACGCTCGCCGTCACCACGAGTGAAGGCCTGCAAGCCGACCTCAGCTTCCAGCAGCACGGCAACCAGCTCTACTCGGGCGGCTACGGGCTGTCCTACCTTGTTGACATGGTCCACATGGCCAATTGGCTTAGGGGCACGGCCTGGGCCTTCGCCAACGCAGACATGAACGTGCTTTCCGACTTCGCGACGGTGGGTATCGGTCCATTGGTGCGCGGCGACTGGCTGGACTGGGGTGCACGTGGTCGCGAAATGACTCGCCAAGACTCGACGCCCAAGCCGACCGTCCTGCGTGATCCCATCGGCAGCCTGCTGAATCTGGCCCCTGACCGCAGCACTCCGCTTGTCACTCTGCTGGGCCGGCTTCTGACCAGCGCGGCCCCCACCACAACCAGCACGACCGGCTACTGGCGCTCCGATTTCCTGGCCCACCAGACCCCCAAGGGCTACTTTTCCGTCAAGATGGTGTCAAAGCGCACCATCGGCACCGAGTCCGGCAACGGCGAGAACCTGTTGGGATACTGGTCACCGTTTGGCGCCACCTTCATCGTCGGGGGCGGCAACGGCAACGAATACCTGGGCTTACAGCCCGTTCTCGACTGGAGCGCCCTGCCTGGCACGACGGCACCCGAATTCGTGCCCAGCTTCACAGGCTACTTGCGCCACTCCGAAGAACGGGTGGCCTTGCTGAGCGCAGCGAGCAACGGCATGGCCAGCATGCAGGTCAACACGCAAGGCTTGTTGGCCAAGAAGTTCTGGTTCGTCGACGGCGACATGATGGTCGCCCTAGGCTCTGACATCCGCTACAGCGGCACGCAACGTGTGCGTACCACGCTGAATCAGACCCGCTGGGTGGGCACTGCCAACTCCAGTGTCGGCACGCTCTCGAGTAGCACCGGGAACGCGACCCAGAGCAATGTCAAGTGGTTGGCACACGGCGGCGTCGGCTACATCCTGCTCGATGACAAGGGCGCCGCCCTAAACGTCAACGAGCGCAGGCTCACAGGCAGCGACCCGACGACGACCGCCTTCGCCGCCTTGGCGTCAACCGCCAAGCCCGTCCAGGTTGCGACGCTTGCCATCGATCACGGGACCGGTCCGCAGGGAGCCAGCTATGCCTATGCCGTCGTGCATGGCATCGCTGGCGCAAGCCAACTGCAGGCCGTGGCGCGACCCAAGGTACTGGTCAACACGGCATCGGCCCAGGGCGCAATGTCGGCAGACGGTGTTCGCTTTGCCATCGCATTTCACCAGCCCGGTCAGGTCACCCTCAGCACCGGACTTGCCCTGCAGGCCGACCAAGCTGTAGCAGTATTGGGCCAGATCGTCGTCACGCAAGTTCAGCTGCATTCCGTCGACCTTGCGGGCAACGGCGGCACCATCACGCTGCGTACGCTGAAGGATGGTCAAGTGGTCGGCCAGCAGACCCTCATCGCACCGTCGAACACCCAACGAACCCGCCAGACGCCGTCCTCCACCCTGTCGCTCGCCACAACCAAGTAGCGGCTGCGGCCTTATGGCCGGCCTGGGCGCTCGTTTGCACGACTGGTCGGGGCATCCATTGTTGCAATGGGTGCCCCTCACTGCCTTGGCTGAAGTAAGACGGTGCAGACCGTACCAACCCGCCAAATTGCCAGCGAGAGCGCGGAGCCACATCGCCAGGCCATGTGCAATCCCATGAAGCCTCGATGCTGGACACCGATGCGTCATTGACTTTTCCGTCACGCGGGCACGCTACATTGCGCTGCCTTTCGTGCCGGAAAGACCGAATGACGTCCCGCCGCAACCTGCTTCTTCTTCTCTGCATCACGGGTGTCCTGGCGGCACTCACCATCGATCAACGCTCGCTCTGGACCGACGAAATCGGTACCTGGTCGATCACCGTGGCCAACGGCCCAATGGACTGGGCCCAACGGTTCTGGCACCACCCCAACAGCGACGGGCAGATCCCGCTCTATCACCTGTCCATGTATCTATGGACCCAGGCATTCGGCAGCAGCGAGCTGTCGTTGCGCTGGGCAAACGTGCCCTGGCTGCTGATCGCACTGCTGGGGCTGCATCGGCTGCACCTGCAGGCCGCGCTGCGCTGGCTGACCATCGCCATCTTCTGCCTTCACCCCCTTGTCTGGTATCAGCTGGATGAAGCCCGGCCCTACCTCCTGCACCTGGCCGGTGCCTGCTGGCTGCTCGCCGGTTGCGTCAATCTCGACCTGGCCGCGCAGCAAGACGACCTAGACGCGAGCTGGCGCGAGATCCTGATCGGCACCTTTTTGCTGGTGGGCAGTAGCGCCCTGGGCGCCTTCTGGATCCTTGGCGCGTTGCTGGTCATGGTCATCTGGAACCCTCGTGCAATGCTGGCACTCATCGGCAGCGCTCGACGCCAGATCGGCTTCACGGCGCTTCTGCTCGGCGGTTGCGCCCTGTGCATCATCGTCGCGGCCCACAGCCACCTCAGCGGCGCCCGCGCCAGTCTCGCGGCCAACTTCTCGGTGGCCGGGCTGGTCTATGGCGGCATCGAGCTACTCGGAGCCGCAGGCCTTGGCCCCTCGCGCCACCAACTGCGCTCCCAGATTCGGCTGAGCGACCCGGCCCAGCTCGGCCTCATGTTCGCGGCGGCCACGCTGGCCCTCGCCTGCGTGGGCCTGGCCTGGCGCAGGCTCGCTACCGGCCGCGCGCGCGCCATGACGGCCATCGCCCTGCTTGTGCCCGTCGCCGCGTTGGCAGGCGTCGGGCTGCTGCTGCACTGGCGCGTCGTGGGCCGACACCTGTCCGGTGCTCTGCCGCTGCTGTGCCTCGCAATGGCGTATTTCGTGCACGGCGCCTGGCGCAACAAGCAACTGGCGTCCCGCATGCTGGCAGCCGCCCTGCTGCTGACCCTGGCCGCCTCATCCATCGCCATCCGGCTGGCCGACCGGCACGGCAAGGACGACTACAGGCAGGCCGCAGGCTGGGCACAAGCCGCGTTGCGCGAAGGCAAGACGGTGCTCTGGCTGGCCAACGAACGCGCCATCGGCTACTACCACTTGTCCGGCTGGACGCCTGACGGCATCGCAGACCTGCCGCCTGGCCTGATCCCCTACACCCACTATCCAGCCCGCGCCGCCGCCGGGCTGCCGCCCCCCGACGTCATCATCTACTCCCCGCGGGAAGGCGTGGACCCCGACGACCTCGCGCGCCCGGTCCTGCGCACCGGTGGCTACCGACTCACCCAGACCGCCATTGCCTTCGAGCTGTACCGCAAAGACTGAGCCTGACCGATGACTTCCGCCCCTCCTCCCAACACCCAGCGGGACCTTCCCGTTTGCGTGGACCTCGACGGCACGCTGATCTATACCGACCTCCTGTTCGAGTCCTTTCTGCTGTTGCTGCGGCAGAACTTCTTCGCCGCTCTGAAAGTGCCGTTCTGGCTGCTGCGCCACGGCAAGGCGGCTACCAAGTTGCGCATCGCCGAGATGGTCGCCATCCAGGTCGAGCACCTGCCCTATTGCGAACCCGTGCTGGCCTACGTTCGCGCGCAGCGCGAACTGGGCCGCCGCACCGTGCTGGCCACAGCAAGTGCCAGGCGCTACGCACAAGCCATCGCCGACCACCTGGGCGTCTTCGACGAAGTCCTCGCCACCACGACGGCCGAGCTCAACCTATCGGCGACGCGCAAAGCGGGCACCCTCACCCAGCGCTTCCCGGACGGGTTCGAATACATCGGCAACAGTCGCGACGACCTGGCCGTCTGGCAGGCCGCCCGCGTGGTGTCCATCGCCAATGCCACCGCCGGCGTGCGCGCCGCCGCGCAGCAGATCGGGCGGACCGGTTTCCAGACCGAGAGCCCGTTCCGTGCCTGGCGCGCCGCTTTCAAGGGCGTCCGGCTCCACCAGTGGCTCAAGAACCTGCTCATCTTCCTGCCCGTCCTCGCTGGCCACCAACTCACCGACACGCAGGCCCTCAAGCACGCCGTGCTCGCGTTCTTCGCCTTCGGGCTGTGCGCGTCCAGCGTCTACCTGTTCAACGACCTGCTGGACATCGAGGCCGACCGCCGTCACCCGCGCAAACGCCTGCGCCCGTTTGCGGCAGGCGCCCTGAGCGTCCCGATGGGGGGCCTGCTCACCGTCGTATTACTCGCCAGCGCCGCGGCCGTGTGCTTCATGCTGCCGGCCGCGTTCGGCGCCGTGCTGCTGATGTACTACCTGCTCACGCTGAGCTACTCCATCCGCCTCAAGGCCCAGGTGATGGTGGACGTCATGATGCTCTCGGCGCTCTATACCGTCCGGCTGCTCGCGGGCAGCGCCGCAACTGGCATCGTGCTCTCGTTCTGGCTGCTCGCCTTCTCCATGTTCTTGTTCCTGAGCCTGGCGCTGCTGAAGCGCTACGGCGAGATGCGCATGCTGGCGCGCACTGACCAGCGCCGCAGCGCCGGACGCGGCTACTCCACCGACGATCTCGTCGTGCTGCTCGCCCTTGGTGCCGCCAGTGGCTACAGCGCCGTCCTGGTGCTGGCGCTCTACGTGAACAGTGCCGATGTGACCCGTCTCTACGTGCACCCCCAAGTGCTTTGGGGCGCCATTCCCATCCTGGTCTACTGGCTGAGTCGCATCTGGCTGAAGTCCCACCGCGGCGAAGTCCATGACGACCCCGTCGTCTTCGCGGCGCGGGACTGGCAGAGCCTCGTCCTCATCGCCGTCATGCTCGGCCTGGGCCTGGTTGCCTCCTATCCGGGGCAACTCCTCTGATGAACCCGCTCACCATCACCCTGGTTCTCACGGCGGTCGTGCTCAACACGGCCGCACAGTTCGTGCTCAAGGCCGGCGCGCACAAGCTCGCGCAACTGTCCAGCGCGGGTTGGCTGCAAATACTGCTCGGCGCAGCGTTCAGCCCGCACATCCTGGGTGGCCTGGCGCTCTACGTCGCCAGCTTCGGGCTGTGGATTGCCGTGCTCGCCAAGCTCGACGTCAGCGTCGCATATCCCATGCTGTCGCTGGGCTACGTGCTGGCGGCAGTCATCGCCTACTTCTGGCTGGGCGAGCCGGTCACGATGAACAAGGCCATCGGCATCGCTCTGGTCGTGGCTGGCGTGTATTTCCTGGCGCGGACGCCGCAGGTTCAGTAGTGTGATCGAGCTGAGCCCGTTCCTGACAGTGCGCGCCAGCACTCCCAAGCTGTAGTAGCCGCAATATATCCTGGGCACCATCGCCGGAAGACGCGAAAGCGTCACATCACTGCCCTGGCAATGCGAGGAGCCAGCGCATAGATTCCCGCGACGGCAGCCAACGACAGCAAGAACACCAGCGTGGCCAGCACCACTCCATCCGCCTCCAGCACATGGCGGATGCCCCGAATCAAGATCGGGTGGATCAGGTAGATACCCAGCATGTATTTCGATAGTGGCGCGAACTTGGTGACCAACCATCCTTGCCGCCATACAAGCAAAATAGGTCCTGCCAACGCCACGCCAGCAAAGTAGGTCACGCCGACACCGACTGCGTGCCAAGCAGGAAGCGTAGCAGTCAACATAAACAGCAAGAACGCTGCCCGCGCCTGCCAGTCCAGTTTGCTTGCGGCTGCAAATAGGACGCCGACTGAAATAGCCGGCAGAGCGTGCACGTATTGCGCCCACGGCACGCCGAGCCCCATCGCCCAGGGCCTCCACTCATCGACAAGCCACATGCTTGCTGAGTAAAAGGCACCAACACCGACCAGCAATATGGGACGCCTAAGGACCAAGGCAATCTTTGTCGACACCGAGATAACAGCCGCTAGAAAAGGCAGGTACCAGAGGTGAACAGCCGGACCAACCAAGAGCAGAGCGCCAACCGATCCGCCAAGGTAATGATTGATTTTTCCGTCCATCACTGAAATGGCCGCGTATACACAATACCAAATCAACCAAATACCCAGAATTCGCCCAATTCTTCTACCACTCACATACTCAACAACAGCGGCTTCCAGCACCGAAAAGTGGGTGCTAACGATAACAAAAAAAATTAAGCCAGAATACGCGATATCTGGCAAATCGCTGGGACAGTGATACCAAACGACGAGAAACGTCGCAATTATTCGAAGAAATTCAATATCGCGTCTGCGACTCATCTTGCAACGGTAGCTACAGAGCTTAACAGCAGGGTTTCATACTGCTCGAAGATGGTCTGCCAAGTGAAGACTTCCGCATGTCGGGAGCGGCTTTGACGCTGCCTCTCCTTTTGCAGCTCGACGTTCGAAACCAATTCTTCAAGGCGTAGCGCAAATTCTGCATTGGACGCAAAGTAGCTCGCACCCTCGCCGGCCACCCAGCGGTTGTAGTGATTGGCGTGAGCCAGCACCGGATTGCCCGCCCCCAGCGCCTCCACCAGCGAGGGATTGGTGCCGCCCACCTGGTGGCCGTGAACATAGGCCAGGCTGTGAAAGCGCAGCGCCTGCACCACCGCCGGGTCGTAGATCGCCCCAGGGAACTTCACCTCGTCGCTCGCCGCGGCCTTGACGGCCTGGTGGTAGGCATTGCCCGGCTGGTAGTTGCCCAGCACCACCAATTGAATGCCGCGCCGCGCCGCCGAGAAGCCCGACACCACCTCCAGGATGGAATTCTCGGGCTCGGCCCGCGCGATCAGCGTCAGGTAGCGGCCTGGCTCCAGGCCCATGGCGCGCACCCGCGCGTCCGGCACGTCGCGCAGCTCGTCCGCGCCGTACGGGATCATGGTGATCTTGCGTTCGCTGACCCGCGTCGCCAGGTGCTTCTTGATCTCGGGGTGGTCGGCTACCAGGTGGTTGCCCAACCAGCAACCCAGCCGCTCGTTCAGCCAGAACCAGGTCTTGGCCACCATGCCCCACTTGGCCCGCGCCCACTCGATGCCGTCCATGTTGATGACATTGGGCACGCCGCGCAGGCGCAGCAGGGCACAGAAGACGGCCGTGTTGTAGCCCAGGGTCAGACACAGGTCGCGGTGGTTCGATGCATGCAGCGTCGCACGCCAGTCGAACACGATGGTGCTGGCCGCGCCATCGCCCGTGACCGGGATGCGCACACGCTCCACACCGCGCCATTCGTCCTGGAACACCGGGCCGGTACCCGTCTCCTGGCAATAGACGATCACGCGCCAGCCCCGGGCCACCAGGTAAAGGGCCAGGCGTTCGGCGAAGGTCTCGAAGCCGCCATGGGCGGCCGGGATGCCTCGGGTGCCGAGGATGCGAAGCGTCTTTGGGGTCGTCGTCATGGTTGGGATGCGCCCCGCACGGGGGCCGCTGAGTCGAATGCGTGCTGCAGCGCGCTCGTCACGCCCTGCACGTAGGCGTCCACAGAGAACACCTGCTGTTGTCGTGTGCGGGCCTTCTCGCCCAGCCGAGCCCGTAGGCCGGCGTCGGTAGCAAGGCGCTGCATGGCCCCGGCCAACGCACCCGCGTCGCGGGGTGCCACCAGCAGGCCGCTGTCGCCGTCAGCAACGATGTCCAGCAGCCCGCCATGGGCCGCGGCGATCACTGGGCGCCCGAAGGCCATGGCCTCGATGGCTACGCGGCCAAAGGGTTCGGGCTCGGTTGAAGGCACCAGGACCACGTCCGCCGCCTCCCAGACAGCCTCTACATCGGGCCTGAAGGCATCCAGCCGCGCGGCGCTGCCGGCCGGCGACGCCGCGATCTGCGCATTGAGCGCCTGCTCGAAATGCTCCTGCCCCGCGAACGGTGAGCCCACCAGCCACAGCGCCACCCGCTCGCCAAGCGCGGCATGCACACGCTCGAAGGCCTCCAGCGCCAGCGGCTGGCCCTTCCAGGCGTTGAGGCGCCCCGCCAGTGCAAACACCACGGTGTCGTCGGCCCAGCCGCGCTGGCGGCGTTCACCTTCGCGCCGGCCCGCCGGCGCGGCCACGGCCACACCGTTCCACACCACGCGGCAGCGCTCGCGGCTGCGCGGCAGTGCAATCCAGGCCAGGGTCTGGTTGGAGTTGCAGATGATGACGCGCGACAGCGCGGACACGATGGCCCGGAAGGCCCGGCTCAGTGTGGGCGAGCCGGCCAGGATCTCGCGGATGTGCCACACATGCGGGCGGCGCGACAGCAGCGCATACACGGCGCCGGCGAACACGGCTACGGTGTTTGTGTAGACCAGGTCGAAGGGCCGGTCACCGGCCAGCCGTCGGATGTCGCGCACAGCCCGCCAGGTGGCCGCCAGCGTGCGCACCAGGCCACGTGGGCCCAGCATGTGACGCTGCACCTTGCACACCTCGCCGATGGACACGCGGGCACCGGCCGCACGCAGCAGTGCACACAGCGGGCCGTCCTCCGGCACCAGCACGGTGATGTCGAAGCCGCCCTGCTGCAGCGAGACGAAGTCGAGCAGAGAACGGTCCGAGCCGTAGAGTTCAGCGGATGAGTGGACGACCAGCAGTCGTTGGCGCTGCGCCGGGCTTGAAGTCATGAGCGAGGCAGTTCCCTGTTTCAATTCGGTGATGTCAGGCCGGCGGCGACGGTGCGCGCGATTCCGGGTGCAGTGAACTGCTGGCGGAACACATCTCGTGCGACGGCCCACGGATCCGGGCCAGACCGCGCGGACAGCAGGGCAGCCGCAAAGGCGGCAGGGTCGTCAGCGACGCGGATCATGTCCTTCAGCTCCGGCGGCAGCCCACGCAGGCCCTGGCTGCGCGTCACGATGGGCACCTCGGTGCTCAGCATGTCGAGCGTCTTCAGCTGGACGCCGCTGCCGACGAATACCGGGTTCGCCAACGCCCGCGCGCCGAGCACGAAGGGTTGTACGCTGGGCACGTCGTAGCTTGCATCCAGGTTGGGCAGCGCGGCGATACGCTCGCGCAAGTCCGGACTGGGCGCCGATCCCACCACACGCAACCGCGCATCGGGTGCCTGGCGCCACACCAGCGGCATCACGTCGTCCATCAGCCATTGCAGGCCCAGCAGGTTGTTGGGCGTGCGCAGGTTGCCTGAAAAGACGATGTCGCCCGCAAAGGGCTCACCGGCGGTGGTCGCCAAGGCCGATTCGGGCAGCGGCGGCAGCCAGCGCGCACCCTCAACACCCCTTGTACGCCAGTACGCCATGTCGTCGATGGAGATGTCGAACACAGCCTGCGCACGGCGCATCAGTGCCAGCTCGTAGCGCTCCAGGCCCAAGCAGGCCATCTGCCAGGCCAGCCGGTCACGTGGCCGGGCGGCCGCACCGGCTTGGCCGCGCAGGTAGCGGAACTCCACGTTGTGGGAGCGATATGCCAGCGGAATGTCCAGTTCGTCGGCAATGCTTAGCGCCAGCTCACCAAACCAGGGTCCTTCCAACCAGACCGCAGTCGGCGCAAAGGCGCGCACGCCAGCGAAAAGCCGCTCGCGTTCAGCCGCCGCCGGAACGCGCGTCGCCGCATGCCAGGGCACGCTGGAAACGCGGGCCAGCCGCCGCAACGTCAGCAGGCGGCCTCTTCGCATCGGGAAGCAGTCGTGGCCGTCTACGTGCCGGGCCACATGGTCAATGTCAGCCGCGGAGGGCATCAAGCGGCCCGACGGCTCGTACAAGTGGATAAGGAACACCGCTGCGCCCTGCGAGCGAAGCGCCTGGATACGCCGCCACACATCGGCACGGCCACCTCGGTTGGCCGGCCACGGTATGTCGGGCGCCAAAACGACCAGTCGATGCCCCTCGAGCAAGGTGCCTTCTCGGGTCATGGCGTGTAACTGCGCATGCTTCGCTCGGCGAGCAAGCCTCGCCATGCAGCCTTGGACTTGGCGGAATGGCCCTTCAACGCGAACTTGCAGGCCTCCCAGGCCAACATGGGCAGGACGGTCCACAGGCGCCAGGGATGGTGCCGGCGGGCGAATGCAAGCTTGTTGCGATACAGATAAAACAGGCTCAGCGGCGAGCCACCGCTGGAGGCGGTGCCGATGGTCGCGCCGTGCTTGTGAAATACCCAGGCCCGGGGTGCCCAGGCGAGCGCAAAGCCCGCACGCTGGCCGCGGTAGGCCCAGTCGTGCTCCTCCGAGTACAGGAAATAGCGCTCGTCCATCAAGCCGACACGTTCCATGAACTCACGGCGCACCAGCATGGCAGCACCGTTCACGTAGGCCATGCGGGCCTCAACGTCGCTTGGGTCGCTGGGAATCTGGCTCGCCTGCAGGCCCATGCCCAATGCCGCCGAGCGCGCACGCCAGGGCTGGTAGCTGGCGCCGCCCAGCGCCTGCACGCGGTCACGGGCGTGGTGCAGCAACAGCGTGGCGCCGCAGATCCCGGGCTGCGGCTCGGTCTCGCTGCGGGCCAGCAGGAAACCCAACGCGTCCGGGTGGACTTCGGTGTCGTTGTTCAGCACCCAGCAGTGGCTCATGCCGGCATCAGCCATGGCGTAACGCATGCCCACATTCATGCCGCCGGCATAGCCCAGGTTGGCACCGGTCTGGATCAACACGACCGGCGGGCGCACCGACGCGGCGAGCGCCTGCGCCAGGTTGGCATAGCTGGCGAAGCGGCCCTCGCCCAGCATCGTGGCCAGGCCCAGCAGTTCTTGCCAGGACTCCGGGCGCGACGCGTTGTCGCACACCACGATCTGGCGCAAGGGCTGTGCAGACCGCAGCAGCGCCTGCACGCAGGCAACGGTGTCGGCAGCGCCGTTCCAGTTCAGCGTGACGGCAATGATGGATGAGCCTTGGTGCATCGATCAACTCTCAAGCATGGGCCGGGCCCGGCGATGCTGCCGCCAGAGCCAGGCATAGAGTGCAAGCAGCAGCACCGTGCTGCCGATGGCCACCCACAGCCAGCCGAGCAGCCCCCAGCGCGACAAGGCCCACAGGCCGCCACCCAGCAGCATCACGAGTTGCAGACCCACCAGCCAGACCTTGCGGCGCTGCAGGTCGGCCGCCACCAGCACCAGCCCGGCACCGGTTTCAACAAAGCGCAGCGCCAGCAGCAAGCCGAACCAGGGCAACAAGGCCTCCAGGTCGGCAAAGCGCGGGCCGAACAAGGAGTGGGTGATGGGGCCGGCAGCCACCGCCAGCACACCCCCCGAAAGGACACCGATGCCGCCGAAGACGGCCATCGTCAGCAAGCCCTTCTCCGCGCCCTCTCCCTGCATGCGGCGCGTCAGCCGCGGCAACAGGTACAGGGCCAGGATGGGTGCGAG
>JACPYV010000030.1 GCA_016195825.1 Burkholderiales bacterium | reverse complement strand
GCTGCTGCATCTCCCGCTGCTGCGCCTCGCGCTGCTGCATCTCATCCCGCCGCTGCTGCCCCTCGCGTTGCAGCTGCGCTTCTCGGGCCTGCTGCTGCTGCTGCTGCTGCGCGCGCCAGGGCATGTTGTCGCCGCCACGCTGCGGCTCGAAGCCGGGCCGCGGCTGGGCGGGAACCGGCTGGGCTTGCGGTTGCGGCTGCGGCTGGATGAGGGCCGGCGTCGCCGGCTGCACCACCGGCGCGTCCGGCCCGCGGTGTCCGTCGCGGCGCACCGGCACCTGGCCGTCGCTGCGCCAGCCCTGACCAGGTTCCCGGTCACGGTCACGCTGGCGCGGCGCCTCCGCCTCGACTGGGCGCGTCGGCGCGGCGGGCAGCACGGCCGCAAAGTCGCCACGGCCCGGTGCCGTGGGCAGCGGGCGGCCCCAGCCAGGCTCGGGCTTGCGGTCCGGGCCGCGCACGGGCATGGGCTGGATGGCCGCGCCCGGTGCGGGCAGCGTGCTGACCGCGGTCGGCACGTCGCGGTAGCGATGCGGGCGCTGCACGGTGACGGGGTCGCGCACATCGCGCGGGTCGTTGATGCGGCTCACGTAGCGCGGGCTGTGGTGGTAGGCGGGCTGGTAGACCTCGCGCGGTGCGAGCGGGTACCAGCCATAGCGCGGCGGCGGCGGGCGGTTGCCGATGCTGATACCCACGCTGACCGAGCCACTGCCGACCCAGCCGACCAGAGCCGGCGCGTAGACGGGCCGGTGCACGTAGGCTCCCGGTGCCCAGCACCAGCGCCCGCCCCAGCTGACCCAGCGGCCGTAGTGGAAGGGTGCGAAGCCCCAGGGCGCGTCGTCCACCCAGGTCCAGCCCCAATGGCGCGACCAGGCCCAGTGGCCGTAGCGGTAGGGTGCCCAGTCGGCAACGACGACGGTGGTCGGGATCCACACCGTGCCGAACTCGGGCGCGGACTCCCAGCGACCGTAGCGGTCCAGGTCTTCGGCACCGGTCATCTCGGGTGACACGTAGCGCGCCACGGGGCGGTCGCCCTCATCGCGGCTTTCGGCCAGCACCCAGTCGCCGAAGCCGTCGCTGTACAGCGGCGAGCGTTCGGCGCGCGGGCCGTCCGGCCACCACAGCTCCACCTGCTCGCCGGTGCCCAGGGAGACCGGCGAGGCGCCGCGAGCCCATTCAAAGCGCATGCGGCCTTGCCAGACATAGAGCTTGCTGCCCCGGTCCAGTTGCTCGACGCGGTAGAGGCCCTCGCGCTCCGGCTGCACCGTCCCCTCGCGGGTGCGCAGCCGCGTCTCGGCGGCGCTCTCGGGCGAGCGCAGGCGCAGCGCCACGTCGCCACGGTCAATCTGCAGCAGCGTCTGGCCCTCGTCGAGCTGGTTCAGCTCCAAGTCGCTGCGCTCGTCCACCCAGATCGTCGTGGAGCCGGTGCGCAGGCTGATGCGGGCGCGGTCATCAGTGCGCAGACGGTCGCCCTCGCCCACCGTCTGGTTGCGCGTCAGACGCGTCCATTCGCGGTTGTCGTGGTCGAACAGCCATGCGTCGCCCACGACGCTGACGACGCGGGCCGCGCGCGTGGGCGGGTCCCGGTCGGCGTCCTGGGCCCGGGCGGCGGGTGCGAGCGCGACCAGCAACGTCAGCGCCAGGATGCGCCAAGTGCGACGGTTCAGGACAAGCTTGGGATCAGGCGTGGCCATGGAAGAGGCTCCTTTGCGCGAAGCTAACGCGGCAGCCCCGTTGGCGGTGGACGACGCTTACAAAGGTTTCATTCATCAATCGTCCGCGGCCGGATCCAGTTCGGGGAACAGCACCGAGGTGAACCCGAAACGTGTGAAGTCGGTGACCCGCATCGGGTAGAGGATGCCGTCCAGGTGGTCGCACTCGTGCTGCACGACGCGGGCGTGGAAGCCCTCGGCGATGCGATCGATGGGAGCGCCTTCGGCGTCGAAGCCGGTGTAGCGGATGCGCTCGTCGCGCTCGACGACGCCACGCAGACCTGGCACCGACAGGCAGCCCTCCCAGCCCTCGGTCCGCCCGCCCTCCAGCACCTCGATGACCGGGTTGATGAGCACGGTGGGCGGCACAGGAGGGGCGTCCGGGTAGCGCACGTTCTTCGTGTAGCCGAAGATGACCAAGCGCAGGTCGACGCCGATCTGCGGCGCCGCCAGGCCCGCACCGTTGGCGACGGCCATGGTCTCGAACATGTCGGCGATCAGCGCCTTCAAGGCAGGCGTGCCGAACTCGGTCACAGGCTGGGCGACGCGCAGCAAGCGCGGGTCGCCCATCTTCAGAATCTCGTGAACGGCCAAGTGGGCCTCCTTCGGCTATCGTGCCGCGATTCTAGAAACGCAATCCATGCCCGACTTCCTCGAAGACCTTGGCCACGGCATCTACGCCATCGACACCGGCTTCCAGCGCCCGCGCTTCGACGCGGCCTATCTGATGGTCGAGAAGGGCCGCGCCGCCTTCATCGACACCGGCACCAACCATGCAGTGCCGCGCCTGCTCGAATCGCTGACGGTGCTGGGCCTGGGGCCGGATGCCGTGGACTGGGTCATCCCCACCCACGTCCACCTCGACCATGCCGGCGGCGTGGGCCTGCTGACGCAGGCGCTGCCGCACGCCCGCGTGCTGGTGCATCCGCGCGGCCTGCGCCACATGGTGGACCCCAAGGCGCTCTGGCTGGGCGCGCTGGCCGTCTACGGCGAGGAAGAAATGCAGCGCAGCTACGGCAAGCTGGTGCCAGTGCCGGCCGAGCGCGCCGAGGCCAGCCATGACGAGCAGGTCATCCACCTCGCCGGCCGGCCGCTGCGCCTCATCGACACACCGGGCCACGCCAGGCACCACCATGCGATCTGGGACGATCAGAGCCGCAGCTGGTTCACGGGCGACACCTTCGGCCTGTCCTACCGCGCCTTCGACGTGGACGGCCGCGCCTGGATCCTGCCGACCAGCACGCCGGTGCAGTTCGAGCCCGGGCCGCTGAGGGCCACCGTCGCCCGCCTACTGGCCGCCGAGCCGCTGGCCATGCAGGTCACGCACTACGGGCGCATCGGTGGCTCGGTGGCCGAGGTGCAACGCCTGGGCGCCGCGATGCTTGAACAGGTGGACGAGATGGTGGCGCTGGCCGAGTCGCTGCGTGCGGCGCCGGAGCGGCATGAGCAGCTCAGGGCCGGCCTGCTGGCCGGCTATCTGGCGCGGCTGCATGCCCACGGCCACCCGGCAGGCGCCGAGGCCGCCGAATGGCTGGCGCTGGACGCCGAGCTGAACGCGCAGGGGTTGGCCGTCTGGCTGGACCGTCCGGCTCGCTGAAGGGGCAGCACGCCCCGCAGCGGTGCGCCATGCCGCACCGCACCAGTGCCGCGGCACGACGGGGCTCCGCGAATCCCCGGGGCGATGCGCATTCGCGGCGCGGGCATGCGTCTTGCACGAGCTTGGCTGAGGCGCCGCGCTGAAGCGGTCCTCTGCTTGCACAAGCATCGCCAAAGAAGGCGACATTCACCTCCAGGCCCCGACCGAGCAGACCGCTGCTCTCGGGGCCTTCTTATTTCCCGCCTCGACCTGGCCCGCAAGGCCCGGCCGGCGCAGCCTGCTTCGCCAGAAAAGACCATGCACATCGTCCTCATCGGCCACGGAATGGTGGGCCAAAAATTTCTCGAATCCCTCGCGGAAGGCAGCGCAGCCGCCGACGTGAAGGTGACGGTGTTGTGCGAGGAGCCGCGCCCAGCCTATGACCGCGTCCACCTGTCCGAGTTCTTCTCGGGCAAGTCAGCCGAGGACTTGTCGCTGGTGCCCCAAGGCTTCTTCGAGAAGACGGGCTTCCAGCTGCGCCTGGCCGCCAAGGCCATCGCCATCGAGCGCCGCGACCGCACGATCGCGCTGGCCGACGGCGAGGTCGTGCACTACGACAAGCTGGTGCTGGCCACCGGCTCCTACCCCTTCGTACCGTCGGTGCCGGGCCGTGACCGCCCACACTGCCACGTCTATCGCACCATCGAGGACCTGGAAGGCATGCAGGCCAGTGGCAAGGTCTCCAAGACAGGCGTCGTCATTGGCGGCGGCCTGCTGGGCCTGGAGTGCGCCAAGGCGCTCCGCGACATGGGCCTGCAGACGCACGTCGTCGAATTCGCGCCGCGCCTGATGGCCGTGCAGGTCGACGAGGGCGGTGGCCGCGTGCTGCGCAAGAAGATCGAAGACCTCGGCGTGCAGGTCCACACCGGCCGCAACACGCTGGAGATCACCGACGGCGCGATGGCGCGCCACCGCATGGTGTTCGCCGACGGCACCTGGCTTGAGACCGACATGATTGTGTTCTCCGCCGGCATCCGCCCGCGCGACGAACTACCCCGCCAGTGCGTGCTGGCCATCGGCCCGCGCGGCGGCGTTGTCATCGACGACCACTGCCGCACCAGCGACCGCAATGTCTACGCCATCGGCGAGGTCGCGGC
This sequence comes from Burkholderiales bacterium, assembly GCA_016195825.1. GTDB lineage: Bacteria > Pseudomonadota > Gammaproteobacteria > Burkholderiales > Burkholderiaceae_C > Pelomonas. Next base: position 65,790 of record JACPYV010000030.1, on the reverse strand, counting down.
CTGGAACGAGCAGACCTATGGCCTTGTCGCGCCCGGCTACGAGATGGCCCGCGTCGCCGCACGTCACATCGCCGGCGAGACGGAAGCGGCCTTCCCCGGCGCCGACCTCAGCACCAAGCTCAAGCTGATGGGCGTGGACGTGGCCAGCATCGGCGACGCGCACGGCAAAACGCCGCACTGCCGCAGCTACCAGTACGTGGACGAGCGCAAGCAGGTCTACAAGAAGATCGTCGTCAGCGAGGACGGCAACACGCTGCTGGGCGCCGTGCTGGTGGGCGACGCGGCCGAGTACGGCACGCTGCAGCAGATGGCGCTCAACGGCATCAAACTGCCGGCCGACCCCGAGTTCCTGATCCTGCCCAGCAGCGACGGCAAGGCCAAGGTCGGCATCGGCCCGGACGCGCTGCCCGACAGTGCCCAGCTGTGCTCATGCAACAACGTCACCAAGGGCCAGATCTGCGCGGCCGTCGGCGAAGGCTGCGGGACCATAGGCGACATCAAGGCAGCTACCCGCGCCGGTGCCACCTGCGGTGGCTGCGTGCCGCTGGTCACGCAGGTCATGAAGTTCGAGATGGCCAAGCGCGGCATGGCCGTCAACAACCACCTCTGCGAGCACTTCCCGCATTCGCGCCAGGAGCTGTACCACCTGGTGCGCGTAGGCGGCCTCAAGACGTTCAGCGACCTGCTGGCCAAGCACGGCAAGGGCCTGGGCTGCGACATCTGCAAGCCCGCTGCGGCAAGCATCTTCGCGTCGTGCTGGAACGAGTTCGTGCTGGAGCCCCAGTTGGCCGCACTGCAGGACAGCAACGACTACTACCTCGGCAACATCCAGAAGGACGGCAGCTACTCCGTCGTGCCGCGCATGCCGGGCGGCGAGGTCACGCCGGACGGCCTCATCGCCGTGGGCCAAGTTGCCAAGAAGTACGGCCTGTACACCAAGATCACCGGTGGCGCACGCGTGGACATGTTCGGCGCCCGCGTCGAGCAGCTGCCCTTCATCTGGGAAGAGCTGATTGCCGCCGGCTTCGAGAGCGGCCACGCCTACGGCAAGTCGCTGCGCACTGTGAAGAGCTGCGTCGGCAGCACCTGGTGCCGCTACGGTGTGGACGACTCTGTCGGCCTGGCCGTCGAGATTGAGAACCGCTACAAGGGCCTGCGCGCACCACACAAGATCAAGTTCGGCGTGTCCGGCTGCACGCGTGAATGCGCCGAGGCCCAGGGCAAGGACGTCGGCATCATCGCCACCTACAAGGGCTGGAACCTCTACGTCGCCGGCAACGGCGGCATGAAGCCGCGTCACGCCGAGCTGATTGCCAGCGACCTGAGCAAGGCCGACCTGATCAGGTACGTCGACCGCTTCCTGATGTTTTACGTGCGCACGGCCGACCGCCTGCAACGCACCAGCACCTGGCGCGACAACCTCGAAGGCGGGCTGGACTACCTGAAGGACGTCGTCATCAACGACAGCCTGGGCCTGGGTGCCGAGCTGGAAGCGCAGATGCAGGCCGTCGTCGATACCTACCAGTGCGAGTGGAAGACGGCCGTCGAGACACCCGAGGTGCGCCAGCGCTTCCGTTCCTTCGTCAACAGCGAGAAGCCCGACGAGCAAATCATCTTCGTCAAGGAGCGTGGCCAGATCCGCCCTGCACGTGCCGATGAGCGTGCCGAAGAACGCGAAGAGCAGCCCGCCTGAACCCGCCCGGAGAAGACCCCATGAACCAGAACTTCACGCCCGTCTGCAGCGTCGACGAGATCCTTCCTAACACCGGCGTCGCCGCCCGTGTGGATGGCCGCCACGTGGCCGTATTCCGCGTCGGGATGAACAGCTTCCACGCCATCGACAACATCGACCCGCGCTCCGGCGCCAGCGTGCTGGCACGCGGACTCGTCGGCAACCTGGGCGAGCGCATCGTCGTCGCGTCGCCGCTCTACAAGAACCACTTCGACCTCAGCACCGGCGAATGCCTGGAAGCCCCCGAGCAATCGGTCAAGGCACACACGGTCCAGGTCCAGGATGGCCGCGTGCTGGTGGCCCTGAACTGAACCAACCCCACGAGAGAAGAAACAACCATGGCCTACGTCGTCCCGACCGAGTTCGTCACCAAGATGGTGGACGCCGGTGAATCCAAACTGCTGATGTCCACCCGCGACACGCTGATCCGCGCCTACATGGCCGGCGCCATCCTGGCGCTGGCTGCGGCCTTCGCCGTGACGGTCAGCGTCAACACCGGCAACCCGCTGCTGGGCGCGGTGCTGTTCCCGGTCGGCTTCATCCTGCTCTACCTGATGGGCTTCGACCTGCTGACCGGCGTGTTCACGCTGGTGCCGCTGGCCGTGCTGGACAAGCGCCCTGGCGCCACTTGGGGCGGCGTGTTCCGTAACTGGACGCTGGTGTTCTTCGGCAACTTCGCCGGCGCACTGACAGTGGCCGTCTTCATGGCCATCATCTTCACCTTCGGTTTCAGCGAGGCGCCCAACGCTGTGGGCCTGAAGATCGGCAGCATCGGCGAAGGTCGCACGGTGGGCTATGCGGCCCACGGCGCCGCCGGCATGCTGACCTTGTTCATTCGCGGCGTGCTGTGCAACTGGATGGTCTCCACCGGCGTCGTCGCGGCGATGATGTCGACCTCGGTGTCGGGCAAAGCCATCGGCATGTGGATGCCGGTGATGGTGTTCTTCTATATGGGCTTCGAGCACAGCATCGTCAACATGTTCCTGTTCCCCTCGGGCCTGATGCTGGGAGGCAAGTTCACGATCATGGACTATCTGATCTGGAATGAGATCCCAACCGTGGTCGGCAACCTCGTCGGCGGCATCACCTTTGTCGGCCTGTCGCTGTACTCGACGCACTACAAGACTGCCCCGAAGCGCGTGATCGTGTGAGCTCCTCGTCCGGTCGCGCCCCACTGAACGCGGGCGCGCCCAGCCAGCCCCCCAAGGGGACGGCGATGCTTGCTGCCTTGAGCCGCAAACACATCGCCTGCGGGCCGGCTTGGGGCGGCTCGGGGCTCTGCCCGCAACTCAGTGGAGCAAGCACATGCCGCTGAAGCTGACTGTTGGCCAGCACTCCGAGGCCGGCGTCAAGCCGCTGAACCAGGATTTTCACGGCGTCGCCCAGCCCACCGATGCACAGCGCCGCTCCCGCGGCATCGCGCTGGCAATCGCCGACGGCATCAGCAGCAGCCCGGTCAGCCAGGTCGCCAGCGCGGCCGCGGTGCGCGGCTTCCTGGAGGACTACTACGGCACCTCCGAAGCCTGGACGGTGCGCCGCGCAGCCCAGTGCGTGCTGGCCGCCACCAACGCCTGGCTGCATGCCGAGAGCCAGCGCGGCGAAGGCCGCTTCGACAAGGACCGCGGCCACGTTTGCACCTTCAGCGCCCTGGTCTTCAAGGGCCGCGAGGTGCACCTGCTGCACGTGGGCGACACGCGCGTCTACCGCGTACATGCCGGCGCGCTGGAGCAGCTGAGCCAGGACCACCGCGTGCGCCTGTACGGCGGCCAGACCTACCTGGGCCGCGCGCTGGGCGTGACCGCACATCTCGACATCGACTACACCTGCTGGGCCACCGAGGTCGGCGAGACCTTCCTGCTGGCCACCGACGGCGCCTACGAATTCCTCGACGCCACTGTCGTGCAGCAGACATTGGCAAGCCACTGCGACGACATGCAGGCCGTCGCTGAGGCGCTGGTGGCGACAGCGCTGGCGCGCGGCAGCCAGGACAACGTCACCGTCATGCTGGCGCGTGTCGAGTCCCTGCCCCGCGACATCGCCCCGCCCGTCAGCCGCGACGGCCTGCGCCTACCACCGCAGCTGGCGCCGCGCCAGGAGTTCGAGGGGTACCGAGTCGTGCGCGAACTGCAGCAGACGGCACGCAGCCAGGTCGTCATGGCCGTGGACAGGGACGGGCGCGAATGGGCGCTCAAGCTACCCACGGCCGAGCTGGCCGGCAACGCCCGAGAGCTGGACCGCTTCGCCACCGAGGAGTGGGTGGCGCGGCGCGTCGACAGCCCCCACGTCATCAAGGCCGCACCGGCCGAGAGCAAGCGCGAACACCTGTTCACAGCCGTCGAATTCATCCACGGTCAGACGCTGGCGCAGTGGCTGACCGACCACCCGCGGCCCGGCCTGGACGAGGTGCGCGGCATCGCCGAACAGATCGCCCGCGGCCTGCAGGCCTTGCACCGCAAGGAGATGCTGCACCAGGACCTGCGGCCAGAGAACCTGATGATTGACCGCCAGGGCACCGTCGTTCTCATCGACCTGGCCTCGGCCCATGTGGCCGGCCTCAGCGAAGGCTTGGGCGACGCGCGCGCGTTGGAACTTGCCGGCACGCTGCAGTACACGGCGCCGGAATACTTCACCGGCGAAGGCGGTTCACCGGTGGCCGAGCTGTTCTCGCTGGCCGTGCTGATCTACCAGATGCTGACTGACGCCCTGCCCTATGGCCTGCAGGTGCCCCAGGTACGCGGCGACCGCGACCTGCACAAGCTGCAATACGTGCCGCTGCGCACGCGCCGGCCGGACCTACCGGAGTGGCTGGACCGTGTTTTGAAGAAGGCTCTGCAACCGCAGGCCGCACGCCGGCAGCAGGCGCTGTCGGAGTTCCTGCACGACCTGCATGCACCGGGGCCTGAGTTCATGACCCGTGACCGCACGCCGCTGCAGCAGAGGCATCCGCTGCTGTTCTGGCGCGGGCTGACCCTGGTGTTCGGGTTGGCGACACTGGTGTTGCTGGGTTTGCGTCTGACAGGTCGCTAGACGAGCACCCTACGCCCTCGCCGAGCTGCAAGAATGCGCGGCGATTTAAGGGCCAGGGACAAGATGCGCGTCGACATTTCGGGTGAGGCTATTTCACGCGGCTGCGCAGCCATGCTGCTGATCGGCACATTGACCGCGTGCTCGACACCGCCATCTGCCACGCTCTCGGGCCTTGTGGTTCGGAGCTACCCGGCGATTCAACCGGGCTGCCTGCTGCCGGACAAGGCCTTGTTCGTCGAGGTGCCTCGGGCCAGGACCATCGACCTTCGCCTGCAGGTCGAGGCCGATGGCCGTGCTTCCAGCGCAGTCGTTGCGAACTCCACAGGCAGCGCAAGACTGGACGAGGCTTTCATCGCCGCGGCGCTGAAGTGCCGCTACACCCCTGCTACCGCGCAGGACAAAACCGCCATCGCGCACACCCATCTGATGACGCAGACCTGGATTCCTGGGCAATCGTTCACCGGCCCGCAGCGCTGCTTCCTGCCGGACTACCCGCCGTCTGCCTTGCGGAATGCGCAGAGTGTCGAGGTGCGGGTGCGATTCATGGCTCCAGCGGCTCTCGATGCACCGGCGCAGGTGCTTGTGGTGCCTGGAACGGATCCTTTGTTGGCCGCGCCTTCAAAGGCATCGGCCAGCGCCTGCCTGATGCACCCCGAAGCTCGCCAGGGCCTGAAGGCCGAGCAGTGGTACGAGGTGTCGTTCCACTTCCGGGTCCATTCATGACCGAGGCACGCCTGGGCGCGCGCCCGGTCAGACGTCCAGCCCCAGCTCCTGAATCTTCCGCGTGATCGTGTTGCGCCCGATTCCGAGCTTCTGCGCGGCTTCGATGCGGCGGCCGCGGGTGATGTCCAGCGCGGTCAGGATGAGCTGGGCCTCAAAGCGCTTGGTCAGCGCATCCCACACGTCCGGCTCGCCGGCCAGCAGGCGGGTGCGGGCGTCGGCGGCCATGTCGGCCAGCCAGCCTTCGCCGCTGCTGGTGCTGGCGGGTGCCGCGGCCGGCAGCGGCGCGGCGGCGCTCGGCTGGGCCGGTGCCGGGCTGGTCATCGCCGTGGTGGACGGCGCCGCAACATAGCCGGGCTGCAACTCGTCCGGCAAGTCCTTTGGCTCCACGACCTGGCTGGGCGCCATGACGCTGAGCCAATGGCAGATGTTCTCGAGCTGGCGCACGTTGCCAGGGAAGTCGAAGGCCGTCAGCACGGTCAGCGCCGCGTCGGAAAGGCGCTTGGGCTCCACCCCCAACTCGGTGGCGCTGCGCTGCAGGAAATGGCGGGCCAGCGAGGGCACATCCTCACGGCGCTCGCGCAGTGGCGGCAGGCGCAGGCGGATCACGTTGAGGCGGTGGAACAAGTCCTCGCGGAACACGCCCTGGCGCACGCGGTCCTCCAGGTTCTGGTGAGTGGCGGCGATGACGCGCACGTTGCTGCGCATTGGGCTGTGGCCGCCCACGCGGTAGAACTGGCCGTCGGACAGCACGCGCAGCAGGCGCGTCTGCAACTCGAAGGGCATGTCGCCGATTTCGTCGAGGAAGAGCGTGCCGCCATCAGCCTGCTCGAAGCGGCCGCGCCGCGAGGCCTGCGCGCCGGTAAAGGCGCCGCGCTCGTGACCGAAAAGTTCGCTCTCCAGCAGATCCTTCGGAATCGCCGCGGTGTTGATGGCCACGAAGGGGCCTTCGCCACGCGGGCTGTGCTTGTGCAGCGCGCGCGCGACCAGTTCCTTGCCCGAGCCGCTCTCACCCGTGATCATCACGGTGACGTTGCTCTGCGACAGCCGGCCGATGGCGCGGAACACGTCCTGCATCGCCGGCGCCTGGCCCAGCATTTCGGGCACCTGCGCGGCGGCCTCCTGCTCACCAGCCTCGCGCTGGCTTTCTTCCTGCGCACGGCGGATCAGCTCGACAGCGCGCGGGAGGTCGAAGGGCTTGGGCAGGTATTCAAACGCACCGCCCTGGAAGGCCGACACGGCGCTGTCCAGGTCAGAGTAGGCGGTCATGATGATGACCGGCAGCGCCGGCAGGCGCGCCTTGACCTTGGCCAGCAGCTCCAGCCCCGAGCCGCCGGGCATGCGGATGTCGGAGACGAGCACCTGCGGTGAATCGTCGTCCAGCGCAGCGAGCATGTCGCGCGCATTGCTGAAGCTGCGCACCGGCAGCCCCTCGCGGGCCAGGGCCTTCTCGAGCACGAAGCGGATCGAGTGGTCGTCGTCAACAACCCAGATGGATTTCATGCGGTTCCTCAGCCCGACCTGTCGGCTTGTGGCTTCAAGGCAAGGGCAGCGTGATTCGGAAATTCGTCAGGCCCGGCTCGCTCTCGCAATCGATCATCCCTTGGTGCTGTTGGGCAATCGTCTGCGCGAGCGTGAGTCCGAGCCCCGAGCCGCCCTCCCGCCCTGAGACCAGGGGAAAGAAGATGCGATCCCGGATCTCGGCGGGGACGCCGGGACCGTTGTCCTCGATATGCAATTCCAATGCCAAGCGCCAGCGCTGCTTACCGATGGTCACCTGTCGAGCCACGCGCGTACGCAGCACGATCTGCGCGTCGCCGGCCGCGATGCGCGAACCGAGCACCTGAGCGGCGTTCTGCACGATGTTCAGCGTCATCTGGATGAGCTGCTCACGGTCGCCGCGGAAGTCGGGCAGCGAGGTGTCGTAGTCGCGGGTGATGTCCAGCCCGCGGGGGTATTCGACGAGCACCAGGGCCCGCACCCTCTCGCAGATCTCGTGGATGTTGACGTCGCCGACGACCTGGGCCTTGCGGTGCGGGGCCAGCAACCGGTCAACGAGGCTCTGCAGCCGGTCCACCTCGTGCACGATGACCTGGGTGTACTCGGTCAGCTCGGCATCGCCCTCGGCGCCGCCCAGCTCCAGCGCCAGCAGCTGGGCCGCGCCCCGGATGCCGCCCAGCGGGTTCTTGATCTCGTGGGCAAGGTTGCGCGTCAGCTCTTTGGTGGCCTGCACCTGGTCCAGGCTGCGTTCGTCGCGGTCCTGGCGCGCCTGCTGCGCGATCTCGATGAGCTCCACCAGCACGCGCGGCGTGCCATCGGCGCCGGCGTCCATCTGCGAGACGATGGCGTGGACCGGCAGGCCGTCTTCGTGGGCCCAGGCGCCGCGGCGCAGCAAGGCGTCGAAGCGGCTGCTGGAGTAATGGTTGGCGGCCACGCCGGCCAGCGTCTCGGTCAGGCGCTGGGCGTCGTCGAACCAGTCGGGCAACTGGGCCTTCTGCACTGCGCGGCGTGACAGCCGCATGATGTTCTCGAAGGCGGCGTTGGCGAATAGGCATTCGCCTTCCGCGCTGGTGACGACGACCATGGTCGCCAGCAGGTCCAGGCCGGCGAACTCGGCCGGCAGCAGGGAGGTATCAGTCATGGCGCGCGCCGGCGCCAGGCCGACGGTTAGGGAAGTTTTGCGATCTCGCGCTTAAGCGCCTGCACATCGGCCTCGTAGCGGGCGATGTTGTCCTTGAGCTCGGCCATGCGATCGAGGTACTTCTGGTAGTTGCGCTCGTCACCACGGCGCTCGCCCTGGCCAGCGTTGAATTCCTTCTGTGAGGCCCCGAGACGCTCCTCGGCCTGGCGCAGTTCGGACTGCAGCACGCGGCGGCGCTCGTCGTCGCGAGCCCGCTGCTGGCCGGCGTCGACGCGGCCTTCAGCACTCCGCGCTCCGTCCCCGCTGGCCGCCACGGCACCGGCACCCGCGGCCGTGCGCGGTTTGACGGTTTGCACGACGGTGATGGGCGTGCCCTCGATCGTGCGGCAGCCCTTCTCGTTCGCCTCCTTGGCGGACAAGGCGTCGGTGTACAGCACTGGCGGGCCGGGGCAGCGGTAGACCGTGCCCTGGGCCTGCACACCCAGGCTTGCAACGACGATCAGCAGACCCAGCAGTCGATTCAGCATGGCGGCATTGTGGCGCAGGCCGATGGCACGGCAACGCCATCGGACGACGCATGAAAAAGGGGCCGCACGGGCGGCCCCTGTCCGTAGACAAGGCAGCAGCGTTGAAGCTGCTGCGCTTGCACGAGGCAGCGCGGGGGCTGCCCATGACAATCACAGTGCGTAGTACATGTCGAACTCGACCGGGTGGGTCGCCATGCGGAAGCGGGTCACTTCCTGCATCTTCAGTTCGATGTAGGCATCGATGTAGCTGTCGGTGAACACGCCGCCCTTGGTCAGGAACGCGCGGTCCTTGTCCAGGTAGTCCAGCGCTTGGTCAAGGCTGTGGCAGACGGTCGGGATCTTCGCGTCTTCTTCCGGCGGCAGGTGGTACAGATCCTTGGTGGCGGCTTCGCCCGGGTGGATCTTGTTCTCCACGCCGTCCAAGCCGGCCATCAGCAGCGCGCTGAAGGCCAGGTAAGGGTTGGCGGAAGGATCCGGGAAGCGCGCCTCGATGCGGCGGCCCTTGGGGTTGCTGACGTAAGGGATGCGGATCGACGCCGAGCGGTTCTTGGCCGAGTAGGCCAGCTTCACCGGGGCTTCGAAACCAGGCACCAGGCGCTTGTACGAGTTCGTGCCGGGGTTGGTGATGGCGTTCAGCGCGCGGGCGTGCTTGATGATGCCGCCGATGTAGTACAGCGCGAATTCGCTCAGGCCGGCGTAGCCGTCACCGGCGAACAGGTTCTTGCCGTCCTTCCAGACCGACTGGTGAACGTGCATGCCGGAGCCGTTGTCGCCGACCAGCGGCTTGGGCATGAAGGTCGCGGTCTTGCCGTAGGCATGGGCGACGTTGACGATGATGTACTTCTGCAGCTGCAGCCAGTCGGCGCGCTGGACCAGCGAGCTGAACTTGGTGCCGATTTCCATCTGGCCGGCATTCGCCACTTCGTGGTGATGCACTTCGACCGGGATGCCCATCTGTTCGAGGATCAGGCACATCTCCGAGCGCATGTCCTGGCCGCTGTCGACCGGGGGCACGGGGAAGTAGCCGCCCTTGACGGTGGGGCGGTAGCCGCTGTTGCCGTGCTCGTATTCCTTGGAGCTGTTCCAGGCGCCTTCTTCGGACTCGATCTTGAAGAACGAGCCGGACATTTCATTGCCCCAGCGCACGCTGTCGAAGATGAAGAACTCGGGCTCGGGACCGAAGTAGGCGGTGTCGCCCAGGCCGGAGGCCTTCAGGTAGGCCTCGGCGCGCTTGGCCAGCGAACGCGGGTCGCGCTCATAGGCCTTGCCGTCGGCGGGGTCGACCACGTCGCAGGACAGGATTAGCGTCGGCTCTTCGAAGAAGGGGTCGACGTTCGCCGTGTTGGGATCGGGCATGAGCAGCATGTCCGAGGCTTCGATGCCCTTCCAGCCGGCGATCGATGAGCCGTCGAAGGCGTGACCCGACGTGAACTTGTCTTCATCAAAGTGGGAAACGGGCACCGTGGTGTGCTGCTCCTTGCCACGGGTGTCGGTGAAGCGGAAGTCAACGAACTTGATTTCGTTGTCCTTCACCAGTTGCATCACATCGGCGACGGTCTTGGCCATCAATAGCTCCTAGCGGAATCGAGAGGGGTGGGTTGCCGCCGCCGACGCACACGCGCCAGCGGCCACGGGAGAAATCAAAGCAGGTTGCATGCCAGATGCACCGACATGGGTTGCAACCGTGTGGGCGCCAACATTATGGGCTGGGCAGGACCGCTGCGGCGAGAGTCACCGCACCAGTTCGGTGCTTATGGTGGCACCAAACTGGATCACGCCCCGTTTCAGCGCATCGTAGGCGGGGATCAGCTGGGTCGGCTCACCCTTCACGCCCAGCTCGATGCACCGGCCCCACCGGGGGTGGTCGACGCTGGGCAGGCTGAAGACCTTGATGCCGGCGTACTCGGCTTCGACGGCCACCATCAGAGGCGTGAGGCTGGCCTCCATGGCCCCCTGCACGATCAGCGAGCGCTCGATGACACCAACCTCGCGGTGCAGCGCAGGGAAGCGATCCAGCACCCAGGCCATCATCGGATGGGCCATGACAGGGAAGCCCGGCACGAAGTGAACGTTGCCGACGAAGAAACCCGGAATCTTGTTGAAGGGGTTGGGAATGATGCCCGCGCCTTCGGGGAAGACGCCCATTTCGAAGCGGCGCAGGCTGTCCGGCTCGTCCGGCGTGACCGCCTTGCCCTGCTCGGCCGCCATCTGCTGGATGCGCTGCCAAATCAGCTCGCGCGCCTCGGGGTGCAGCGCCAGCGGCCGGCCCAGCGCCGCGGCGGCAGACTGGCGGGTGTGATCGTCCGGCGTGGCGCCGATGCCGCCGCAACTGACGACCAGGTCGCCGCTGGCGAAGGCCTCGCGCAGCCGCGCCGTCAGCAGCATCCGGTCGTCGCCCAGGTATTGGGCCCAGGCCAACTGCATGCCGCGCGCAGACAGCAGCTCGATGAACCTGGCCAGGTGCGAGTCCTGGCGTTTGCCGGACAGGATCTCGTCGCCAATGATGATGAGACCCACTTGCATCGTTTCAGGCTCCCGCAATGACTTCGGAGATGACGACCGGCTCCGCAGCCCGCCGCGCCTGCAGGGCCGCGAGTGCGTAATGAGTGAACCAGGCGGTGGAGAAGGCGAACACCAGCGTGTAGAGCCAGATCGCCAGCAGCACGAGGAACGGCGCCAGCACGACCGCCATGGCGCCGAAGGCCCAGATCAGCGACGGCGCAGCGCCCAGGTAGCCGCAAATAATGCCCATGACCAGCATGGGGACGCGGTGCGCCTTCAGCAGCGCACGGCGCTCTTCGGCGGAGGCATGCTCGGCCAACACGTCGAAGCCGAACACGCGGTAGGTCAGCCAGCCCCAGATCAGCGGCGGCAACACCATGACCAGCGGCGGGATCAGCCACAGCGGCATGGACAGCACGATGAGCACCAGGGCCAGCAGCGTCGCCCCCAGCGACGCGGCGATGCTCTGCAGCAGCGTGCCTCCGCGCTTCTTTTCGAGCAATGGGAAGCGCCGCTCGGCCACCAGGCGCACGATGGCCGGTGTCATGCACAGTGCCACGAGCAGCAGGCTCAGCAGGATGACCACCGGCAAGACACCGGCCAGCACGACGATCGCCGCCAGCGCGCTGCGGAAAGACTGCAACCCCATCGCGTCCAGCCACTGCAGCAGGCTCTCGATGAGCAGCCAGCTCTCCAGCGTCGCCCGCACGCCGGCAATGGCGCCTTCCCAGAAGAAGAACATGAAGCCGAACACCAACACACCCGAAATCACCAGTGGCAGCAGCGACAGCGCGATGACGCGCGGGTGCAGGCAGTAGGCGACGGCGCGCCAGAACGAGTCGGCGAGACCTTGCATCCCTTGCATCAGGCAGGCTTTCGGAAGGAGGCAGCCAAGCGCACGAGGCCCAGCCATTGCTGGCGCCAAAAGCCCTCGCCGTAATCGTGCCCGCCCTCGTCGGGCAACTGGTCACGCACACCGGTGGCGTCGAAGCGCCGCTCGAAATCCGCGGTGCGGAACAGCAGGTCCCAGACAGGCAGCAGCACGCCAAAGTTGTGCCCGCCCAGCGTGCCGCGGCCGCCGGACTCGTGGCCGATGCCGATGCTGTGGTGGCGGCGATGAAAACGAGGGCTGATCAGCAGCCGTTCACCGATGGCGCCGAAGCCGATGCGCGCGTTCGCGTGCTGCAGGCTTTCATGCAACTGCGTGATGACCGTGATGGCGACAAACTGCCCCGGCTCCACGCCGATGAAGCGCGCCAGCAGCGCGAAGGCCGTGGCCACCAGCACGTCGTCCAGCAGGTGGTTGCGGTTGTCGCTCCACATCGTCATCTGGCGCTGGCTGTGGTGCAGGCTGTGCAGGGCCCACCACCAGTTGAACTGGTGCTGGGCGCGGTGCAGCCAGTAGCCGACGAAGTCGAACACGATTAGGTAGACCGCCAAGCTGACCCAGCCGATGTCGGTCACGCCGGGCCAGATGCCGTCGAGCTGCCAGGTCTGCAAGCCGGCCAGCCGCAGCTCGCCGGCGACAGCGTCCCAGATGGGCTCGACGCTGAAGAACATGGCCAGCCGCACCAGGCCCAGGCGGTGGATCAAGGTGTAAACCACGTCGGTGCGCACCGCCGCGTGGTCGGTCACCGACTCGACGGGCCAGCGGCGCTCCAGCAATCGGATACCCAGCAGGATGAAGGCGACTTGCAGCAGGCCGAGCAGCAGCCAGCCGGTCGCGCCATAGGCGTCCTCCAGCAGGTTGCCGAAACCCAGCGCGAACACCACCGGCTGCACGAAGGTCTCGTACAGCGCGAGCTGCAGGCTGTCAAAGGTGTTGGCAATCCAGTCGATCACGGCTTCTTGAACAAGGCGGCGTAGCGGGGGTGGTCACGCAGCGGAGCGAAGCATAGGCCGCGCTGCTCCAGGCCGGTCATCAACGGCTCCAGCACCGCGGGCGCCCAGGGGTCTTGGCGTTCCCAGATGCCCAGGTGGGCGATGAGGATGTCGCCAGGCTTGATGTCGCGCAGCGCCTTCTCCAGCAACTGCGCGTTGGGCGAGGTCTGGCTGGGCAGCTCGTCGCCCAGGAAGCCGGCGCGGCTCCAGCCCACATGCGTGAAGCCACAAGCCCTTGCCGCGTTCAGCAGCGCAGTGGACGTGCGGCCGGCCGGCGCGCGGAAGATGGGGGCCAGCGGTTTGCCAGTCATGGCCGTGAAGCGCTCGCCAACCTTCTTCAGGCCGGCGCAGTACTGCTCGGCTGTCAACTCGCGCACCACGGGCGGCTGCACGCCGGCCTGGGTACGCACCTTGAAGCGGCTCACCTTGCCGTCGGCATCGGGCAGGTCTTCCAGGAAGACGTCGTGATCCCAGGTGTGGGCACCGAAGTCATGGCCCTCGGCCACGCGCTCGCGCCACCATGGCGCCCAGGTCTCGTCCAGCGTCGTGCCGCCCGTCCTGGTGGGCTCGCTGGCAAGGAAAAACGTCGCCTTCGCGTTGTGCTTCTTCAGCGTCTCGGCGATCAGCGGCGCCACGCCCATGTGGCCGGTGTCGAAGGTGAGGTAGACCGGCTTGTCGCAAGGCGGCTGCGCCGCGGCCGTGCTTGCCGCGAGCGCAAGGAGCAGCGCCTTCATAGACGGGATTGGTGGTCCAGCGTCCACAGGCCGTGCGGCGACTTGCCCACCTTGACCTGGCGCACCACCTTGCGCGTGGCCGTGTCGATCTGCGTCAGCTTGCCCGCCCAGCGCGACGTGACCAGCAGCGTGCGGCCGTCGGTCAGCAGCTCCATGTCGTCAGGACCGGCCGGGGCGGGGAACTGGTCGACGACAGTCATGGTGCCGAGGTCGATCTTGCTGATGGTGTTGGCGGCGCGGTTGCTGACCAGCACATGGCGCTTGTCGCCCCAAGCGCGGAAGGAGTGCGCGCCGTTGCCTGTCTGGATGCGGCGGGTCAGCTTGGGTGCGGCACCGCTGACATCCCAGACCTCGACGAACTTGTCGCCCGTCAGGCCCACCAGCACGAAGCGGTCGTCGGGCGTCAGGTAGATGTCGGCCGGCATCTTGCCGACCGGCGTCTTCCACTTGATGGCCTGCGTGGCAAGGTCGATGGCCAGCAGCTCGTCGCTGTCCTGCAGGCTGACGTAGAGCGTCGTGCTCTTGCTGTCGATGCCGAGGTGGCTGGGTGTCTTGGGCGCGGGGATGCGTTTGACGAGCTGCAGCGGCTCGGTGGCCGCGCTGCCCTGCCAGCGGTAGAGGTCCACGCGGTCCAGCCGGTTGGATGCCGTCACGAACCACTTCATGTCCGGCGAGAAGCGCAGGTGGTAGGGGTCGGAGATGCCGCGCACCACGCGCTGCACCTCGGCCGTGCGCGGGTCAATGAAGGTCAGCGAGTCACCCAGCGCGTTCGCGACGACGAGGGACTTCTCATCGGGCGACAGGTAGAGGTGGTGCGGCTCCTTGCCGGTGGGAATGCGCTTGACGACAGCAAAGCTCACGGGGTCGATGACGGCGATGTCGGCGTCCAGGGAATTCAGCACGAACACCGGCGGACGTGCCTGCTGGGCCTGGGCTCCGACCGCAGACCAGAACCCCAAGATCACCGCCCACTTGCGCAACATCCAGCTCTCCAAAGGAAAGGGCGGCACAACGCCGCCCTGCCTTGCAGAGTTTACCCGGGGGGTCTGTCCCGTCCCTGTCCCAGGTCAAGCTCCCAGTCGACGCTCACGACATGGTTACTCGTCGTCGCCGCCCAGCAGGCCGCCCAGCAGCCCACCGCCGGCAAAGCCGCCCAGCACCGAGCCTTCTTCCTTGTGGCCGCCCATCTGAGGCGCCGCCGCAAAGATGCGCGAGGCCAGGCGCGAGAACGGCAGGCTCTGCAGCCAGACCTCGCCCGGACCGGTCAGCTTGGCCAGGAACAGGCCCTCGCCGCCGAACAGCGCCGTCTTGATCTTGCCAACGTACTGGATCTCGAAGTTGACGTTGGGCGTGTAGGCCACGACGCAACCGGTGTCCACCAGCAGCGTCTGCCCGGGCTGCAGGCTGCGGCGCACGATGGTGCCGCCGGCGTGCACGAAGGCCAGGCCGTCGCCGTCCAGGCGTTCCATGATGAAACCCTCGCCGCCGAAGAAGCCGGTGGAGAGCTTCTGCTGGAAGGCAATGCCCAGCGACACGCCACGTGCCGCGCACAGGAAGGCGTCCTTCTGGCAGATCAGCGTGCCACCCAGCTTGGCCAGGTCCATTGCGATGATCTTGCCCGGGTAAGGCGCCGCGAAGGCTACGCGCTGCTTGCTAGTGCCCTGGTTGGTGTAGACGGTCGTGAACAGCGACTCGCCCGTCAGCAGCCGCTTGCCCGCACCCAGCAACTTGCCGAGAAAGCCACTCTGGGCCGCCGAGCCGTCGCCGAAGACGGCGTCCATGCTGATGGTCGAGTCCATGAAGAACATCGACCCGGCCTCGCCGATGGCCGCCTCGCCGGGATCGAGTTCGATCTCGACGAACTGCATCTCGGCACCCTTGATTTCGTAATCGACTACATCCATGGCCATACGGCACTCCCGGCTGAAAAACGGGCGGCATGATAGCCAAGGCCGCCCGCCAAAACCTTAATTTCTTTATTGACAGAATTTTCAGACGCCGTAAGCTTGCGGCCATGGAACTCACCGACATCAGCCGCCGCTTCATCGTTCACTGGGGCGAGATGGGCTCCAACTGGGGCGTCAACCGCAGCGTCGCGCAGATCCACGCACTGCTCTACGCGCATGGCCAGCCACTGCACGCCGAGGACCTGGCCGACACGCTGGCGCTGGCCCGCTCCAACGTCAGCAACAGCCTGAAGGAGCTGCTGAACTGGCGGCTGATCCGCGTCACCCACCTGCTGGGCGACCGGCGCGACTACTACGAGACCTCGGGCGACGTGTGGGAGCTGTTCCGCACCATCGTGCGCGAGCGCAAGGAACGCGAGTTCGACCCCACCGTGGCCTTGCTGCGCGAACTGGCCGCCAACCCGGCGCTGCACAAGGAGCCGCCCGCAATGCAGGACCGGCTGCGCAGCACGCTGGACTTCATGCAGACGCTGGGCAGTTGGAGTGACGAGATGCTGCGCCTGAGCCCGGCCACGCTGGAGAAGATCCTCAAGCTGGGCGCGCAGGTACAGCGCTTCGTGCGCCCGGCGGACGCCATCGAGGCCGCGCCCAGCATCTTCCCCGTGACCCCGCCCATGCCACCAATCGGATGACCTACCGGGGCTGCATCGCCGCCCCTTTTTTTGCCCATCAATTTCTTTTTTAACAGAACTAACCGCCATGACAGCAAACACAAACAAAATCCACACCGTCTACTACGACGGCGCCTGCCCGCTGTGCAGCGGCGAGGTGGCACTGCTGATGCGGCGCAATGGCGCCGGCCTGCTGGACTTCGTCGACATCGCAGCGCCCGGTTTCGATCCCGCGCCGCTGGGTGTCGACCTGGACTCGATGCTGCAGCTGATGCACGTGCGCCGGCCCGATGGCGGCTGGCTCATCGGCATCCCGGCCTTCGTTGTCATGTACGAAGCCACGGGCTTTCACACCACGGCCCGCTGGCTGCGCCGGCCCTGGTTCGCGCGCCTGGCCGCGCGGGCCTACCCCTGGCTCGTGCGCCACCGCTACCAGTTGCCGCACACATTGGTGCGGGGCTTTTTCCGCGCGCAGGAGCGCGCCTGCCCGGCCGACAGCGCCTGCCGCGTTCGTTGACACCACTTTCAACCCCAAGGAGAGAACCATGTCCGAGCTGAACTTTGCCGTCACCCTGCTCATCGCCGTCATCGGCCCCGTCATCGCCATCGGCTACCTGCAGCCCATCCTCCTGGTGGTGCTGGACTCACTGTGCATCGCACCGCTGCCCGGCAAGGCCGGCGCGCACTTCTGGGTGCGCAGCGCCTATGTGCTGGCCATCGCCGGGACGCTGGTGCTGGCGCTGACCTTCGGCGACTTCCACGGCAGCCCGCTGGAGGCCGTGCATCGCGCACTGTGGCTGACGGCAGCAGGCTGCTTCGTCAGCATCGCCATCATCACGCGCCGCGTCTGGGCGCCCGTGCAAGACCGGCTGGCAAGGCCGGCCGCACCTGTCTCGCCTCTGGGCCCCATCGCCGCGGCGGCCGCCAGGACCGGTGGTTGAGCCATGAAGATCCTCGTCATCGGGGCCGGCGGCTTCATCGGCAGCCACCTGTGCCGGGCGCTCGCCGAGGCCGGGCATGAGGCGGTGTGCGCCGGCCTGGCACCCGTCACCGCCTGGGAGCGCGCCCAAGCCTGGCGGCCGCTGCTGGTCGGCGTGCAAGGCGTCGTCTACGCCGCCGGCTGCCTGCGTGACCAAGCGGGCGGCGTTGCTGACCTGCTTGACCTGCTGCACCACCGCGCGCCTGCCGCGCTGGCCGAGGCCTGCGAGGCGGCGGGCATCGAGCGCCTCGTACACATATCGGCCTTGTGCGGCGGCGTCAGCGCCTATGCGCGAAGCAAGCACGCCGGCGAGGTCGCGCTGGCGGGCCGCGCCTGCATCGTGCGACCCAGCCTCGTCGTCGGCGTGGGCGGCGTCAGCAGCCGCATGCTGGACCTGCTCGCCCGCCTGCCCTGGCTGCCGCTGCCGGCCGAGGTGGCGCGCTGCCGTGTGCAGCCCATCCGCGTGGAGGACCTGGCCGCCGGCATCGTCGCGGCGCTGGCATCTCCGCAGCCACCGGCGCCATGGACCGCGGTCGGCCCCGAGGCCGCGACCGTGGCCGAATGGATCGCCCGCCGTCGTGCCGCACGGGGCCTGGACCCGGCCCGCCACATCGAGCTGCCACGGGCGCTGACGCGCGCGTCGGCCCGGCTGGGTGACCTTGCCGCCACCGGCCCCTGGTGCAGCACCGCGCTGGAGCTGCTGGCCCACGACAGCGCCGAAGCCGCTGCACCTTCGCCCCTGGGCCGGCCGCTGCGCGACGCGATGGCAGGGGCCTGGACATGAGGCCCACGCTCGCCGCCCGCGCGTCGCTCGTGCTGCTGTGGTGGGGCACCGTCGCGGCCAGCCTGCACGATGGCGGTGCAGCCGGCATCGCGCTGCTGCGGCAGGCCACCGGCATGGGGCCTGTTGCGGCGCTCGCGCTGGTGCTGCTGGGCTGCGCCTGGGACTCGGCCATCGGCCTGCTCCTGCTGCTGAGGCCCGGCGCGTTCACCTACCGGCTCGCCATGGCCGGCGTCATCGGCATGACGCTGCTGGCCACCGCCCTCGTGCCCACGCTGTGGCTGGATCCGTTCGGCGCGCTGCTGAAGAACCTGCCCGTGCTGGCGCTGATGGCACTGATGTCCGGAAAGGACGGGGCCTGGGCATGAGCACCTACCTGCTCGTCAAATGGCTGCACATCGTCTCCAGCGTCGTGCTCGTGGGCACCGGCTTCGGCTCGGCCTTCTACCTGTTCTTTGCCAACCGCAGCGACAGCCTGCCAGCCCGCGCCGTCGTGGCCCGCCTCGTCGTGCGGGCCGACCTGTGGTTCACGACGCCGGCCGCCCTCGTGCAGCCGGCCAGCGGCATCTGGCTGGCGCACACCGCCGGCTGGCCACTGACCACGCCGTGGCTGCTTGCTTCGCTGGGGCTGTACGCGCTGGCCGGCGCATGCTGGCTGCCGGTGCTGTGGCTACAGCTGAGGATGGCCCGCGAGGTGGAGGCCGCGCTGATGGAAGGGCGGCTCCTGCAGGCCTGCTATCGGCGCTGGCAGACCGCCTGGGAACGGCTCGGCTACCCGGCGTTCGCGGCCATGCTGGCGGTGTTTTTTCTGATGGTCAACAAGCCGGCGCTCTGGGGCTGACCCCGTCGCGGCGGCAAGGTGCGCCGCCGGGAAGCTCAAGCCCGCGCCCCGCTCACGATCTGTATCAACCTCGCCCGTCAACCGCGCTGGCGCCAGGGCGTTCAAAGAGGGCAGATGGCAATGCCCCATCGGCCTTTTTGACGGAAACCCCGACCATGACCACGCTGACCCTCACCTTCGATGGCCCCCCGAGCCAGGCCCGCAAAGCACTCGGGGGACTGCTGCAGCGCTACCGCTCGGCCTACTTCGTGGAACGCAGCAGCAACGAATATGCGGTGACCGCCGACGAACTCACCGCGGCGGAGCTCGCAAGGCAACCTCAGTGGTCAACCCGCCTGGGGCAGGAACAAGCGCGGCGATGAGGCCCGGCGCGCCGTCCCGGCCGGCTACCAGGCTTCGCTGCCGGGCTCGCCCTTGAATGGGCCCGCCAAGTCGGCCGTGATCCAGCCACCGTAGAAGCCGCCCGGTTGCGGCCGGACCTTCGCAGCGCCCACGCTGCAGTCCAGGTGGTGCGCGTAGAAAGCCACGCACTCGGCGAGCGGCTCGGCCCCTGGCAGCGGCCGGGGGTAACTCCAGGCGACCTGGTCCAGGCGGTCCACGCCATGGACCAGATGCCAGTAGCGCGCCGGGCCCTTCCATTCGCAGAACGACCCACCACCGGCGGGATGCAGCAGCCCGGGCTGCACGTCAGCCAGAGGCAGGTAGAAGCTGGGCGGATGCGCCGTCTCGCGCACGGCCCAGGCGGCGCGCGTTCTCGCCACCTCGCACCCGCGCCACCGCACGACGATCTCGCGCGCCTCGCGTACCAACTCGGGCGGGCGCGGAAAGTCCCAGACGGACACCTGGCCTGGCGCGGGAACGTCGGCAAACGGCGGCCGGTCCTTGCCGCGCCAGCGCCACTGCGCGCGGGCCATCGCCAGCCGGTCGGCATCGCTGCGCTTCATCGCGCCAGACCTGACCCGGCCGGGCCGGCCGACCGGCTCCATGGCCGGGGTTCGGCGCCGGTGCCGAACCGTCCCTCGTGGCAGGCCCCGTCGCACGGCTCTCGCGGGCGTGACGGCGGGTTGATGGTTGTCCCACTCATAGGCGAATGAGTGCCCGGAAACCTCGGGCCGCGTAGTAGGACTCCGCGCCGTTGTGATAGACGAAGACCTGCCCATAGCGGCGATCACAGAACAACGCGCCACCCAGCGAGCGGACGTCTTCCGGGGTGGCCACCCAACTGGAGGTCTTGGTATCGAACGCGCCCAGCTCCTGCAGCTCGCGGTACTGCCGTTCGGACAGGAGCTCGACGCCCATCTCGGCCGCGAGATCCACCGCGCAGCCCTTGGGCTTGTTCTCCTTCCTGGCATCGAGCGCCTTGCGGTCGTAGCAGAGGCTGCGACGCCCGATCGGGCTCTCGGGGCTGCAGTCACAGACGATGTACTGCGCGGATGTCCCGTCGTAGCCGATAACGTCTGGCTCACCGCCAGACAGCTCCATGGCGCCGACGGATCTCAGCGCGGCGTTGTTCACTTCGAGCCTGGCCTGCACTTGCTCCCAGGAGACGCCCTTGTGGCGCTGCATATGCTTCTCGAACCTGGCCTTCAGCATCTGAATCAAGGCTTGCGCAACGGGTGTCTGCATGGAAAGCGCCGCGGGTGCCGAGGTGTTGCGCCTGGAGACGTTGGCTTCGGTCAGTGCCGCCCTCAGGACTGCGTGTCGAGCCCGAACACGCGCAGTTCCTGGTCACAGCGACAAGCCTTGGCGATGCGCGCCGCCCACGCGATGGCTTCATCGCGCGACGGCAGCTCCAGCACGGTGAAGCCGCCGTCGAGCGTGGGCGCCCAAGGATAGCCACCCGTCGTCACCGTGCCGTCGGCGCAGACAAGTGCGGGCGGCACGTCTTCGTCGATCCCGCCAGCGAAGACGTAGACACCGGCGGCTTTCGCTTCATCGATCACAGCATGCGCGTCGCGGCCCACCGCTGCCCATTCGTCATCGGGCACCACCATCGCCGCGCTGGGAAAAGAGATCAGGTACTTGGCCATGGTGCTCGTTCCGGGAATGGATGGCAGTCGTGAAGCCTGGGTGCAGCCTGACGCGGGGTACGCCGGCGCGTCACGATTCTTGCCCAAGATTGGCGCGGCACGAAGCGGTCTCCCGCCAAGGCCCGCGCCCGACCAGCCGGCAAAAAGGCCGGCCCCTTGCGGCGACCGGCCTGATGCAGGAGCGGTGGGCGGTATCAGCCCATGTGCATGCCACCGTTGCAGGAGAAGTCGGCGCCGGTCGAGAAGCCCGAGTCCCCGCTGGCCAGCCACGCGACGATGGAACCGATCTCCTCGGGCGTGCCCAGGCGCTTGACGGGGATGGTCGCGACGATCTTTTCCAGCACCTCGGGCTTGATGGCGCGCACCATGTCCGTGCCGATGTAGCCGGGGCTGACGGTATTGACCGTCACGCCCTTGCTCGCCAGCTCCTGCGCCAGCGCCATCGTGAAACCGTGCATGCCAGCCTTGGCGGCCGAGTAGTTGGTCTGGCCGGCCTGGCCCTTCTCGCCGTTGACCGACGAGATCTGGATGATGCGGCCCCAGCCCTTTTCGACCATGCCCGGCACGACCTGCTTGGTCACGTTGAACATGGAGTTCAGGTTGGTGTCGATGACGGCCTTCCAGTCCTCGGGGCTCATCTTCAGGAACATTCGGTCGCGCGTGATGCCGGCGTTGTTGACCAGCACGTCGATGGCGCCATGCTCTTGCACGGCCTTGGTGAAAGCCTCGACGGTGGAGTCCCAGTCGGCGACGTTGCCGACCGAGGCGTAGAAGCTGTAGCCCAGCACCTTCTGCTCGTCCAGCCACTTGTTGAAGTCACGGCTGGGGCCGCAGCCGGCGATGACCTTGAAGCCTTCCTTGTGCAGGCGCTGGCAGATGGCGGTACCGATACCGCCCATGCCGCCGGTGACGTAGGCAACTTTCTGGCTCATGGTTTGTCTCCTTCAGTGGTGATTTGAAATTCTCTCAACGCTCGACGGTCAGGGCGACGCCCATGCCGCCGCCAATGCACAGGGATGCGATGCCCTTCTTGGCATCGCGCTTGATCATCTCGTGCAGCAGCGTGACCAGCACGCGGCAGCCGCTGGCGCCGATGGGGTGGCCCAGCGCGATCGCGCCGCCGTTGACGTTGACCTTGCTCATGTCCCAGCCCATCTCGTTGTGCACGGCGCAGGCCTGGGCCGCGAAGGCCTCGTTGATCTCCAGCAGGTCCAGGTCAGCGGGCTTCCAGCCGGCGCGCTCCAGCGCCTTCTTGGCCGCGGGCACCGGGCCCATGCCCATGTAGGCCGGGTCCAGGCCGGCGCTGGCGTAGGACGCGATGCGTGCCAGCGGCGTCAGGCCCAAGGCCGCGGCCTTGGCGGCGGTCATGACGACCACGCCAGCCGCACCGTCGTTCAGGCCCGAAGCATTGCCGGCCGTCACGCTGCCGGCCTTGTCGAAGGCGGGTCGCAGGCCGGCCAGTGCCTCGGCGTTGGACTTGCGGTTGATGAACTCGTCAGCGGCGAAGACGACTGCGTCGCCCTTCTTCTGCGGGATCGTGAACGGCACGATCTCGTCCTTGAAGCGTCCGGCGTCCTGTGCGGCGGCGGCCTTCTGCTGGCTGCCCAGCGCCAGCGCGTCCTGCTGCTCGCGGGTAATGCCGTACTTCTTGGCGACGTTCTCGGCGGTGATGCCCATGTGGTACTGGTTGTACACGTCCCACAGGCCGTCGACGATCATCGTGTCGATCATCTTCCAGTCGCCCATGCGCTGGCCGTCGCGCGAACCCGGCAGCACGTGGGGGCTGAGGCTCATGCTCTCCTGGCCGCCGGCGATGACGATGTCGCTGTCGCCGTCGCGGATGGCTTGCGCCGCCAGCATCACGGCCTTCAGGCCCGAGCCGCAGACCTTGTTGATGGTCATGGCCGGCACGACGTTGGGCAGTCCCGACTTGATGACGGCCTGCCGCGCCGGGTTCTGGCCCACGCCAGCGGTCAGCACCTGGCCGAGGATGACCTCGTTGATCTGGTCGCCAGCCAGGCCGGTGCGGCGCAGCAGGTCCTGGATGACCGCGGCGCCCAGCTCGCTGGCGGGCGTCTTGGCGAGCGTGCCGCCGAACTTGCCGATGGCGGTGCGCGCGGCGGCGACGATGACGATGTCTTGCTGGCTCATGGGTTGTCTCCTTCGAAATGGATCAGGCTTTGACCTTGACGTAGCGCCCCGGGGCGGGCTCGATGGCTTTGAACTTGCGGCTGCCGGGCGTCCTGGGTGCGGGCTTGGCGGCGCCGGCGTGCGAGGCCAGCCAGGCGGACCAGTCCGGCCACCAGCTGCCCGGGTGCTCGACGGCGCCGGCGAACCAGGCGTCAGACTCGGCCGGCAGCGCCGCACCCTTGGCGATCCAGTGGCTGCGCTTGGGCGGCTTGCCCGGCTTGGGCGGCGGGTTGATGACGCCGGCGATATGGCCCGAGGCACCCAGCACGAAGCGCTTCTTGCCCTTGAAGATCTGCGTGCTGCGGTAGGCGCTGGTCCACGGCACGATGTGGTCCTCGCGCGAACCGTAGATGTAGATGGGCGCTTCGATCAGCCCCAGGTCCAGCTTCTCGCCACAGACGGTCAGCTTGCCCGGCTGCTTCAACTCGTTCTGCAGGTAGGTGTGGCGCAGGTACCAGCAGTACATGGGGCCCGGCAGGTTGGTCGAGTCACCGTTCCAGTACAGCAGGTCGAAAGCCGGCGGCGCCTCGCCCTTCAGGTAGTTGCCGACGACGTAGTTCCAGACCAGGTCGTTGGGGCGCAGGAAGCTGAAGGTGGTGGCCAGCTCCTGGCCGTGCAGCAGTTGCGGGCCCTTGGGCGAGTCCGGACCCAGCGTCGCCTCGCGCAGCCGCACGCTGGCCTCGTCGACAAAGATGTCCAGGATGCCGTTGTCGGCAAAGTCCAGCAGCGTGGTCAGCAGCGTGACGCTGGCGGCCGGCTGCTCGCCGCGCGCCGCCAGCACGGCCAGCGCGGTGGCGAGGATGGTGCCGCCCACGCAGAAGCCCAGCGTGTTGATCTGGGCCTGGCCCGAGATCTCCTGTGAGACGCGGATGGCTTCGATGGCGCCTTCCTCGACGTAGTCGTCCCAGCGCAGGTGCTTGACCGATTCGTCCGGATTGCGCCAGCTGACGACGAACACGCGGTTGCCCTCGGCCACGGCGTAGCGGATCAGCGAGTTGTCGGGCTGCAGGTCCAGGATGTAGAACTTGTTGATGCAGGGCGGCACCATCAGCAGCGGCCGCGCCTTGACCTCGGTGGTCAGCGGCGCGTATTCGATGAGCTGGAACAGCTCGTTCTCGAACACCACGCTGCCGGCCGTGGTGGCCACGTTCTTGCCGACCTCGAAAGCGCTCTCGTCCGTCTGCGACACGTGGCCGCGCTGTACATCGCCCCACAGCTGCTGCAGGCCGCGCGCCAGCGTCTCGCCCTGGCTGTCCAGCGCCAGCTTCATCGCCTCAGGATTCAGCGCCAGGAAGTTGCTGGGCGCGGCCGCGTCGACGAACTGCTGCACCGCGAAGCGGATGCGGGCCTTGGTCTTGTCGTCGGCCTCGACGCTGGAGGCCATCTGCGACAGCGTGCGGCCGTTGAGCAGATAGAGCTGGGTCATGAAGTTGGCGGCCGGGTTGGCCCGCCATTCGGGCGCCGCGAAGCGCCGGTCGCTGATAGCCGGCGACTCGCCCTGGCCCAGCGACGCGTTCCACAAGGCGGTGGCCTGCTTCAGGTAGTCGGCCTGCAGTTCGGCCAGCGCCGTCGGCGAGATCTGAGGCAGATGGGCCATCTGCTGCATCAGCTCCGCAAAAGCCTGTCCCTCGGCCGCGGGCGGCGTGTCATTCTTCTTGCGTGTGGCCATGTGTTCCTCGGAGCTTTCCGCCTCGGCGGTCTTGTCTCGGTCCGTTGCAATAAGCTTGCCACATCTCGCCGACATGGCTTTGTAACCCCGCGCGCTGACGCGCGAATGACACATGTACCTCGTCGCCATCGCCTGGGCCTACGTCGCGCTGATGATGGCCGCCGCCGAAGCCCTGAGCCCGCAGGGCACGCTGTTCGGCGCCCTCGTCACGCTCATGCTCTATGGTGTGTTGCCGCTGAGCCTGCTGCTCTACATCCTCGGCACGCCGGGCCGCAAGCGCAGGCGGCGTGCGGCGGAGTCAGCGACCGAGGGCGATGCAGGCGGCCATGCGGCCACGGGGTCGGCCGAGGGTCTCGCCCCGGAAAGAGAAGAACCGTGAATCATCGGTCAACGTGCACCAGCCGCCGCCGCTGATTTGGGTGACACCAGCCGCGGCCAAGCGTTCGCGAGCCAGCAAGGCCAGGTTCGCCCGCCAGCGCGGTTCAGGGTTGGGCCGGTAAAGGAAGCCCGGCTGGTCCAGCGGCTGCGGCTCGCGGCCGAAGGCGACGGCGACCTCGGGGCCGACCTCGAAGGCCTCGGGGCCGATGCAGGCACCCAGCCAGGCCTTCACGTCACCGGGCTCGCAGCCGGCCGCGGCGCACAGCTCGGCCACCGTGTGCTCCAGCACGCCGGCCGCGAGGCCACGCCAGCCGGCATGCGCACCAGCCACGCCGCCGGGCGCCGCGAACAGCACCGGCAAGCAGTCCGCCACCAGTATGGCGACGGCCAGCTCGGGGTCGGTGGACACCGCCGCATCGGCCTGGGGCGCGTTGTCGTCATGCCAGCCGGCACGCAGCCGCACGACGTCAGCGCCATGCACCTGGTCGAGGAAGACCGGCCGCGCGCCGAGCAGGCCCGTCAACCCGGCGCGGTTGGCTTTGGCGACGTCGGGGTCACCGGCCTTGCGACCGAAGTTGGGACCCCGCGTCGTCATGAAGGCCGTGACGCCCGGCCCCAGCTCGCCAGGCCCGGGCCGCAGCCAGTCCGTCGCATCAAGCCGCATCGGGACAGACGCTGGGGTGGGTGTTGGCGAACGCCGGCAGCGCCAGGCAGGCCGCATTCACGCGCATGACGGTGGGGTAGTCATCCAGCGGGCATTCGAAGCGCTGCGCGTTGTAGACCTGGGGCACCAGCAGGCAGTCGGCCAGGCCCGGCGTGTCGCCAAAGCTGAACACGCCGGCCGTGCCCGCCAGCCGCTGCTCGACGATGGCCAGGCCGGTCGCCACCCAGTGCCGGTACCAGCGGTCGACCGTGGCCTGCTCCTGATCCAGGTCGTTCTTCAGGTAGCGCAGCACACGCAGGTTGTTGATGGGATGGATGTCGCAGCCGATGTCCTGCGCCAACGCCCGCACCTGCGCCCGGGCCACCGGGTCGCGCGGCAGCAGCGGCGGCTCGGGGTGGGTCTCTTCCAGGTACTCGAGGATGGCCATGGACTGGCTCAGCCAGCGGCCATCGTCCAGCACCAGGGCCGGCACCAGGTGCGAGACCTGCTGGTTGGCGAAGGGCTCGGCGAACTGCTCGTTCTTCGCCAGGTGGATGGACGCGTAGTCGTAGTCCAGGCCCTTGATCGCGAGTCCGATGCGCACGCGCCAGGAAGCCGAGGAGCGGAAGTAGTTGTAGAGCTTCATGGCTTGATTCTGCGCCCCTAAACTGGCCGCCATGCCCTTCCCCAGCCGCTTCAAGCACTGCCCCAACTGCGGCGCCGCCGTGGACTACCGCATCCCGGCCGACGACAACCGCGAACGCGCGGTCTGCCCTGCTTGCGCCAGCATCCACTACCAGAACCCGCTGAACGTCGTCGGCACGCTGCCGGTCTGGGAAGCCGACGGTCGTGTGCTGCTGTGCCGGCGCGCCATCGAGCCGCGCCATGGGCTGTGGACGCTGCCGGCCGGCTTCATGGAGCTGGGCGAGACTACGCTGGAGGGCGCGCTGCGCGAGACGCAGGAGGAGGCCGGCGCCGACGTCGAGATGGGGCCGCTGTACACGCTGCTGAACGTCGTGCGCGTGGGGCAGATCCACCTCTTCTACCGCGCCACGCTGCGCTCGCCGGACTTCGACCCGGGGCCGGAATCGCTGGAGGCGCGCCTGTTTGCCGAGGACGAGATCCCTTGGGACGAGATCGCCTTCAAGACCACGCGCGAGACGCTGCGCTGCTTCTTCGACGATCGCCGTGCCGGGCGCGGTTTCGCGCTTCATTCCATCGACATCGCCTGAGCAGCGGGGCATCATCGGCGCGATGCCGACACGCCGTCTCTGCCTGGAAGCGGGCCTGGGTTGCATGGGCGCCGCGGGGCTGGTCTCGCCTGCGCGGGCAGCACCCCTGCGGGCGGTCGGCGCGCAGTTCGCCCGCATCTTCGAAGGCAGCGAAGGCCAGCCCCCCAAAGGCCTGGCGGTGGACTTGCTGGGCCAGCTGTTCGGCGACGTGCGCTGCGAATGGCTGCCCTGGCCGCGCGCCCAATTGATGCTGGAGCAGGGTGAGGCCGACATCCTGGTCGGCCCCTACCGCACCCCGGAGCGCGAGGCGCGCATGCTGTTCAGCGTGCGCTCGTTCTACTCGGACGCCATGGTCTGGTACGCCCGCCGCGGCGACGAAGGCCGCTGGACCGGCGAGTTCAGCGAGCTGGCGCAGACGCCCGTGGCCGCCGTGCGTGGCTGGGCCTACGGCAGCAGGTTCGAGCGCATGAAGACGGGCATGGGCCAGCTGACCTGGGTGCAGAACGTGGAGGCGGGCCTGCAGATGCTGGTCAAGCGCCGCGTGGAGCTGTTTGCGGCCAACGACCGCAACTGCCAGCCGGCGCTGCAGCGGCTGGCGCTGACGGATGCCGTGGCCCGCTGCTCGCCGCCGCTGGACGTGCTGCACGGCCACATGGCCTTCGGCCGCAGCGCCGGTGGGGAGGCGCTGTCGCAGCGCTACGACCAGGCGTTCGAGCGCTGGCTGCGCGGCAGCGACGTGGCGGAGCTGTACCGCCGCTGGGGCGTGGACAAGCCCTTCACCGCCGCTTGAGTGGGCTGCGCGACACAGCGCTGACGCCTAGCGCCCGCCGAGAACCCGTGCCGGCAGCATGACGATGGCGCGCAGCAGCCCGAACGCACCATCGACCGCGATGCCCAGCAGCCGGAACGGCAGCGTGATCAGCCACACCAGCGGCCACAGCAGCAGCGCCAGAATGGCCAGCGGCCAGCAGATCACGAACAGCAGGCACCAGAGCAGAAAGCTGAACATCGCGCGAACTCCTTGTTGTCCTTCGCCTGGGTTGGCAGGCCCGGCAGTCCGGACTCTAGCCAGCCGGTCGGACCGACCCGACCGCGTTGTGACGAAGCGGCCATTCGGCGGGATGAACCGTCAGGCGCGCCGCTGGCCCGCGACGTAGCAGGCCGCCAAGTTGCGCTCGTCGGCCAGCGTCATCCAGGCGAACACGCGCTCGTGCAGCTCGCGGGAGACCGCGTCGCGCGCCTGCGCCACCGGGCCCTGGGCCCAGTCCCACACGCAGAGGTCGGCCATCTGGCCCACCGACAGACCGCCGATCTCACCGCCCAGCTGCAGCGCCTCGGCCGCGCCGCGAGTGGCGGCGTGCAACGCACCCCAGGCCGTCAGACGCTCGCCGCGCAGCGCCTGGATCTTGTAGGCGTCCCCCATGTTGCGCGGCAGGCTCAGCGTGGTGCCGCCGCCCACGTCGGACGCCAGGCTGACGTTGAATTCCGAGCCCGGCCAGTCGAACAGGCCGCTGCCCAGGAACAGGTTACTGGACGGGCAATGCGCCACCTGCGCGCCGCGGTCGGCGATGAGCCGCTTGTCGTGCGCGTCCAGCCAGATGCCATGGGCCAGCACCGCGCGCTCATGCACCAGACCCACGCTCTCGTAGACATCCAGATAGCTGCGCGCCTGCGGGAACAGCTGCGCCACCCAGTCGACCTCGGCGCGGTTCTCGGCCACGTGGGTCTGCATGTAGAGGCTGGCGTCGGCGCGGCACAGCGCACCGGCCATGGCAAGCTGCTCCGGCGTGCTGGTGGGCGCGAAGCGCACCGTCACGGCGTAGGCCAGGCGATCGCGGCCATGGAAGCGGGCGATCAGGTCGACGCAGTCCCGCTCGGCCTGCACCACGTCGTCACGCAGCCCGTCAGGGGCGTGCCGATCCATCAGCACCTTGCCGGTGACGAGACGCATGCCGCGCGCGGCAGCGCCCTCGAAAAGCGCCTCGGCGGACACCTTGTGCACGGTGGGGAAGACGACGGCCGAAGTGGTGCCGCTGGCCAGCAGCGCGTCCAGGAAGACCTCGGCACCGGCGCGGCTGCGGGCCGGATCGGCAAACGCGCACTCGGCCGGGAAGGTGTAGCGCTTGAGCCAGTCCAGCAGCTCGGTGCCGTAGGAGCCGATGACCTCCAGCTGCGGGCAGTGCACATGGGTGTCGATGAAGCCGGGCAGCACCAGCTGGCCGGCATGGTCCTTGCGCACCCAGCTCTCGTCAGGCTCGGCGGCCTGGCGGCCGACGATGCGGCCGTCCTCGACCAGCAGCCAATGGTCGCGGTCGAAGCGCACGGCGGGCGAGTCGGTGTCGCCCCAGCTTGGGGCGGCCGTGAAATCAAGCAGATCGCCCCGCAAGGCCCATCGCCTGGGGCTGTCGGCGAATTTTTCCTGGTTAGTAAAACTCATATGGCAATTCTGAGGCAACGGTCGACAATCCAGACCAGCATGAATACGCGACCCATCCGTTTTTTCCATCGCGGCGAGGTCGTCGAGGTGGCCGACCTGCCCCCCACGACGACCGTCCTGCAATACCTGCGCGAGCACGCCGCCTGCACTGGCACCAAGGAAGGCTGCGCCGAGGGTGACTGTGGCGCCTGCACGGTCATCCAGGGCGAGCTGGATGCGCAAGGCCGGCTGCAACTGCGCAACGTCAACGCCTGCACCCAGTTCCTGCCCACGCTGGACGGCCGCGCGCTGCTGACGGTGGAGGACCTGGGCGGCCCCGCGCAGCTCAACCCCGCCCAACAGGCGCTGGTGGACTGCCACGGTTCCCAGTGCGGCTTCTGCACGCCCGGATTCGTCATGAGCCTGACTGCCTGCTACGAGCAGCACCAGACCGCTGGCACGACGCCCACGCGCCAGCAGCTCGCCGATGCGCTGTCCGGCAACCTGTGCCGCTGCACCGGGTACCGGCCGATCCTGGACGCCGGCGAGCGCATGTTCGACGCCCCGGCCCGGGTTATCGACCGCGCACCCATCGCCGCGGCGCTGCAGACGCTGGCGGCGGACAAGCCGCTGGACTACGGCCATGCAGGCGTGCGCTTCCACGCACCGCAGAGCATCCAGGACCTGGCCACGCTGCGCGAGACCTACCCGCAGGCCACGCTGCTGGCCGGCTCCACCGACGTGGGGCTGTGGGTCAACAAGCAGTTCCGCGACCTGGGGGACGTCATCTACACAGGCCGCGTCGCGGCGCTGCGCGAGATCCGGTCCGAAGACGGCAGCCTGTGGATGGGCGCCGCCGCGTCGCTGGAGGACAGCTGGGCCGCCCTTACTGCCGCGGTGCCGCGACTGCGCGAGCTGTGGCTGCGCTTCGCGTCGCCGCCGGTGCGCCATGCCGGCACGCTGGGCGGCAACATCGCCAACGGCTCGCCCATCGGCGACGGTGCGCCCGCGCTGATCGCGCTGGGCGCCGACGTCCTGCTGCGCCGCGGCGCGCAGCAGCGCTGGCTCAAGCTGCAGGACTTCTACCTGGACTACATGAAGAAGGACTTGCAGCCCGGCGAGCTTGTCGAGGCGCTGCGAGTGCCGCTGCCATCTGCCGACTGGCGCTTCAGCGCACACAAGATCGCCAAGCGGCATGACAGCGACATCTCGGCCGTCTGCGCCGTGCTGGCGTTGCGCGTCGAGTCCGGCATCGTCCGCGAGGCCCGCTTTGCCTTCGGCGGCATGGCCGCCATTGTGAAGCGCGCCGCCGCCGCGGAGGCCGCCGTGGTCGGTCAGCCCTGGTCCGAGGCGAGCGCCCAGGCCGCGGCCGCCGCGCTGCCGCAGGACTTCAAGCCCATGACCGACATGCGCGCCAGCGCCGGCTACCGGCTCAAGGTCGCGCAGAACCTGTTCACCAAACTGTGGTTGGAGACCGGCAGCGCCCGCACGGTGCCCATCGGCATCTGGCCATCCCTGCAGGAGGTGGTGGCATGAACAAGCCCGAGACCCTGCCCGTCGCCCAACCGGTGGTCGGTAAGTCGCTGCCGCACGAGTCGGCGCACCTGCACGTCAGCGGCGCGGCGCCCTACATCGACGACCTGCCCGAGCCCACCGGCACGCTGCACGCGGCGCTGGGCCTGTCGCCCATCGCCCACGGCAAGCTGCTGGGCATCGACCTGGCGCGCATCCGGCAGATGCCCGGCGTCGTCGCCGTGCTGAGCGCAGCCGACATCCCGGCCGAGAACAACTGCGGCCCGCTGCTGCACGACGACCCCATCCTCGCAGCCGACGAGCTGCGCTACGTCGGCCAGCCGGTGTTCGCCGTCATCGCGACCCACCGCGAGCTGGCACGGCGCGCGGCGGCACTGGCCAGGCAGGTCATCCAGGCCGAGCCGCTGCCGCCGGTGCTGACGGCGCTGGACGCCCACGCCGCCGGCCACTACGTCTTGCCGCCCATGCACCTGACGCGCGGGGAGCCCGATGCCCACCTCGCCACGGCCCCGCATCGCCTGCAAGGCCGCTGGAGCCTGGGCGGGCAGGAGCAGTTCTACCTGGAGGGCCAGATCAGCCTGGCCCAGCCGCAGGAGGGCGGCGAGGGCCTGCTGGTGCATTGCTCCACGCAGCACCCGAGCGAGATGCAGCAGCTCGTCGCCCATTGCCTGGGCTGGCATGCGCACCGCGTGGTCGTGCAATGCCGGCGCATGGGAGGCGGCTTCGGCGGCAAGGAGTCGCAGTCAGCGCTGTTCGCCTGCGTCGCGTCCATCGCCGCCTTGAAGCTGAAGCGGCCTGTCAAGCTGCGCGTGGACCGCGACGACGACTTCCTCGTCACCGGCCGCCGCCACGGCTTCGACTACCGCTGGGACGTGGGCTTCGACGATGAAGGCCGGGTGCTGGCCGCCGACATCGACCTGGTCTCCAACGCCGGCCACAGCGCCGACCTGTCCGCCCCCGTGATGGCGCGCGCGCTGTGCCACTTGGACAACGCCTACTGGCTGCCCCATGTGGCCATGCACGGCTACTGCGCCAGGACAAACACGCAGAGCAACACCGCCTTCCGCGGCTTCGGCGGGCCGCAGGGCGCCATCGCTGTCGAGATGATCCTCGACAGCATCGCCCGCCGGCTGGGGCTGGACCCGGCCGACGTGCGCCAGCGCAACTTCTACGCCACCGGCCGGGACATGACGCCCTATGGCCAGCAGGTCGAGGAGTTGCATGCCCAACCGCTCGCGGCACAACTGCTGGCCAGCAGTCGCTACGCCGAGCGCCGGGCGGAGATCGCCGTATTCAACGCCGCCAGCCCCGTGCTGAAGAAGGGGCTGGCCTTCACGCCGGTCAAGTTCGGCATCTCCTTCAACGTGGCCCACCTAAACCAGGCCGGCGCGCTGGTGCATGTCTACACCGACGGCTCGGTGCTGGTGAACCACGGCGGCACCGAGATGGGCCAGGGGCTGAACACCAAGGTCGCCCAAGTCGTCGCGCACGAACTGGGTCTGCCGCTGTCGTCGGTGCGCTGCTCGGCCACCGACACGAGCAAGGTCGCCAACACCTCGGCCACGGCGGCCTCCACGGGCAGCGACCTGAACGGCAAGGCCGCACAGGACGCGGCGCGCAAGATCAAGGCCCGGCTCGCCGCCTTCGCGGCCGAGCGCTTCGGCTGCGCGGTCGAGCTGATCACCTTCGCCGAGGGCCATGTCACCGGCGGCGGGCAAAGCCTGTCCTTCGAGGACCTGGTCGCCGCGGCCTACCTGAAGCGCGTGCAGCTGTGGAGCTACGGCTTCTACGCCACGCCCGGCTTGCACTGGGACCGCAGCAAGCTGCAAGGCCACCCGTTCTACTACTACGCCTGGGGCGGCGCCGTCTGCGAGGCACTGGTCGACACGCTGACCGGTGAGAGTCGGATCACGCGCGCCGACCTGCTGCATGACGTCGGCAGCAGCCTGAACCCGGCACTGGACATCGGGCAGATCGAAGGTGGCTTCATCCAGGGCATGGGCTGGCTGACGATGGAAGAACTCGTGTGGCATCCCGTCACGGGCCTGCTGACGACGCATGCGCCCAGCACTTACAAGATCCCGACCGCCAACGACTGCCCGCCCGAGCTGAAGGTCCGGCTCTTCAACGTGCCGAACGCCAGCGAGACCATCCACCGCAGCAAGGCCGTGGGCGAGCCGCCGCTGCTGCTGGGCTTCGCGGCGCTGCTGGCGATCAAGGACGCCTGCGCGGCCTGCGGGCCCGCGAACTGCGACCCGCCGCTGCGCGCGCCGGCCACGGCCGAAGCGGTCCTGGCCGCGATCGACGCCGTCCGATGAAGCGCGCGGCCGGCCTGGCGCTGTGCTGGCTTCTCGCTGGCTGCGCCGGCACGCCGCCCGCACCGCAGATCGTCATCGTCGAGGCCTGGGGCGGCAGCACCGTGGCCAGCAGCGCGCCGCCGCAGCAGATCACCCACATCACGCTGCACCACCAGGGCGAGATCTGGAAGGACGGCGCCGATGTCGAGGCTTACTTGCGCCGGCTGCAGCAGTGGTCGCGCCTGACCAAGCGCTGGGCTGACATCCCCTACCACTACGTCATCGCGCCTGACGGCCGCATCTACGCAGCGCGGCCACTCACCCAGGCTGGCGACACCAACACCGAGTACGACCCGCGCGGCCACGCGCTGATCATGCTGGTGGGCAACTTCGAGGAGCAGCAGCCGACGCCGGCGCAGCTGAAGGCCGCCATCGACGTCACCGCCTGGTTGGCCCGGGAGCACCACCTCGGCCTGGACGCCATCGGCAGCCACAGAGACCACAGCAGCCAGACCGTCTGCCCGGGCAAGAACTTCTACGCTTACCTGGCATCAGGCTGGTTCAAGGCCGAGGTCGGCAAGCGGCTCTGATCAACGCATCTTCTGCGTCGCGATCAGCACGGCCTGCGTGCGCGAGTTGGCGCCCAGCGCCTTCAGCACCGCGGCGACATGGTCCTTTACAGTCTCGACGCTGACCCCCAGCTCACGCGCGATCAGTTTGTTGGACAGCCCCTGGGTCAGCAGGTGCAGCACGTGCTTCTGGCGCGGCGTCAGCGGCAGCCCGGCCCAGTCCTGTGGCGCGGCTGTGGCAGCCACGACCGGCTCGGGCGCCTCATCGACTCGCGGGCGCAGCGGCGGCACGTAGGTGCCGCCGGCCAGCACCAGGTGCAGGGCCTGCACCAAGGTGTTCAGGTCGCTGCGCTCGGGCACATAGCCCATCGCGCCTGCGCCGATGGCCTGCAGGGCGTCCTCGGTCTCGTCACTGCCCGAAATAACCACCACAGGCAGCAGCAGATGCTCGCGGTGCAACTGCTGCAGCAGCTCGAACCCGCCGTCCACGCGCAGGTCCAGCAGCACCAGGCGGGGAACTGCCTGACTGAGCGCGGCACGTGCCGCGGCGACGCTGTCGACGCCTTGCACCTGAGCCCCGGCAAAGTGCTGCTCGATCAGGCCGGTGAGCGCGGCGCGCACCATCGGAAAACCATCGACCAGCAAGACCCTCATCTAACCCACTCCCTTTTGGGTGCGGATGATAGTCAACGCAAGGCCGCAGCCAGCAAGGGCTTGGCCCAGGCCGGCACCGTGGGCAGCGGGGCGTGGGAGACGACGCGGCCAGCCCGCGTGTGCAGCAGCAACACCGGTTGCGGCCGGCGCCCCGCGCGCGGGTCGGCCTCGAAGCTGTTGTCGAACAGACGCAGGCTGGCCAGATGCGGCATCAGCTTGACGAGGTTGGTGCGGCTCGCATCGAAGCGCTCGTGCACCTTGGCTTCCGGAATGTCATGCCCGCCGGCCAGCACACGGGCGGCGATGCGGCGCAGGTGCAGCTCGGGCGTTGCCAGACCCGCGAACCAGACATGCACCTCGGCACCGGTCCGCGCGCCGTCCAGCAGCAGACGGGCGATGCTGGCGCCGCCCAGCGTTGTTTCAAAGGCATAGGTTTGGCCTTCGGCCAGTGCCTTCTCCAGGCCGCGGCGGCCCAGCGTCCAGGCCAGGCCGTTGGCCTGTTCGGCGGACAGGCTGGGCTGCTGCTCGCGCAGCCGCGCGGCGGCGATGTCGGGGTTGAAGAACTCGGCACCGCTGGCCCGGATGGCCGCGCCGCCCAGCGAACTCTTGCCGGCACCGTTGACGCCGGCGAGCACAAAAAGACGGGCCGGCAAGGCTCAGGCGGCCTTGCGGACAGCCTTGCGGGGCTTGGCAGCCTTCACGGCGGCCTGGGCGACAGCTTCGGGTGCCATCGCGAACGCGTCGGCCAGCGCCTCGCCCTGCCCTTGCATGCGCGCCAGCATCGCGTCGAACTCGCCACCCAAGGCGCTCAGGTCGGGCTCTGCAGCGCGCTGCATCTCGCGGTAGCGCTCCACCGACATCAGCACGAAGGCCGGTTGGTCGTGCTTGGTGATCAGCACGGCCCCGTGGGCGGCCACCGTGCGGCCGACCTTCTGGATGCCGGCGACGAGCTGGGTGGCCGACACGCTGGGCAGGTCGGCGGTGGCGGGTTGGTCAAGGACGATAGACATGGACGCGCTCCCCTTGGGCATAAATGCTATTTTGCCTAATTTGCGAAAATTAGGTAAATCGGGTACTTTTCATGGCCGCCGGAGCCCCTTCAATGCGCCTCATCCCAGTTCGGCCCCACGCCGACTTCTGCCAGCAACGGCACCTTCAGCGCCGCCACACCGGCCATCAGACGCGGCACCTCGGTGCGCATCCAGTCCAGCTCGCCTTCGGGTACCTCGAACACCAGCTCGTCGTGCACCTGCATGATGATCCTGGACTGCTTGCCCGCCCGGTCCAGCTCCGCCTGCACGGCAATCATGGCCAGCTTGATGAGGTCGGCCGCCGTGCCCTGCATGGGCGCATTGATGGCCTGGCGTTCGGCGCCCGCCTTGCGCGCACCGTTGCCGCCCCGGATCTCGGGCAGGTAGATGCGCCGGCCGAACAGCGTCTCCACGTAGCCCCGCTCGGCGGCGCCGGCCTTGGTCTCGTCCATGTAGCGTTTCACGCCGGCGAAGCGGGTGAAGTAGCGGTCGATGTAGTCCTTGGCAGCCTTCTGCTCGATGCCCAGCGCCGACGCCAGGCCAAAGGCGCCCATGCCGTAGATGAGGCCGAAGTTGATGGTCTTGGCGTAGCGGCGCTGCTCGCTGGAGACCTCGCTCAGCACAACGCCGAAAACCTCGCTCGCCGTCGCCCGGTGCACGTCCTGGCCTTCCTGGAAGGCACGCAAGAGCCCGGGGTCCTCGCTGATGTGGGCCATGATGCGCAGCTCGATCTGAGAGTAGTCGGCGCTGACGATCTGGCAGCCCGGCGGCGCGATGAAAGCCTCGCGCACACGCCGGCCCTCGGCCGTGCGGATGGGGATGTTCTGTAGGTTGGGCTCGTTGCTGGACAGCCGGCCCGTCACCGCGACAGCCTGCGCGTAGTTGGTGTGCACGCGTCCGGTGTGGGGGTTGATCTGCAGCGGCAGCTTGTCGGTGTAGGTGCTCTTGAGCTTGGCGAGGCCCCGGTATTCCAGGATCTTGGCCGGCAGCGGGAAATCCGCGGCGAGTTCGGTCAGCACCTCCTCGTCGGTGGAAGGCGCGCCAGTGGCCGTCTTCTTGACGACCGGCAGGCCCAGCTTCGTGAACAGGATGTCGCCGATCTGCTTCGGGCTGCCGATGTTGAACGGCTGGCCGGCGATCTCGTAGCACTGCTGCTCCAGCAGCACCAGGCGCTGGCCGATCTCGTGACTCTGCGACTGCAGCCGTGCCGCGTCGATGAGCACGCCCGTGCGCTCGATGCGGAACAGCAGCTCGGCCGACGGCATCTCGATGTCGCGGTAGATGCGTGTCAGGCCGGGCTCCGCCTCGATCTGCGGCCACAGCACGCCGTGCAGGTGCAGGCACATCTCGGAGTCCTCGCCCGAGTAGGTGGTGGCCTTGGCCACGTCCACCTGGGCGAACGGGATCTGGTGCACGCCCTTGCCGCACAAGTCCTCGTAGGACAGACCCTTACGGCCCAGGTGGCGCTCGGCCAGCGCCTCCAGGTTGTGGGTCTTGTGCGCCTCCAGCACATAGCTTTGCAGCAGCGTGTCGTGCTGCACGCCGGCCAGCCGGATGCCGGCGTTGGCCAGCACGTGGCGGTCGTACTTCAGGTTCTGGCCGATCTTCTTGGCGGACTCGTCCTCCAGCCAGGGCTTCAGCCGCGCCAGCACGGCGTCCATGGGCAGCTGCTCCGCCGCGTCAGGGCCGCTGTGGGCCAGCGGGATGTAGGCCGCCTCGCCGGGCTTGTCGGCGAAGGAGATGCCCACGATGCGCGCGGCCATGGGATCCAGTGAATCGGTCTCAGTGTCCAGCGCGCACAGCGGCGCAGCCTGCAGCCGGGCAATCCAGGCATCGAGCTGCTCGAAGGTAAGGATGGTGTCGTACTGCCGCGCGATGCCGGCCGCATCGGCAGGTGGCGCCGGTTCGTCGAACAGGCCGGGGTCGGCGGCAGGCGCCGCCTTGGCCTTCGCAGGCGAGGCCTCGCCGGTCAGCTCCTTCAGCCAGGACTTGAAGCCGTTGCGCGCGTAGAAGTCCGCCAGCGCGGCCTTGTCTAGCTCGCGCAGCGCCAGTGGCTCCAGCGTGGGCCAGCCGGCAATGTGCTCTGCCAGGTCGCAGTCCAGCTTCACGGTGACCAGCTTGCGGCCCATCGGCAACCAGTCCAGCGCGGCACGCAGGTTCTCGCCGGCCTTGCCCTTGATCACGTCGGCCGCGGCGATGACGCCGTCCAGCGAGCCGTATTCAGCCACCCACTTGGCCGCCGTCTTGGGGCCCACGCCGGTCACGCCCGGTACGTTGTCCACCGTATCGCCCATCAGCGTCAGATAGTCGACGATGCGATTGGGCGCCACGCCAAACTTGGCCACCACGCCGGCCTCGTCCAGGCGCTCGTTGCTCATCGTGTTGATCAGCTCGACGTCGGCGTTGACCAGTTGGGCCAGGTCCTTGTCGCCGGTGGACACGATGACGCGGTGCCCCTGCTCCACAGCCACCCGGCTGAGCGTGCCAATGGCGTCGTCCGCCTCGATGCCCGGCACCGTCAGCACCGGCCAGCCCATCAGCCTGACGACTTCGTGGATGGGGTCGATCTGCGCGCGCAGCTCTGGCGGCATGGGCGCACGCTGGGCCTTGTACTCGGGGTACCACTCGTCGCGGAAGGTCGGGCCGGAGGCGTCGAACACGCAGACCGCGTGCTCGGCGCCGATATCGCTGCGCAGCTTTTTCAACATGGCCACCATGCCGTGCACCGCCCCGGTGGGCTGGCCCTCGGGGCCGCGCAGGTCGGGCATGGCATGGAAGGCGCGGTAGAGGTAGCTGGAGCCGTCGACCAGCAGCAGGATGGGTTTACTCATGGCGACAGATTGTCCGGCAGCGCGACACCTAGAATCGGCAGCATGCTTCGCCCCACCGCCCTCCTGCTGCTCGCAGTCTGCTGCACGAGCGCCCTTGCCGACCCGCCGCCCGAACCCAAGGTCGAGCGCTCCGTGGCGGAGGACGACCAGGTCCGCATCGAGGAGCTGAAGGTGCGCGGCGAGGCCAAGAAGGTCACGGTCAAGAACAAGCTCACCAAGGCACCGGACTACGAGATCGTCGTCAACGACGCGGGCCGCGAATCGGCCGGTGGCACCGGCACCGGTCTGAGCAAGAGCGGCTCGGGCACGCGGGTCTGGCGGGTTCTCAATTTCTGATCGCGCGCGGCCTTCGGGCCGTTTCAGTCGCTTTTCCTCCGACCCATGGCCGTTTTCACCGAAGTCAGCGCCGCACAGGCGCAAGCCCTGCTGGATCACCTCGCCCTCGGGCGCCTCACGTCGCTGCGCGGCATCGGCGCCGGCATCGAGAACACCAACTACTTCGTCGACTGCGAGTCAGGCCACTACGTGCTCACGCTGTTCGAGCGCCTGACGGCCGAGCAGTTGCCCTTCTACCTGCGGCTGATGCAGCACCTGGCGCAGCGCGGCGTGCCGGTGCCCGAGCCGCATGCCGACGCAGCCGGCGAGATCCTCTTTGAAGTGGCGGGCAAGCCGGCGGCCATCGTCGACCGCCTGCACGGCGGCCACCAGCTCGCGCCCGACGCCTTTCACTGCCGGCAGGTCGGCGCCACGCTGGCCCGCATGCACCTGGCCGGCCGCGACTTCCCGCTGCAGCAGCCCAACTTGCGCGGCCTGCCCTGGTGGCGCGAGGTGGCGCCGCAGATCCTGCCCTTCCTCGACGCACCTCAGGCCGAGCTGCTGAAAAGCGAGATGGCCTACCAGGAGCAGCTCGCCGCGTCCGCCGAGTTCGCCCATCTGAACACCGACCTGTCCGGCCCCATCCACGCCGACCTGTTCCGCGACAACGTCATGTTCGAGCCCGGCGAGGGCCCGGGCCGCGAGCGGCTGACCGGCTTCTTCGACTTCTATTTCGCCGGTTGCGACACCTGGCTGTTCGACCTGGCGGTGTGCCTGAACGACTGGTGCATCGACCTGACCACCGGCTGCCTCATCGAGGAGCGCGCCAGCGTCTTCGTCGCTGCCTACGAGAGCGAGCGGCCGCTGTCCGGCGCCGAGCACCGCCTGCTGCCCGCGCTGCTGCGCGCGGCGGCGCTGCGCTTCTGGTTGTCTCGGCTGTACGACCTGCACCTGCCGCGCGAGGCCAGCCTGCTGAAGGCGCATGACCCGCGCCACTTCGAGCGCGTCCTGCGTGAGCGCATTGCCAAGCCCTGGCATGCGCTGCACGGCGG
This sequence comes from Burkholderiales bacterium, assembly GCA_016195825.1. Classification (GTDB taxonomy): domain Bacteria; phylum Pseudomonadota; class Gammaproteobacteria; order Burkholderiales; family Burkholderiaceae_C; genus Pelomonas. The sequence goes on along the minus strand of JACPYV010000030.1, from coordinate 26,007 downwards.
AGTGGCCAAATGACCATGCAGCTGCACCTGCAGGACGTGCCGGCGCGCAACGGCCGGCTGTGGATACGCCACGGCTTCAAGGTCTTCCAACGCCAGCCGCTGGCGATGGCGGCGCTGATGGGCTTGTCGCTGATGATCTCCGTGCTGCTGGCCGCGCTGCCGCTGGTGGGCGGCGTGCTGGCCTTGATGGCCGTGCCGCTGTGCACGCTGGGCTTCATGCTGGCCACGCACCTTGTGCTGCAGAAAAAGGTGCCCACCGCGGCCGTGTTCTTTGCACCGCTGCGGCTCACACCCGAGCGCCGCCAGCGCCAGTTGGTGTTGAGCGCCAGCTTCGCGCTGCTGGCCTGGCTGGTGCTGCTGGCAGCCAACGCTATCGACGGCGACGTGACGCAGGAGTTGATGGACCTGATGGCCAAGCAGGCCAGCTCGGAGGCCATAGCCAACGCCGCCACCGACCCGCGCATCCTGTGGGGCTCGCTGCTGCGCTTCGGCGGCCTGGCCGTGCTGTCCGTGCCCTACTGGCACGCGCCGGCGCTCATCCACTGGGGCGGGCAGAGCGTGGGCCAGGCGCTGTTTTCCAGCACGCTGGCGCTGTGGCGCAACAAGGCGGCGTTCGGGCTCAATGCGCTGCTGTGGGCAGCCCTGTTCCTGACCATGTCGGGTGTGATCACGCTGGCCTTCACGGCGCTGGGAATGCTGCAGGCGGCGCCCGTGGCGATGATGGTCGGCGGCATGCTGATCTGGACGGTGTTCTACGCCTCGCTCTACTTCAGCTTCGTCGACTGCTTCATGTTCGGCGCACCGCAGAACCTGCTCGACGGCCAGCCCTGACCCGACTCGGCCCTCGGTTTTTCACGAGGCCGACATGCAAGTTGCATAGATTGCCGCGCTTCCTTTGCACGGGCAGTCCCTGCCGCTTTCATGTCCCAATCCCACGCTCTCCATCGTCGCCAAGCCCTGAAGTTCCTGGGCGCCCCGCTCATGCTGCCGCTGGGCGGCACCGCGCTGGGCAGCCTGCTGACCGCCTGCGGCGGCGGCAGTGACGACGCTGCGTCCAAGCCCAGTTTCGCCTCCGCCAGCTTCACCGCCATGGCCGCGCCCAGCCTGGTCACACCGGCCGACATGGCCAAGACGCTGGTCAGCTCGACGCTGACGGTCAAGTTCAGCGACGAGACCACGCAGGGCTTCTCGCTGGCCTACGCGCCCTTCTTCACGACCGGCGACTTGGTGCCAGACGGCAAAGGCGGCACCCTGCTGGCGGGCGGCTATGTGGACTTCGCCGGCAAGCCCATCATCGACGCGACCGTGGCTGGCAAGGAGCGCCAGTTCTTCAGTGACTCGCCCGACGGCACCTCGCTGCTCAAGCTCGACAGCGCCACCGTCGCCGGCGTCAAGGGCAATACCGTGTTCGCCGTCGTGCAGTTCGAATACACGACCTGGGCCCAGGACGGCAAGACCGACATGTACGGCCGGCTGCCCTCCCCCATCGCTGTGCTGACGCTGGACCAGGACCCCGCCACCGGCAAGCTGTCGCTGGTCAAGTACCACAACGTGGACACCGCGCCGGCCATGGGCCTGTGGATCACTTGTGGCGCCAGCTTGTCGCCCTGGGGTACCCACCTGTCCAGCGAGGAGTACGAACCCGATGCGTTCACCATCGCCGGCAACGCGCAGTTCAAGGCCTACAGCCTGAACCTGTTCGGCGACGCGACCAAGGCCAACCCCTACCACTACGGCCACCTGCCCGAAGTCACGGTCAACCCCGACGGCACCGGCACCATCAAGAAGCACTACTGCCTGGGCCGCATCTCGCATGAGCTGATCCAGGTCATGCCCGACAACCGCACCGCCATCATGGGTGACGACGCGACCAACGGCGGCTTCTTCCTGTTCGTGGCCGACAAGGAGAAGGACCTCTCCGCCGGCACGCTGTACGTCGCCAAGTTCGGCGCCGGCTTCTCGCTGGACCCGGCCGCCGCGGGTGCTGCCATCACCTGGATCAAGCTGGGCTCGGCCACCAGCGCCGAGATCAAGGCGCTGGCCGACACGCTCAAGCCCGCCGACATCATGGACGTGGCCACCACCGACCCGCTGGACGCCAGCTACACCAAGATCTGGCTCAGCGGCAAGGTGCAGTGGGTGCGCGTGAAGGCCGGCATGGACAAGGCCGCCGCCTTCCTGGAGACCCACCGCTACGCTGCGATCAAGGGCGGCTCCATGGCCTTCACCAAGATGGAAGGCACGACCGTCAACGCCAAGGACAAAGTCGCCTACTCGGCGCTGCAGAACATGCAGAGCTCCATGGTGCGCGGCAACGCGGCCTGGAACGCTGACTACAACATCACCATCGACAAGGCCTTGAACGCCGGTGGCGTGCTGGCCCACACGCTGAGCGCCGGCCAGAAGGACAGCGCCGGCACCGCCATCAACAGCGAATGGGTGCCGTCGCTGACCAAGACGCTGCTGGTCGGCGAAGACTTGGCCACCGCAGACACCCTGGGCAACCTGGCCAACCCCGACAAGGTCGGCGCGCCGGACAACCTGAAGTTCTCCGAGAAGCTGCGCACCCTCTTCATCGGCGAGGACAGCAGCTACCACGTCAACAACTTCATCTGGGCCTACAACGTCGACACCAAGGTGCTGAGCCGCGTCGCGTCCATGCCCTCCGGCGCCGAAGCCACGGGCCTGGGCGTGGTGGACGACCTGAACGGCTGGACCTACATCACCAGCAACTTCCAGCACCCGGGCGACTGGATCACCAACGCCAGCGGTACCGGACTGCACGACAAGGTCAAGGCCGCGCTGGACCCGCTGGTGCGCGCCAACTACAAGGACCGCTTCGGCGCGCAGGTCGGCTACCTGACCGGCGCAGCGACCGGCATGAAGCTGGGCAAGATCGCCTGAACGCCAAGCTGACCGGCGAGTCATGCAAGGGCTGCGCGAGCAGCCCTTTTTCGTTACTGCGCGGCGGCCGGCTGACCCCGGGGCCTCCAGACTCAGCGCTCCCGCGGGATGGCATACGTGCCCGTCGCGTGCGCGACCGGCTCGTCTTCGCCTTCGGAATAGATCCACACCTCTCCCACCGCGAGAGACTTGCCCAGCTTCATCAGCCGGCAGCGCGCGACGACGCGCCGGTCGGCACGCGGCTTGCGCAGGAAGTTGATGGCCAGGTTGGTCGTCACCGCCAACGGCACGATGCCGATGCGCGCCAGGATGGCGATGTACAGCGCCACGTCGGCCAGCGTCATCATGACCGGGCCTGACACGGTGCCACCCGGGCGCAGCTCGCTCTCGCCGACCGGGTGGGCGACGACGACGCTGCCGTCCTCGTCGAGCTCTTCCAGCGTGCAGCGGTTCTGCGGGAACTCGGCCTCCAGGAAAGCGGTCAGTTCGGCACGCGAGGGGCGGTGTTCAGTCATGGTGATGCGAAGCCGGTCAGTCGATGGGAGTGAGCTTGGCCACCGACAACGCCAGCCACTTGGTGCCGTGGCGGCCGAAGTTGACTTGCGCGCGAGCGTCGGTTCCGCCGCCTTCCAGCGTCAGCAGCACGCCTTCGCCGAACTTGTTGTGGAACACGCCCTTGCCTACGCGCAGGCCGCCATGTTCGTTCGACACCTTCTGCTTCATGGCGGCCGGCACCGGAGGCTCCACCCAGGCCGCCTTCTCCACCCGGCCGGCGCCCACCATGCCCTTGAGGCCCGAGCCACGGTCCCAGGCCTGCTGGTATTCGCGCGCAAAACCCGAGCCGAAACCCTGGTTGCGCGGCGTCAGCCATTTCAGCGCGCCCTCGGGCAGCTCGTCGAAGAAGCGGCTCTTGACGTTGTAGCGGGTCTGGCCGTGCAGCATGCGCGTCTGGCAGAAGCTCAAGCTCAGCTTTTGTCGCGCCCGCGTGATGGCCACGTACATCAGGCGCCGCTCCTCTTCCAGCCCGTCGTGGTCGGACATCGCGTTCTCGTGCGGGAACAGGCCTTCTTCCAAGCCAGTGATGAATACCGCGTCGAACTCCAGCCCCTTGGCCGAGTGCACGGTCATCAGCTGCACGGCGTCCTGCCCGGCCTGGGCCTGGTTGTCACCGGCCTCCAGCGAGGCATGAGTGAGGAAGGCGACCAGCGGTGACATGATCTCGCCCGTCTCGGCATCAGGCACGGCACCGGGCGTACCGGACTCGGCCACTTCGTCCACAGGCAGCCCCACGGCGTTCTTGCCGAAGCCCTCCTGCATGACGAAGGCCTCGGCCGCGTTGACCAGTTCGTCCAGGTTCTCCAGCCGCTCGGCGCCGTCCTTGTCGGTGCGGTAGAATTCCGCCAGGCCCGAGGTCTCCAGCACCTGCTCGATGATCTCGCGCAGCGTCATGCCCTGCGTGAGGTTGCGCGTGGAGTCGATGAGGTTGGTGAAGGCCAGCAGGTTGGCGCCGCCCTTGCCCTGGATGGCACTGACGCTCTGGTAAAGGCTGCGGCCCGTGGCCTTGGCGGCGTCCTGCAGGTTCTCCAGCGTCTTGGCACCGATGCCGCGGGTCGGGAAGTTCACCACACGCAGGAAACTCGTGTCGTCGCTGGGGTTCTCAAGCAGGCGCAGATAGGCCAGCGCATGCTTAACCTCGGCACGCTCGAAGAAGCGCAGGCCGCCGTAGACGCGGTACGGGATGCCCGCATTGAACAGCCCCGACTCGATGACCCGCGACTGCGCGTTGCTGCGGTACAGGATGGCGATCTCCTGCCGGTCCAGCCCGCCGCGGTGCAGGCTCTGGATCTCCTCGATGATCCATTGCGCCTCGGCGAAGTCGCTGGGCGCCTCCTGCACGCGAATGGGCTCGCCCAGGCCGGCATCGGTGCGCAGCGTCTTGCCCAGGCGCTGGCTGTTGCGGCTGATGAGCTCGTTGGCAGCGTCCAGGATGTGGCCGAAGCTGCGGTAGTTCTGCTCCAGCTTGATGACCTTCTTGACCCGGTACTCGCGCTCGAAGTCAGCCATGTTGCCCACGCGCGCGCCGCGGAAGGCGTAGATGCTCTGGTCGTCATCGCCCACGGCCAGCAGACTCTGGCCGTTGCCTGCACCCGGCGGCGCAAACATCTTCAGCCAGGCGTACTGCAGCTTGTTGGTGTCCTGGAACTCGTCGACCAGGATGTGGCGGAAGCGCTGCTGGTAGTGCTCCCGCACGGCCTGGTTGTCGCGCAGCAGCTCGTAGCTGCGCAGCATCAGCTCGGCGAAGTCCACCACGCCCTCGCGCTGACACTGGTCCTCGTAGTTGGCGTAGATCTCGACGAGGGTCTTGGTCTGCTCGTCGCGCGCCTCAACATCGCCCGGACGGTGGCCGTCTTCCTTGCAGCCGGCAATGAACCAGCCGACCTGCTTGGGGACAAAGCGCTCCTCGTCAAGCTTCATCGCCTTGATGACGCGCTTGACAGCCGAGGTCGTGTCGCTGGCGTCCAGGATTTGGAAAGCCTGCGGCAGGTTGGCCAGCTTCCAGTGCGCGCGCAGGAAGCGGTTGCACAGGCCGTGGAAGGTGCCTATCCACATGCCGCGCACGTTGAAAGGCAGCATCGTCGAAAGACGCGTCAGCATCTCTTTGGCGGCCTTGTTCGTGAACGTCACGGCCATGATGCCGCCGGGGCTGACTTGGCCGGTGTTCAGCAGCCAGGCGATGCGCGTGGTCAGCACGCGGGTCTTGCCGGAGCCGGCACCAGCCAGGATCAGGGCGGGCGCGGGTTCCGCTGTCACGGCGGCAAGCTGCTCGGGGTTCAGGTTCTTCAGGAGCGGGCTGGCCTGCACGTCGACGGGAGAAAGGGTCATCGCCGCATTTTAGAGAAGCGCCCCTCGCGACCCCGCCTGAGCCCGGGAGCAAGGCGATTCACGTCAATATTGCCCATGAGCGGCGCGGCTCATCCCTAGCGTGGTCGACGTCGTCGCTGACCAAAATCCGCGGCGCTCGCGCACGAGGGCTTTGCCGAGCAATCCCCGCTCACTACAAACAACATCATGTCCAACATGCTTCGTCTCCTGCTGGTCGCTGCTTCTGCAACCTTCCTCGTCGGCTGCGCCGGCACCAACTTCAAACGCCCCGATGCCGGAGCCCTGGAGGTCGGTAAATCGACGGCGGCTCAAGTGGCCCAGGTCATGGGAGCCCCGCAGCAAACGGGCGAGCTGTTGCGCAACGGTGAAAAGCTGAAGCAGTCGCGTTACGCGTACGCCGAAGGCGCCGGCTCCGGCAAGTACCCCGGCGTGACCCCAGCGCGCGCCCAGGTGTTCCTGACCTTCAACGACCTGCTGGTAGCCGAAGAATTCGTCAGCTCGTTCCCGAACGACGCCACCGATTTCGACGATTCCAAGATTGGCAGCATCGTCAAAGGCAAGTCGACCCGCGCCGACGTGATCGCGCTGCTGGGCAATCCCAACGGGCGCGGCATCCACCCGTTCATCAAGAACAAGGGCGAGACGGCATTCATCTACAGCTACTCTCACGTCAAGGGCAGCGTGTTCAACATGAAGTTCTATGCCAAGTCACTGGTCGTGTCGTTCGACGCGGGCGGTCTCGTGACGGATGTCGAATACACGTCCAACGGGGAAAAGTGACGCGAAACATCTCGCTCAACTGAACCGCGAACAGCCGGCTGCCATCGGGCACCGGCTGTTCTTTTTTGTCACCTAGCCTTTGCCCCGCCTCACCTTGCCGGCTCGGCCGGCCTTGGACCATTCGTAGGCCTGCCCGTCCGGCGTCTTCCCCGCCTCGACAGCCGCCACGCCCGCCCGGCCGACATGGTCTTCAAGTTCGGTCGAGATGCTGACATGGTGGCAACCTTGCCGCCGCCGCTCCTCGGCCCAGGCCAGCGCCTGCGTGAGTTCGGTGCTGCCGAAGAACTGGCAGACGGGCGCGATGTGCTCCTCGTCACCTTCGAGCCAATAAACCACGATGCCCAAGCGGGTCTCCTCTTTGCAATGACGGCTACAGCGTAGCGCGCAGCCAATTAATTGCCAAAAGCAATCAATCTGCAGATGATATCGACATGACTGCCGATCACGCACTGGATGTCCGCGCCTTCAACCGCTTCTACACGCGCCGCATCGGCGTGCTGGCCCCCAAGCTGTCGGGCAGCGACTTCACGCTGCCGGAAGCGCGCCTGCTGTGGGAGCTGGCCCACCACGCGCCGGTCAGTGCGTCGGCACTCAGCAAAAGCCTGCAGCTGGACGCCGGCTACCTGAGCCGGCTGCTGCGCGGGCTGAAGAATCGCGGCCTGCTGGCCAGCCAGGCCCACCCGAGCGACGGGCGGCAAATCCTCCTCAAACTCAGCACCGCCGGAAAGCGCGCCTTCGCCCCGCTGGACCGCGGCAGCCAGGCCGAGACCGAGGCACTGCTCGAGCCGCTGTCTGCGCCACAGCGCCTGGCCTTGGTCGGCGCGATGACACGCATCCAGGCCGTGCTGGAACCCGAGGGCGCTCCAGTCGAACTGCGCCCACCACAACCCGGCGACCTCGGCTGGATCATCGAGCGCCACGGCGCCGTCTACGCCGCCGAGTACGGGCTGGACGCGCGCTTCGAGGCCCTGGTGGCGCGCATCTGCGCGGACTTCGTCGACCGACTCGTGCCTGAGCGCGAGGCCTGCTGGATCGCCGCACGTGGGCCCGAACGCCTGGGCAGCGTCCTGCTCGTGCAGGCCCGTGACGAGGCCACTGGCCGAGTGCGCCCCGGCGTGGCCCAGCTGCGGCTGCTGCTGCTGGAGCCCCACGCGCGAGGCCTCGGGCTGGGCAAGCGGCTCGTGAGTCAGTGCAGCGAGTTCGCGCGCGCCGCCGGCTACCAGCGCGTGGTGTTGGGAACGCAGAGTGCGTTGACGGCCGCGCGGGCAATCTACGCCGCCGAGGGCTACCAGCTCATGCGCAGCGAAGCCGCACACAGCTTCGGCCAGGACGTCATCAGCGAGACCTGGGAGCTGGCACTCTGAGTCCGTCGCTCAGTCGATGCGCAACTTGCGTGCGCCCTGCGGCTGCGCCTTCTTCGGCAGCGTCAGCGTCAGCACGCCGTCGCTGTACTTGGCCACTGCGCGGGCTTCGTCCACATCGACCGGCAGCCGGAGGCTGCGCGACACCGAGCCGAAGTAGCGCTCGCTGCGCAGCACCCGGTCGTCGTCGCTCTTCTGGTCACGCTGCCTGACCTCGGCACTCAGCGTCACGACCGGGCCGTCAATGGACACATGGATGTCGTCCTTGACCACGCCCGCCAGGTCGGCATGGACGACGAAGTCCTCGGCGTTTTCCTTCACATCGACCTTGATCTGCTGCGGCAGCGGATCGCCATGCAGCGGGCGCACAAAATAGCCCGGTGCAAAGTCGCGCAACAGGTCGTCGAACAAGCTGCCGCGGACGGAAGGCAGGTAACTCATGGGCTTGCTCCTTTCTGGGTGGGGCAACACATCACCAGGCCCCGGGTGCAGATAGTTGCGCCACGGCCGCCTGGCCACTTTGAGCCGGATCAAACAGCAGCGATGCGCGGCTTAAAGTGCCGCCCATGCCCATGCCAGCCTCCTCGAACTGCCCCTGCGGGCAGCCCGCGACCTATAGCGGCTGCTGCGGCGCGCTGCACGCGGCGCAGGCCGATGGGCGGGGACTGACCGCGCCCACGCCCGAAGCGCTGATGCGCTCACGCTACGCCGCCTTCGTGCTCGACCTGCGCTCCTACCTGCTCGCCAGCTGGCACGCCAGCACCCGACCCGCCGAGCTGGAGCCGCTCGAGCCCGGCCTGAAATGGCTGGGCCTAAACGTGAAGCGCGCCCTCATGCAGGACGCCGACCACGGCACCGTCGAATTCGTCGCCCGCAGCAAGCTGGGCGGCCGCGCGCACCGGCTGCACGAGGTCAGCCGCTTCGTGCGCGAGAACGGCGAGTGGTTCTACGTGGATGGCGATCTGTCTTGACGCTGCCCCTGCTGCACCTGGACGAGCACCTCGTCGCCATCGACAAGCCCACCGGCCTGCTGGTGCACCGCACGCAGCTCGCCGCCCGCGAGGACGAGGCAGCGCTGCAGCGGCTGCGCGACCAGCTGGGCCAACCGGTGTGGCCTGTGCACCGGCTGGACCGCGGCACCTCGGGCGTGCTGCTGTTCGCGCTGTCGGCCGAGGTCGCGTCGCTGCTGGGCGCTATGTTCGAGCAGGGCCGCATGGACAAGCGCTACCTCGCGCTCGTGCGCGGCTGGCCGGGTGAAGACGATGGGCTCATCGACCATCCGCTGGCCCGCGACCCCGAGCTGCCCTCCGCCGGGCAAAACCTGCTGGCAGCGCAGACGCGCTGGCGCGTGCTGGACCGCATCGAATGGCCGTTGGCCACGGACCCGCGCTTCCCGAGCACCCGCGTCGCGCTGCTGGAAGCCGAGCCGCTGCAGGGCCGCCGCCACCAGATACGCCGCCACCTGAAACACATCGCCCACCCCATCCTGGGCGATGCCACGCACGGCAAGGGGCCACTGAACCGGGCCGTCGCGTCCCACCTGGGCACGCAGCGGCTGTGGCTGCATGCACACTCGCTGGCGCTGGCCCACCCGGTCAGCGGCGCGCCACTGCATCTGCTGGCCCCCCCGGATGCGCAATGGCCCGCCGCAGGTTGAGAATCGACCGTTTCAATTTCGACCGGAGACCGACATGGCGATCCAAGGCATCAAGGCGCAATACGAGCAACGCGGCCCGGTGCCGCAGGACGTAATCCACGCGGTGGCCTTCGTGCCGCCCCCACCCGGCGCCGGTCAGGCGCTGGTGGCCGTGCTGGCCGCGCCGGTCAACCCGTCGGACGTGCTGATGCTGACCGGCGGCTACGGCATCCTGCCGCCGCTGCCGGCCGTGGGCGGCAGCGAAGGCGTGGGGCGCGTCGTCGCGCTGGGCGAAGGCGTCAACCATCTCGCCGTCGGCCAGACCGTGCTGTTGCCCGCCGGCAGCGGCACCTGGGCCAGCCACCTCGTTGCCGACGCCAAGCGCCTGGTGCCGCTGCCCTCGGGCGCGGACCCGCAGCAGCTGGCGATGATGACCGTCAACCCGGCAACGGCCTCGCTGATGCTGTCGGAGTTCGTCACGCTGCAGCCCGGCGACTGGGTGATCCAGAACGTCGCCAACTCGGGCGTGGGCGGCTACCTGACCCAGCTGGCCAGGCTGCGCGGCCTGCGCACCGTCAACATCGTGCGGCGCGAGACTGCGGCCGCGGCGGTGACGGCCGATGGCGGCGACGTGGTGCTGGTGGACGGCGACGACCTGGCCAAGCGGGTCAAGGACTCGGTGTCCGGTGCACCCATCCGGCTGGGCATCGACGCGGTGGGCGGCAAAGCCACCAACCGGCTGGCCAGCTGCGTGGCTGAGGGCGGCACTGTCGTCAACTACGGGTTGATGAGCGGCGAGCCCTGCGTGGTGTCGCCGCAGTCCTTCGTCTTCAACGACCTGACGCTGCGCGGCTTCTGGCTGGCCAAGTGGTTCCGAGTGGCGTCACGCGAGGCCCAGCAGGCGCTGTACGGCGAGCTCACGAGGCTGCTCGCCACCGGCCAGCTGAAGGCGCGCATCCACGCCACCTACCCCGTGGAGCGCATCCAGGAGGCGATCGCAGCAGCCAACACCGGCGAGCGCGACGGCAAGATCCTCGTGGTACCCCAGCATTGACCCTTGGGGTGCACCGCGATGGTTTCGCCGCGCACGCAAACATGCACAGACCCTAGCGATGCCAGACGACGACAGGTGAAACGTAGCCGCCACCGTCCGTCAACAACAGGGTGTGGCGATCGAAAACGATCGGCGTGCAGAGCAAGTATCGCCCTGGGATACGGTAGTTGGCGACGGTCGTCAGCGTGCTTGCCGGAGCGCCTGTACCGGGATCCAACTGCCTCACATCAAGGAAGAGTTGCTGTTGCGTGTCTTGCGGGTACACCAGGCCGTTGCCACGCCCGGCAAACATCCAGCCGCGCGACGTCACGGTCAGGTTCTGATCGACCACCAATGGACTGAGCAGGCCCGCCAACGGCGGCAATTCAGCGGCGGACGGCGATGAAAGATCCGCCGCCGTGCCCTGCAAAGCCCCGGCGGAGTCAAGGCGCACGCCGTGTGCGGAGGCGCTACCGGACGAACCAGTCCCCCACCACAAGGCCCATTGATCAGTACCCGTGCCGACCAGGCGCCACGCTGGCGGCGGGCCCAATAGGCCCGAGGCGAGTGGCAGCACGGTCCGAGGCCCGAGGACCCCGGCTGCCGAGACGTTCATCAGATGCTGCGTCTGCCGTGCAGACGTATCGTATTCAGTCCAAGTCAGCAAAAGACCCGTGGGTTGGGCCAGCGCCGAATTGAGAGTGGCGCCACTGAGCTGTTCACGGATCGGTATCTTCACTTCCGCACCGACCCAGCCCCGCAAATCATGCCGGCGGACAATGATTTCCGTCAGGGGCGCTCCACTGCCACCGGGCGCAAACGTCGTGCGCAGGGAATAAGTCCAGATCAGGTCGCCGCCCGGTGCCGACGCAAAATTGGCGCCCAGGTTGAAGGTACCGGCTGGCGCCGAATCGAGCGGATCCAGCGTGACAAAAGGCGTTGGCTCGGGCGTCCCATCGGCCGCAAGGCGATAGAAGTCGAAGCGCGTGGTGTTGGAGTCGACCGCCCGCGCGACCCGAGCCCATGCCGTGCCTGCCGTTTGACCCAAGGCCTGTACGCCGCCACCGGCGAACGCCAGGACGGCCTTGGTCTTGCCCTTCAGGTCGAGCAGGCGCAAACCACCCGGATCAACCATCACGACCGCGCTGGGCAATGTCAGCGGGTGGTCGATAGAGCTCGGCGCCCGCCAACTGGCATCAGTGGTCGCAGCCACGTAACCATAGCCTTGGTCGCCACCGTCATAGCCCAGCAGTGTTTGCTCCGAGTCCCACGCCCGTTGAGGGCTGGTGCTGGCATTGGCTTGTCGAACGAGACCCAGACCGGGTGCGTACCAAGCACTGGATCGGACCGTCACGGTTTGAGCTGAACCACCTGCGCTTGGCAGGAAACGGAACACCGCCGTGGTATCCACCCTCAACGCTGTCAACGGATCTGCACGGTTGGGCAAGGTGATGGCCTCGTTGCCCACGACGGTCCGCCAGGCGGCGACGTCAGCGGCGTCATCCTTGCCGTCCTTGTCGACGTCAACGCCCGACTTGGCGAGCCGCTGGTCCACCAGTACCAGTTGATCACCAACACGCACGGGCGAGCGCAGCTCTGCCGCGTCGAAGCTGATCGGCGTCGCACCGGGTGCAATTGCAAGACTGGCGGTGAACATCACATCACCGTTCGCAGCAATACGAACGTCGACGGGATTGGACGGATCGTCGGAATCGGTCTCCCTGAACACATCGCCTGTCCGGGCGGCCTGCGTGGTGCGCAGCTCACTCGTGCTGCCGGTCGTGTAGTCCTGATCTCGATAGACCCAGACCGATCCGTCGCGCAGCGGTCTCAGCGACTTCGCCTGGCTGTACAACACCTCGCCAAGCGGTCCTGGTGCTACGACCAGGCCAGTCGTGGTCGTCCCGCCGCCCGGCGTGGGCGCCGGCGCAGGCGCCGGCGCGCCACTCCCACCCCCACTCCCACCGCCACCACAGCCCGCCATGAAGAAGGACAAGGCCACGCAGCCAAGCAGGCCGACAGCGCCGTTGCGCGTGAATGACCCCATCTTCCATCTCCCTGTGGTGATCAAGCTCCGTTCAATCTTAGGGGTAGCTCAAAACAGCCCGGCGCACGGCAGCATCAATGCGGTGCGAGCATGTTGACCTCCAGTCCCGACGCTTGGCCGGCCCAGCGGTAGAGCTTGTGCGTCGCGGCCTGGAAATCCTCGGGCCGCGCGCTGCGGATGGGCACGAAGGTCTGCGGGTTGCGGTCCATCAACGGGAACCAGCTGCTCTGCACTTGCACCATGATGCGGTGGCCCCGGCGGAAGCTGTGGTTGACGTCCTGCAGCTCGACCTTCAGCGCCTCGACCTGGCCCGGCACCATGGCCTCGGGCACCATGAAGCCGTTCCGGAAACGGCCTCGCAGCGGGTCGGCGCGCACCAGTTGCTGGGTGCTGCCCAGCGCGGGCTCGGGCATGTCGACGTCCTCCGTGTGCGGCCGGCGCTTCTTGCCGGCCTGCTCTTCGAGTTCGGCGGGATAGACGTCAATGAGCTTGACGACCCAGTCCGCGTCGCTGCCACTGGTGGACGCGAACAGCCGCGCGGTGATGGGGCCGGCCAGCACCACGTCCTCTTCCAGCACGTCGCTGCGGTAGGTCAGCACGTCAGGCCGCGTAGCCGCGAAGCGCTGGTCGCTGACCATGAACTCCTGCGGCACGCCCAGCGTCGCGTAGCCGACGAAGGGCACGGGCTTGTCCGGGTCGCTGACCCAGGCGTCGAACGCTGGCTGTGCCGCCTCGGGCGGCGTGAAGCTGAGCCGGCCGCCGGCGGCGAAGTAGAGCGTGCGGGCCTGAGCTTCGCGCGGCGGCCAGGCGTCGTAGCGGCGCCAGACGTTGGTGCCGGTCTCGAAGACGGTGGCGCGGGCGATGGGTGCCTTGGGCGCCACCTCGCGCAGGTGCTGCTCGAAGAAGGGCAGCAGCACTTCCTTCTGGAACTGCTCCGATGTGGGCTGATGGAACTGCACGCGCCCCAGCTGGCGGCCTGGCGTGCCCACCCAGCCGCCATGCACCCACGGTCCCATGACGAGACGGTTGTCGGTGGCCGGGCTCTGCCGCGCGATGGCGCGGAAGGTAGACAGCGTGCCGGCCAGGTCCTCGGCGTCGAACCAGCCGCCCACCGTCAGCACGGCGGCGCGGATGTTCTTCAGGTGCGGCGTGATGGCCCGCGAGCGCCAGAAGTCGTCGTAGCGGTCATGCTGCAGCTGCACGTCGAAATACGGGTTGGGGCCGCCATCCTTGGCCATGCGCGCGGCCATAGCGTCGAGGTTGCCGAACTGCAGGAAGAACTCGTAGCCATCCTGCGTGCCCCAGTCGAACTGGGGCCACTGCTTGGGCGGCGGCGTTGGCCCTTGCTGCGGCTTGAAGCCGGTGTAGAAGCCGAAGTTGGCCGCCAGCATGAAGGCGCCGCCGTGGTAGCTGTCATCGCCCATGAAAAGGTCGCCGATAGGAGCCTGCGGCGATGCGGCCTTGATGGCCGGGTGGGAGTCGATGATGGAGGCCGACGTGTAGAAGCCCGGGTAGGACACGCCCCAGAGGCCCACGCGGCCGTTGTGGCCGGGCACGCGGGCCAGCAGCCACTGCACGCTGTCGTGGGTGTCCGAGCTTTCGTCGACCTCCGTCGCGCGCTGCTTGCCCGGCCGGTGCGGTGTCATCTCGATGAACTCGCCCTCGGACAGGTTGCGGCCGCGCACGTCCTGGCAGACGAAGATGTAGCCGGCCTTCAGGAAGTCTTCGCTGGGCGCCAGGCCCTTCACGCCGTCACGATCCACGCCGTAGGGGCCGCAGCCGTAGGGCGTGCGCGTCATCAGGACGGGGTAGCGCCTGCTCTGGTCCTTGGGCAGGTAGACGACGGTGAACAGTTTCCTGCCGTCGCGCACCGGCACGCGGTACTCGTACTTGGTGTAGTGCTCGCGCGGCTCGTAGCGGGGCGCGGGCGGCGCCTCGTCGTCGGCAGCCCGGGCGGTGGTGCCGGCCAGGGCGAGCAGCAGGAGGGAGGCGCGCAGCAGGGACATCGGTGTCGCAGCAGGATGAAGGAGGGGCGAAGTCTGACACCGACCGGCGGGCGAGCGCGTTAGGCTGTGGCTCCGCCAGCTGCAGCAGGGTCAGCCATGAAGATCAACACCGAGGCCTACCGGGTCGCGCCGGGCCACAAGGTCAAGCTCAAGCGCTGGCCCACCGCCGTGGAGCCGCTGTACCGTGACGCGGACGACTACGCCCAACAGCTGGGCGCCCACGTCCAGCGCCTGAGCGAGCTGCAGAACCGGCTCTATGCGCACAACCGCTACGCGCTGCTGCTGATCTTCCAGGCCATGGATGCGGCCGGCAAGGACGGCGTCATCAAGCATGTGATGTCGGGCGTGAACCCGCAGGGATGCCAGGTCTTCAGCTTCAAGCACCCCAGCGCCCAGGAGCTGGAACACGACTTCCTGTGGCGCACCACGCAATGCCTGCCCGAGCGGGGC
The DNA here is from genome assembly GCA_016195825.1 of Burkholderiales bacterium. Taxonomy (GTDB): domain Bacteria; phylum Pseudomonadota; class Gammaproteobacteria; order Burkholderiales; family Burkholderiaceae_C; genus Pelomonas. Next base: position 10,907 of record JACPYV010000030.1, on the reverse strand, counting down.
CGCATCGGCATCTTCAACCGCTCCTACTACGAGGAGGTGCTGATCGTGCGCGTGCATCCGGAGATCCTGAAGGCGCAGTCCCTGCCCAAGGAGGCGGCCAAGGCGCCCGGCATCTGGACCGAGCGCTTCGCGTCCATCAACGGGCTGGAGCGGCACCTGCATCGCAACGGCACGCGGGTCATCAAGTTCTTCCTGCACCTATCCCAGGACGAGCAGCGCAAGCGCTTCTTGTCGCGGCTGGACGACCCGGCCAAGAACTGGAAGTTCATGCGCAGCGACATCGACGAGCGCGAGCTGTGGCCGCAGTACATGCAGGCCTATGGCGACGCGCTGGGCGCGACCAGCAGCAGGCATGCGCCCTGGTACGTGGTGCCGGCGGACGACAAGCGCAACGCGCGGCTCATCGTGTCGCGCGTCATCGGCGAGCACCTGGGCGCGCTGAAGATGCACTACCCCAAGCCCAGCCTGGGCGCGGCGGAGCTGGCCGACATCCGCGCGCGGCTGGACGAGGGCAGAGTCAACCGAACTTGACCGCGTAGATGGGCGGCAGGTGGGCCGACACGGCCTGCCAGCTGTCGCCGGCATCGCCGCTGGCCCACAGGCCGCCGGTGGTGGAGCCCATCAGCAACTGCTCGCCCCTGTCGTCCACCGCGAGGCCGTGGCGGAAGACGAGGTCGTAGCAGTGCTGCTGCGGCAGGCCCGTGCGCAGCACCTCGAAGCTCTTGCCGCCGTCGCGCGTGCGGGTCACGCACAGCGCGGCGTCCACGGGGATGCGGCGCTCGTCCTTCACAGCAGGCACGAACCAGGCGGTGTCGGGGTCGTGGGGATGCGCGGCCACCGCGAACCCGAAGCTCGACGGCTGCGCCTGCAGCTCGACCCACGTCGCGCCGTTGTCGCTGCTGCGGAAGATGCCGCAGTGGTGCTGGCACCAGAGCACATCGGGCACCGCCGCGCAGCGCGCGATCAGGTGCGGGTCCTGCGAGTTCTCGTCACCGGCCAGTTCGGGGGGCATGAAGTCGGCCCGCATGCCCTTGGCCCGAAGGCCCCAGCTGGCGCCGCCGTCGGTGGTGCGCCAGGCGCCGCCGCAGGACACGCCCACCAGCAACTCGTCGGCACGGGTCGGGTGCGGGCAGATGGAGTGCAGGGCCGGCGCCGGGTTGCCGCCGCCCATCCACTGCACGCGGCGTGGGTCCCCCCACAACGCCTCGCTGAGCTGCCATGTCTCGCCCCGGTCGCGGCTGGCGAACAGGCCGCCGGGGACGGTGCCGCACCAGATGACATCGCCGGCGCGCTCCAGCGCGAAGAGCTGATCCAGTTTCCACGCCGGCCCTTCGGAGCCTTCCGGCTGCGGCGGGAAGCTCGGCGCCGACACCTCGTGCCAGGTCTGCCCGGCATCGTCGCTGGCCTGCAGCTTGGCGCCGAAGTGGCCCAGGTTGAGCCCGGCCAGCATGCGGCCAGAGGCGTCCGGCGGCAGCAGCATCGTGACCGGGTCGGCCACGAAGCTGAGGTTTTCGATGTGCCAGGTGCCCGCACTGCGGCGCAGCTCGAACAGGCCTTTGCGGGTGGCGGCCCAGGCGCGGTCATTCATGGTTCAACCTCCGGACAAAGCTTGCAGGACATGGATGCGGCTGTCTGACCGCAGCGGATCACTCAAACCGCGCAGGTCGCGCGCACGGCGGCCGTCGATGAAGACGACCACGTTGACGCGCAGATGGCCTTGCTCGTCGACGATATAGCCCCGCAGCCGCGGCTGCTCGGCGAAGGCGGCCTCGAGCGCCTCGCGCAGCGTGGCCGCCTCGCACTGGCAGGACGGCGCATCCACGAAGCGACGCAGCTGGGGGGTGAATTCGACAAGGGCCATGTCAGTGGTGCCCGGCCGCCCGAAGACACGGACGTGTGCCCTCGGGGGGCAGCGAGCGAAACGGGCGTGGGGGCGGGTTCATTCCGTGACGACGAACGACGGCCGCCCAATTCGACATCCCCCATTCCCTAAAAATCCCCGGGCTTACCCGCAGAGCCAGAATGCGGCTGATGAATTCAGGTGTGCTCTTCGCCCTCGGCGCCTATTTGAGTTGGGGGTTGTTCCCGCTCTACTTCCGGCAGATCGCTGGCATCCCCGCGCTGCAGATCGTGGCCCACCGCACGCTGTGGTCGCTGGCCTTCGTGGCCGTCGTATTGCTGGTGACGCGCAACCTGGCCTGGCTGAAGGAGGTCAGCGCGGCGACCTGGCGGCGCTTTGCGGTATCGGCGACGCTGATCGCCATCAATTGGCTGACCTACGTCTGGGCCGTCGGCAACGGCCATGTACTGGACGCCAGCCTGGGCTACTTCATCAACCCGCTGGTCAACGTGGCGCTGGGGTTCGCCGTGCTGCACGAGCGCCCGCGGCCGGTGCAGTGGCTGGCCGTGGGCCTGGCGGCCTTCGGCGTGCTGTGGCTGACGGTGGCGGCGGGGCGCCTGCCCTGGGTGGCGCTGGTGTTGGCTGTGAGCTTCGGCCTGTACGGCCTGATGCGCAAGACCGCCGCACTGGGAGCCATCGAGGGCCTGACGCTGGAGACGCTGATCCTGGCGCCGCTCGCTGCGGCGGGGCTGATCTGGTGGTCGCAAGACGGCAGCATGGCGGGTCAAACGACGGCGGACTGGGCCTGGCTGATCGGCACCGGCCCAGTCACGGCCGGCAGCCTGCTGCTGTTCGCGTCCGGCGCGCGGCGCATCCCGCTGGCGACGCTGGGGCTGGTTCAGTACGTGTCGCCATCGCTGCAGTTCCTGCTGGGCGTCTTCCTGTTCCATGAGCCGATGAGCGCCAGCCGACTGGTCGCCTTCGGCTTTATCTGGGGCGCGCTGGCGGTCTACAGCGCGGAGGGTCTGTGGCAGACCCGCCGCGCCTTGCAGGTCAGGCCGCTGTAGTCGCCGGCTGCCGCATCATGTAGTCGAAGGCGCCCAGCGCCGCCTTCGCGCCGTCGCCGGCAGCGATGACGATCTGCTTGAAGGGCACGGTCGTCGCATCACCGGCGGCGAACACGCCGGGCAGCGAGGTGGCGCCCTTGGGGTCCACGATGATCTCGCCGTGCTTGCTGAGCTCCAGCGTCCCGCGCAGCCACTCGGTGTTGGGCACCAGGCCGATCTGCACGAAGCAGCCGTCCACCGCGACACGCTTGCTCTCGCCCGAGACGCGGTCGGTGTAGTTCAGCCCGGTGAGCTTGCCGTTCGTGCCGGTGAACTCGGTGGTCTGCGCGTTGACGATGATGGTGACGTTGGGCAGGCTCTTGAGCTTGTTGACCAGCACCGCGTCGGCGCGCAGCTCGGCGCCGAACTCGATCAGCGTCACATGCTTGACGATGCCGGCCAGGTCGATGGCAGCCTCGACACCCGAGTTGCCGCCACCAATGACCGCGACCGGCTTGCCCTTGAACAGCGGACCGTCGCAGTGCGGGCAGTAGGCCACGCCCTTGTTCTTGTACTCGGCCTCGCCGGGCACGCCCACGTTGCGCCAGCGCGCGCCGGTGGACAGGATGACGGTCTTGCCCTTGAGCCTGGCGCCATTGGACAGCTCCACCTCCACCAGGCCGCCGGGCTGGGCCGCAGGGATGAGCTTGTCGGCGCGCTGCAGGTTGTGGATGTCGACCTTGTAGTCCTTCACATGGCCTTCCAGCGCGGCGGCGAACTTGGGGCCATCGGTCATGGAGACGGAGATGTAGTTCTCGATGCCCAGCGTGTCGTTTACCTGGCCGCCGAAGCGCTCGGCCGCCACACCGGTGCGGATGCCCTTGCGAGCGGCGTACACGGCCGCCGCGGCGCCGGCGGGGCCGCCGCCGATGATGAGCATGTCGTAGGGTTCCTCGGCGCTGAGCTTCTTGGCATCACGCGCGGCCGCGCCGATGTCCAGCTTGGCGACGATCTCCTCCAGGCTGACGCGGCCGGAGACGAAGTGCTCGCCGTTGAGGTAGACGCTGGGCACGGCCATGATGTCGCGCGCCTCGACCTCAGCCTGGAACAGGCCGCCGTCGATGACGGTCGTGCGGATGCGCGGGTTGACGATGGCCATCAGCGACAGCGCCTGCACCACGTCCGGGCAGTTGTGGCAGGTCAGGCTCATGTAGATCTCGAAGTCGAGGTCCACGTCAAGCGCCTTGACTGCGTCGATCTGTGCCTGCTCGACCTTGGGCGGGTGGCCGCCGGTCCACAGCAACGCCAGCACCAGCGACGTGAACTCGTGGCCCAACGGGATGGCGGCGAAGCGCAGCGATTGCTCGGTGCCGCTGCGGCGCAACAGGAAGGACGGCGTGCGTGTGTCGACACCATCGGCGCGGAACGAGATCTTGTCGTTCATGCCGGCGATCTCTTCCAGCAGCTCGCGCATCTCGTCGCTGGCGGCGGACTTGTCCAGCGAGGCGACGATCTCGAAGGGGAGCTTGACGTGGTCCAGGTAACCCTGGAGCTGGGTCTTCAGTGCGGCGTCCAACATGGTGACTTCCTTTCGTGGGACTGTTCAGGCGTGGTGGAGCAAACCACCCTGAAAACGTCCGCGGGAGGTCAGGACGCTTTCAGGATGGCTCGGCGGTTTTCACCGAGCAGCACTCGGGGCTCTGGCTTTGCCAGGCCACTGGGTGCGCCCCCTTGGGGAGGAGCGCCGCAGGCGCTCCGGGGGGCGGTCATCAGATCTTGCCGACCAGGTCCAGCGACGGGGCGATGGTCTTGGAACCTTCGTTCCACTTGGCCGGGCAGACTTCACCGGGGTGAGCGGCGGTGTACTGGGCAGCCTTGAGCTTGCGCAGCGTTTCCTTGACGTCGCGGGCAATCTCGTTGGAGTGCACCTCGGCGGTCTTGATGACGCCGTCCGGGTTGATGACGAAGGTGCCGCGCAGCGCCAGGCCTTCTTCCGGGATGTGCACGCCGAAGGCGTTGGTCAGCGTGTGGGTCGGGTCGCCCACCAGCGGGAACTTGGCCTTGCCGACAGCGGGCGAGGTCTCGTGCCACACCTTGTGCGAGAAGTGAGTGTCGGTCGTGACGATGTAGACCTCGGCGCCCATCTTCTGAAATTCGGCGTAGTTGTCGGCCGCGTCTTCGACTTCGGTCGGGCAGTTGAACGTGAAGGCGGCCGGCATGAAGATCAGCACGGACCACTTGCCCTTCAGCGTCTCGTCGCTGACGGTGATGAACTTGCCGTTGTGGAAGGCTTCGGTCTTGAAGGGCTGGACTTGGGTGTTGATCAGGGACATGAGGATCTCCAGTGGGGGCTGGGGTTGAAGGGATAGGTAGAACTATATCGACGATACGTTTTCAGTTGAAAACATTTATCAAATCGGTGTTATTGATTCAGGCTATCGATGGGGTCAGGCCTCGAAGCGGCGGTCGTAGAGCTGGTGCGGGCTGAGCTTCACGCGCAGCAGCTGCGCGGCCGCAAGACCCGTGATCGCATGCTCGGCCAATGCCGTGTCGCGCCTGACCGGCGAGCCTAAAGCATCGCCGTGGCGGTTCATCACCGCACTGACGATGGGGGTATTGCCCGACGCGCCGCGGCGCACGGCCACGGCGATCTCGCCGCTGGCCAGCTTCACCAGCGTGCCCGGCGGGAACATGCCCAGCTCCTTGACCAGCAGCGCGGCGAAGGGGTGACCGTTGCTGCCGGTGTAGAGGGCCTTGGCGGCCTGAGGCGCCGGCAGCCCGGCCCGGCCACCGCGGCTGGCGAGCTTGGCCAGAAAGATGTCCACCAGCCGCAGCAATTGCGACGTCTCGTTGGGCTCGGCGAGATGCTGCGGGTAGCCGCCGCCGCCGGGTTGCTCGTGGTGCTGGGCCACGGCGGACAGCCATTCGGCGTCGTCCAGGCCCGCGTTGCGCAGCCAGGCCACGGCTTCGTCGGGGTGGCGGTCGATGGCGGCACGCTGCGGCGGCAACAGCTTGCCGCCGCGCGAGGCCAGCCGGCCCTGCAGGTCGATGATGGACAGGTTCATCGTCAGCGCGGCGCCGACGAGGCTGCGCTGACGCTCCACGGGCCAGGCCAGCCGTCTGGACAGCAGCGCCCCGACGGCGGCCGTATGCAGCAGATGCGCCAGGCCGTAGACCTCGTGGCGGCTGTGGTCGTGCTGGATGACGACGAAGAGCACCTGGTCGGAAAAGCGCTCGGCCCAACCGATGAGCTGGGCGGCGCACTCCTTGACCCGGGGCAGAAAGAGCGGCTCCTGCGGCGCGCGCAGCAGCACGGACAGCCGCGTCTGCAAGGCCTCCCAGCGGGCGAAGAAGTCCTCGCCGCCGGTACCTTCATCGCCGCCACGCCGCGAGGGATCACGCAGCTCATCGAGGTCCACGAAGACGCCGCGGTTCAGCAGCGCCTCGCGCATCTGGTCGCTGGGCACCGGCTGACCCTTGGCCAGCAGCAGCTTGCCCTCGGCATCACGAACCCCAAACGGCAGGGGCGAACCGGCCTTGATGTGGCCGCCAACCTGTTGAATCGGAACGAGTTTCATGGCCGGATGATCTCCGGACTTGGCGCTAACGCATTCAGCCGATGGCAGCGGCGAGCGCCGCGACGACGTGATCCTGCTGCGCGTCGGTCAGGTCCGCGCTCATCGGCAGGCTCATCACCCGCTGCGCCGCCCGGATGCTGTGCCCGCAATCGTGCGGTTGGGCGTACTTTGCATAAGCCGGCTGGTGATGCAGCGGCCGCGGGTAGTGCACCGCGGTCGGGATGCCCGCGGCCTTCAGCCTGGCCTGCAGCGCTTCGCGGTCGTCGACGAAGACCGTGTACTGCGCCCACACGCAGTCACGGTCGTCGCGCACGGTCAGCAGTTGCAGACCGGGGACGGCCGCCTGCAGCTTGCGCTTGTAAGCCTCAACAAGGGCCAGCCGGCGCTCGATCTCCCACTCGAATCGATCCAGCTTGCCCAGCACCACGGCGCACTGCAGCGTGTCCATGCGCCCGCCCACACCCAGCCGCGTGTGCAGGTAGCGCTGGCTCTGGCCGTGGGTGCGGACCTCGCGGCAGGCCTGGGCAAGCGCGTCGTCGCTCGTGAAGATCGCGCCGCCGTCGCCATAGCAGCCCAGCGGCTTACTCGGGAAGAAGCTGGTGCAGCCGAAGGTGGAGAGGTTGCAGCTCTTCCTGGTTTTGTAGCTGGCGCCAAAACTCTGAGCCGCGTCTTCGATGACGGCTAGACCATGCTTGTCCGCGATGGCGTTGATGGCGTCCATGTCGGCCACCTGGCCGTACAGGCTGACCGGCATGATGGCCCGGGTCCTGGCGGTGATGGCCGCTTCGATCAGCGTCGCGTCGATGTTGGCCGTGTCGGGCTCGATGTCGACAAAGACCGGCACGCCGCCGGCCAGCACGATCATCTCGGCCGTCGCGGCGAAGGTGAAGGGGCTGGTGATGACTTCGTCGCCCGGCTGCAGGTCCAGCGCCATCAGGCAGATCAGCAGCGCCTCAGTGCCGCTGGCCACGCTGATGCAGTGGCGGGCGCCGGTATAAGCGATCAGCGCCGCCTCCATCTCCTTGACCTCGGGGCCCAGGATGTACTGGCCGTGGTCCAGCACCTGCTGGATGCGGGCATTGATGTTTTCGCGCAGTGCGGCGTATTGGCTCTTGAGGTCGATGAAGTCCATCAGATCAGGCTCAGTTGGCTACCGGCCAGGCGGTAGCGGTCGCCGGTGTGGGGGCAGGTGGCCTCGACGAGCTCGGCGCTCTGGGCCGGCAGCGCCAGTTTCTCGCCGAAGCGGCTCATCCAGCCGATCTGGCGTGCCGGCACACCCACCATCAGCGCGAAGTCGGGCACGTCGCGGTTGATGACGGCGCCTGCGCCGACAAAAGCGTAGCGGCCGACGGTCGTGCCGCAAACGATCGTCGAGTTAGCACCCAGCGTCGCGCCCTGCCTGACCAGCGTGCGGCGGTACTCGTCCTTGCGCGTGACGGCCGAGCGCGGGTTGTAGACGTTGGTGAACACCATGCTGGGGCCGCAGAAGACATCGTCCTCCAGCGTCACGGCGTCGTAGACGGAGACGTTGTTCTGGATCTTGACGTTGTCGCCGATCAGCACGTCGTTGCCGACGTAGACGTTCTGGCCGAACGAGCACCCAGCACCGATGCGCGCGCCGGCCGAGATGTGCACGAAATGCCAGACGCGGCAGTCGTCGCCGAGCTGGGCGCCGTCGTCGACGATGGCGCTGGGGTGGATCGTTGTCGCCATGTCGATGGGATCAATAGTTCAGCGGCAGGTTGACCCGCTTGCCGTCGCGGGCGCTCATGTACATGGCGATCAGCAGCTCCAGCGACTTCAGGCCCTCACGCCCATCGGTCTCGGCCTGGGCCTCGCCGCGCAGCGTGCTGATGACGTTGTCGTAATACAGCGGGTGGCCGAAGCCGTAGACCGAGGTGGTTTGGTAGCTGGCGTCCTTGATGAGCGCGTCCATCGCGTGCGGGGCGTCGAACTCCCAGTGCTGGATCTCGTTGACGGCCAGCCCGCCCACGCGCACCGAGCCCTTCTCGCCCAGCAGCGTGATCGAGCCTTCCAGGTTCTTCGGGTAGGTCAGCATGCTGACGTTGACGGTACCCATGGCGCCGTTGCGCCACTTCAGCGCCGCCACGCCGCTGTCCTCGACCTCGATGTTGCGCGCCAGCGTGCCGGTGTAGGCCATGACGCTCTCCACCGGGCCGCAGATCCAGTCCAGCAGGTCGACGTAGTGGCTGGCCTGGTTCATGAACGCGCCGCCGTCGAACTCCCAGGTGCCGCGCCAGTCGGCGCTGTCGTAGTAGGCCTGGGGGCGGGTCCAGAACACGTTGACGGCGACGTTGTAGAGCCGCCCGAAGCGGCCCTCGGCCATGGCACGCTTGAGCAGTTGCAGCGTCGGGTTGCGGCGGTTCTGCTTGACGACGAAGAGGCGTACACCGGCCGTGTCGCAGGCCTTGACCATGGCCAGCCCGTCCTGCCAGCGCGTGGCCATGGGCTTTTCGGTCATGACGTCCAGGCCCGCCGCAGCGGCCTCGATGGCCTGGCGCGGATGCAGGCCGCTGGGCGTGGTCAACACGACGCAGTCGGCACCGATCTCAGCTTGAGCGGCCAGCAGGTCGGTCAGCGACGTAAAGCCGCGGGCGCTTGTCTTGGCCACCGCCGCGCTCAGCGCGTCTGCGTTGGTGTCACACACGGCCACAAGCTCCGCCCGCTCGGCGTGCCGCTTGACGGCCTCGATATGGTTCTGGGCAATGCGGCCGCAGCCGATCAAGGCGAAGCGGACCTTGCGGCCCTGGACGGGCGGGCGGGAGGTGGGCATGGGCAATCTGGGGAACTCAATCCCCGGATTGTCGGATCAAAGGTCCGCTTCCAAAGCCAGCAGTTGCTCGACCGTCTGGCGGCGGCGGATCAGGCGCGCCGCCTCGCCGTCCACCAGCACCTCGGCCGCCAGCGGCCGGCTGTTGTAGTTGCTGGACATGGACGCCCCGTAGGCCCCCGCATCATGGATGACCAGCAGGTCGCTGACCTGGGCCGCGGGCAGCGCGCGAGTCAGCACCTCGCCGCCAGCGGCCTGCGTGAAGACGTCACCGGACTCGCACAAGGGGCCGGCAACGACCGATTCCCGCACCGGCCGCGGCATGCCCTGCGCGCGCCCCTGCGGCAGCAGCGTCATCGCGTGGAAGCTGCCGTACATGGCCGGGCGCATCAGCTCGTTGAAGCCGGCGTCCACCAGCACGAATCGGTTGGCGCCGGCGCTCTTGACCGCCCTCACCTCGGCCAGCAGCACGCCGCTTTCGGCGACGAGGTAGCGGCCGGGCTCCAGCTCCAGCTTCAGCGGGTGGCCCACCAGGGCCTCGGACTCCCGCCGCGCGGTGTCCCACAGGCCAAAGTAGTGGTCCACGTCGACACCGGCGTCGCCCTCGCGGTAGGGGATCGACAAGCCGCCGCCGGCCGAGATCGCGTGCACGTCATGGCCGGCGGCGACGGTCTCACGCACCAGGCCCACCATGGCCTGGCCGACCTGGGCCAGATGCCCGTAGTCCACGCCCGAGCCGATGTGCATGTGCAGGCCGACCAGCTTGAGCCCGTGCTGGCGGATGGCCGCCAGCGCTGCGGCCAGGTCCGCATGCCAGATGCCGTGCTTGCTGTGCTCGCCACCGGTGTTGGTCTTGTGGCTGTGGCCGTGGCCGAAGCCGGGGTTGATGCGCAGCCACACCGGGTGGCCGGGCGACGCTGCGCCGAGCTGATGCAGCATGTCGATGGAGCCGGCATTGACGGGGATGCGGTGCTCCACGACGGTCGCAAGCGTCGCATGGTCCAGCAGGTCAGCCGTGAAGACGATCTCGTCGCCGCCCGCGACGTACCCCGCAGCGAGTGCCCGCAGGATCTCGCCGCGCGAGACCGAGTCCACCTTGACGCCGGCCTCGCGCAGCAACTTCAGGATGTGGATGTTGGAACAGGCCTTTTGCGCGAAGCGCACCACGTCGAAGCGCCTCAGCGACGCGGCGCGGGCGCGGATGGTGGCGGCGTCGTAGACCCACAGCGGCGTGCCGTGTTCGGTGGCCAGGGCCTGCAGGCGGTCGGGTGTGAGGGCGGTGGGCAAAGGCTTGGTCATGGCGGCAGCATGCCGTGGCCTGATCATTCAATCAAATTGAATTTCATTGGCGGACAATCCATTCCTGATATGGAAATTCAGCACCGCCACATCGAGGTCTTCCGTGCCGTCATGACCGCCGGCAGCGTCACCGCCGCCGCCGCGCTGCTGCACACCTCCCAGCCCACACTAAGCCGCGACCTCGCCCGGCTGGAGCAACTGCTGGGCTACGCGCTCTTCGACCGCGAGCGCGGCCGGCTCAAGGCCACGGCGCGGGCCCGGGCACTGTTCGACGAGGTGGAGCGCAGCTTCCAGGGCCTGGGCCGCGTCATCGAGCGCGCCGAGGCCCTGGGGCGCGATGCGGATGCTGAGTT
>JACPYV010000195.1 GCA_016195825.1 Burkholderiales bacterium | reverse complement strand
CAATAACCCTGAAATTGAAAACAATCCAATATATCCGCTTTCCAGCAATACGGTTCCAGCCATCGACGGCAGAACACTCTCTTCGCCGGCTGCGAAAACGGCCATAAAAGGGTTGTCTTCCAGGGCTTCCCGTCCTTGACCGATGCCGACGCCATGCCAACTGCTGCCGGACTCAATGTTTGTTGCCTCCGCGATGGCCAACGCGCCCAAGGTGCGCAGATTTAGAGAATTGTCCTCCCCCTCCAGGAGTAGTTCGATGCGGCTGGCAATATTGGCGGGCAAACTTAGTGCGACAGCAAATGCCAGCAGGCCGGTGATGCAAAGGACGGGTATGCGGATTGCGATTGGTTGTGCATACACGATCAGGAGCGTGACGCACAACGCGCCCAAATAGGCCATTGGAGAACCGGTGCCAATCGCGGCGGCCAGCGCACCCGTCAAGCACAGAATGGCAGTTCGAGTTCCCCTACGCTGAATCTGATGCCATTGACTAAGGAGCAGGAAGAAGTAGAAGAACGCGAAATGGTTCGGTTCGGGAAATAGCATCCTGAAGCGAACGCCGCCGTGATCACCGGGAACATAGAGCAGCGCGAGGCTGTCAGGCACCGTTTGCATATAACTCGCCCACGGAGCGAGGAGGAGCGTCAATGCTGATAGCAAGACCGGAATTTGACTCAGCCGTGCTTCAAAGCTTTCACTCCGAGCCAACCGCTTATATATAAGGAGACTGGAGATACACAACAGAAGTTGCGCAATGCCCTTGGCAGACGCGCCTAGACCCAGCAAGAGTATGAGCGGCGTCAGTCCTGCGATCGTGGGCCAATCGATCCGTCCTCGCTGCTCGTCCCGGAGCAAGACGAGCTTCGCCAAGCCAAGCACCGGAAGAAATGGTGTCCCCCATGGGAGCGCAAGCAGAAAAACAAGATATACGAAGCCGTACATGGGCTCTACAGCGTGTAGCGTCTGCGTTTACCGAAGGCCATCCGAACGGTATCGGTGCATTGGGCTGCAAAGCGCTCCCCACCCAGTCTGAAGAGTAGCCGTCGCCCACCCAAGAACAGCAATGACGTACAGCGGTTCAGCAGTGGGATGCTCTGGGCGTACTTCCTGGCGATGCGTCGGTTTTCTTTGTAGACAGTCCAGGCGTGCTTGGCGGATGCCGATGCGCCGCCATCGGTCATTTCCACCAACGTAGCATCAGAATCTTCTCGCCCGGCCTTCGGCCTCACCTTGAAATATAGATCAGCGTCGCCGGCAATCTTGAAGGTGTCGTCGAGGCCACCGGCTTCTCGGACCAGCGCCACGGGGTATGCAATTTCCGGGCATAGCGGTGACATGAGTCTCCCCAGGCTCAGCAAGCCGCTGGACTCGGCATGATGGAAACTTGAGATCTCCTTGCCGTCGCTGCCAAGTATTTTGGCAGTGAATACAACCAGCGGTGGTATGGTGCGCCTTGCATATTGGCCTAGCAGATCACCAAGCCTGTCGTCGGCAACTAGATAGTCATCCGCCCCGTGAAAGCAGATATACGTCGTGGCTGCGTGGCGCACGAGCTTGTTCCAGGCATCATATATTCCATGATCGCCGCCCTTCAATATGCGCAGCTTGCTGCATTTCTCTGCATATGGGCGCGCCGCTGCTTCGGCTTGATCGGTGGCGGGTGCAAGCAACAGCTCGTGCACGAAAGGCGCCTGGTTGCAGCGCTCAATGATTTGATCAAGCGGTACGGCACCGTTCCAAGCAAGACCTATGGTGAGGGGCGGATTGGAAATCATGAGGAAGCTGGCAGGTTGACCTGTGCGAGGCGATAAAGATAGGTCGCCGATGCGCAAATGGAAACAATTTCCAGAAGCAGGACGCTGCTATAGACGGTTGCGATGGCTTTGGCCATCAAAATAAGGATTAGCGCAGATGCACTCGCGCCTTTGCGAAGATCTATTTTGTGTTTGACGATTTGCAGAGAAAGGTGCTGGCGCCATACTGCGATCGCTGTAGCCACGACTACAAAGAGGCCAACGCATATTTTCGCATTGTTGGTTTCTAGATCCGCGATCCATAGTGTGGCAACTAACATTGCAGCCGCCAGCGACGCGAATACCCAAGACGAGCGGACTGATGCTTTTTGCATCGTATTCAGCAGACGCCGGTCATCGCGTTGCCATAGTGCTGTGATCAGGATCACATTGATGACCCCAATGGCCGCCTGAGCAAATCTGGTGACCAATAGGTGCGTCGATACCAGGCTGGTATCCTGAAACATGCCATAAAGAAATGGGTCAATGGACCATGCTGCGAAACAGTAGCAGGCCAAAACCGCCTCCGTGGAACCTTCGCCACGAAGGTAGGCCACCAAGCTGGCCGCAGCCATTTGCACCTTTGACAGCGCACCATGGATGGTCCCCCAGGCGCCCAACATCCAGCAAAGGAGCAACTGTCTTAGAAACAGCGCGGCAGCACTTATGTAGACAATCCAATTGCCTGCTGACAGGAAGAGCGTCAACGAGATGCCGCCAAGCAATAGCAAATCGCCTCCCGCTGACAAAAGCATTTGGCGACCCGTAGGCGTGCGCCAGCCGTACAGGGCGGTCGTGCTGACGACCGTCAACGGCGCCGATAAGGCGCCTACCAGACCAAGAACCAGGAGGCCTCCTGCGTACTGCGATCGCAGTTGCGGCATGCACATCCCGAACAATGCCGCCGCAATGCCCAGGATCGTGGCCAGTGCCAAATACAGCAGCACCAGTTCAACCAGCTTTCGATCCAGGGTTGACTTGTCGGCGATCAACGCTGCATCAATGGAGGTACGCCGGGCTAAACCGAAATCAAGAACCTGAGGCAATACGGAGCAGCCGACGAGGAAGCCAAGTCCCAATATGTTGTGCCCGCCCGTGCTCGCCGTATCTGCCTTTGTCGCGAGAAGGATGACAAGGGTCGGATAGAAGCGGCTGCCGATTGCATATGCTTTGCGCAGGCTGAGCACAATTGGCTACGTCAAATTTGCTTGAGCGCGTCGATAGCTTCGTTCATCGGGAAATGATGATTTCCAATGAACAGTCCTGATTGGTCGATGTGATCCGCGTTGGACAACGGGAAGGGGATTGAATGATCGAAATGTTGCAATACTGGATTTTTTGCGAAATTGCCGGTAACGATAGGCCTACATTCAAAGCCCAACGTATTCAGCTTCTGAACCAGCGTGCGTCGATCCAGCGATGAATTGGGACGGGGGGTGAGGCTGAAGCCAAACCAACTGCTTTCACCAATTTCTCGTTGAATCAGGAGGTCGGGGTGCTCGCTCATCGCCTCCACGAAGAGCTTGGCATTGCTGCGGCGCTGCTCAACGAAGAAGGGCAGCTTCTTCAGCTGCTCAGTTCCCAGTGCCGCTTCCATTTCCAAGGGGCGCAGATTGTAGCCCGGCAATACAAATTTAAATGATTCCTCGAAGGGGTCATCACTCTTGACACCCGTGACATGGTTTATTTTCGGCAAATTGCGCGTCCAGCCATGCGCACGCAAGCACAGCATCACATGGTAGAGCTCTTCATCATCAGTCGTGACCATGCCGCCTTCCATCGTGGAGATGTGGTGGCTGAAGAAGAAGCTATAGGTGCCCATCACGCCGAATGTGCCGGCCAAACGTCCTTTGTAAGAGGCGCCAAGGGATTCGCAATTGTCTTCAATCAGATATAGATTGTGCTTGTCAGCAATCTGCTTGAGACGGTCGAAATCGTTTGGGTTGCCAAGGAGGTTGACAACCATGATCGCGCGCGTCGATGGTGTAATGGCTGCTTCGAGTGCGTCGAGGTCGTAGTTGAGCGTATGAAGATCAATATCCACGAACCGCAGCTTGAGGCCGTACTGCGCCAAAGGATAGAAGGTCGTGCTCCAGGAAACGGCAGGGACGATTACCTCGTCTCCGCGGAATAGCTGCAGTGATTTATTCTTCGTAAAGCACAGTGCGGCAGTCATGAGCAAGTTTGCCGACGATCCAGAGTTGACCATGACAGCATGCTTGGTCCCGGAATAAGCCGCGAACTCGGACTCGAACTGGGCCACTTTCTGGGCCATCGAGAACTGACCCGAATTGATGACGCCCTGAATTGCGGCATACTCTTCCGGTCCCCACGTGGTGGAGGCGAGCGGAAAGCGAACGGTATTAGTCATGCTGTTCAGTGGACAAAAAATATTGATAAGTTTGTGCAATACCCTGACTCAGGGAAGTCTTCGGAGCAAGCCCTAGTTGCGTCTGCTTTTCTATGCCAACAACCTTGCGGCGCATGCCGGAGGGTTTGGAGAGATCAAAGTCCCAGTTGCCGGTCCAGCCAATCTGCGTCGCTGCTGTTTGGTAGTAGTCGAGAACGGTGCAATCTGACCCGATGCCCACGTTTGTGTAGTCGTCCAGCGTCTCGATACGAAACAGCAGCTCGAGCAGCAATTCCGCACAATCCCTGGCGAACATGAATTCACGACGGGCAGTACCATCCCCCCAGATGGTTATCGACTTGCTGTTGTTCGCTTTGGCCTCGTGCACTTTGCGGATCACTGCCGGTACGAGATGCGATCGCTCCGGCTCGAAATGATCATACAAACCGTACAGATTGCAAGGTATCGCGGTCTTGTAGTGCAGTAATGGCGCAGTGCGCGTTATGTATTCGCAAAGCTTCGCTACCGCGATTTTGGCAATCGCGTAGCCTTCGTTGGTCGGCTCCAGCTCCCCTTTGAAGAGGTCAGCTTCGTTGAGGTGACCTGCATGATCTTTCGGATACATGCAGGAACTACCCACGTTCAACAGTCTCGGAATACCGGCGCGCTGAGCTGCGAGGGCAATGTTGAAGCCCATGCTGGTGTTTGCCACAAGAAACGTGACCGGATCAGCAATATTCGCCTGGATTCCGCCTACGTGACCGGCGCAATGGATAATTGCATCCGGTTTTTCCCTGGCGAGATAAGCCTCGATCGAGGCAGTGTCCAGCAGGTCAAGCTGCGCACGTGGTGGTGCCAGTGTGCTCAGTTCACGTGCGGTCGCCGCGTCGAGAACATTGCGGCCCAGCATGCCACGTGCACCAGTAATCAAGACCTTCATTGCTTGCCGAGTCCGTTGGCCAGCTTCTTCGCCTTTGCCAAATCGCTGATGGCCATTTCGGCCACCAATTGCTTGAAGGTATATTTCGGCTGCCAGCCCAATTTTTCTCGAGCCTTGGTCGGATCACCAAGGAGAGTCTCTACTTCTGTCGGGCGGAAGTATCGAGGGTCGACCCGGACGAGCGTATCTCCAGGTTTGACTACATATTCTGAAGAATAGGCCGGGTTGATCGAGCGGACAACGGCAGCGGCGTCAACTCCGTCACCAGTCCATTCCACTTCAAGCCCTATTTCCTGGGCCGCATGTGTGACAAAGGATCGAACGGAATGTTGCTCGCCAGTGGCGATCACATAGTCGTCAGCCTGATCTTGCTGAAGGATGAGCCACTGAGCCTCGACGTAGTCTTTGGCATGGCCCCAATCGCGCAGCGAGTCCACGTTGCCAAGATACAGGCACTGCTGCAGGCCGAGGGCAACCCGGGCGAGTCCCATCGTAATCTTCCGAGTTACGAAGGTCTCACCGCGAAGCGGGGATTCGTGGTTGAAAAGAATCCCGTTGCTCGCGTGAATACCGTAGGCTTCCCGATAGTTGACGGTAATCCAGTAGCCGTAGAGTTTAGCGACTGCATAGGGGCTGCGGGGGTAGAAGGGCGTGGTTTCCTTCTGCGGGATCTCTTGGACCAGGCCGTAGAGTTCCGACGTTGATGCTTGATAAATTCGGGCCTGCTTTTGCAGCCCCAAGATTCTCACAGCTTCAAGGATCCGGAGCGCGCCGAGCGCATCCGCATTTGCGGTGTACTCGGGCGTGTCAAAACTAACAGCCACGTGGCTCATGGCGGCAAGATTGTAGATCTCGTCCGGCCGGACATCTTGAATGATTCGAATCAAATTGGTCGAATCAGTCAGATCACCATAATGGAGGGTGAGATTATTGCCCCGTTCGTGCGGGTCATGAAACAGGTGATCAATCCGTTCGGTGTTGAACGATGATGCGCGGCGCTTGATGCCGTGAACTTCATAGCCTTTTTCAAGCAAAAGTTCAGCAAGGTAAGCGCCGTCTTGGCCCGTGATTCCTGTGATGAGTGCGCGTTTCATGTCTTTACTTCTTGGTTTTCTGTTCGTTGGCTCGTCGAACGGTCGAGCTGCCGAAAAGGGTGTTCTTCACTTTGACGAGATACGGAGAAACTGCAGCGAGAGCTGTCTTGACTCCTGATGCATCTTCTGGCTTCCACACGGTAGAGCGTTGCGGAGTGCCTTCAAAATCTGAATCAATTGAATACGCGTAGGCCGCCAGCGATGTCCTGTAAGTCCCTGCAGGAAAGTTGATTGGCTTGTAACCATGCAAGGTGTGCTCTTTGGTCAACATCAAGACCAAACGATTCAGTGCAGGAGCTATTCTTCCGCGCTCATGTGTTTGAGCATGCTCAAGTTCCAAATGGCCGCCATATTCCTCCTTATAGTTCTTGTTCAAATAAAGAAGAATGTTCAATTCGCGAAGCCATTCCTTGTGGGCGGGGTGCCGGCTGAAGTCCGCATGCATGTCCAGAAAGGAGCCTTCACCACCTTGGTGGATGCCGCCACCGACGAAGAGCGGGTCGACGAACAGCGTCTTCCCCATGATTTTGGAAAGGACCTCGGAGAAGCGTTGACCCAGCAACTCCTCGCGCAATTCCGTGAGGATGTCGTCCCTGCTTGCGAATGTGGGATCTTCGTACTTGTTCTTCGCGAACAGATAGTCGCTCGACTTCTTTGAGTTGTCGGGCTTGGGGATCGCATTAAGCAGCGTGGTCAGCGAATCTTCTTTAAGGAAATTCTCGATAACGACATATTCGAATGGCCGCGCATTCCTGAAAGTCGTAGCAAGTGTTTCGATTTTTCCTTCAATTGAATCGAAGTCGATATGCTGCATGATTGGCTGGCTGCGTTGTGTAGAAGAATTGGAAGGTCTCTGGAGGGGATGTCAGGTACTGCTGTGAGCAACTCATGCCTGTTCTATCGTCTGCAATGCCAACCATTGTGATTTCAATTGCGCGCGAAGCTTCTTTCGCCACAGATGGCGCGCTACAAAAAATGCAGAGAGGCCGATCAGGGCCGTCACCATCGCAACTGCGGCCACGATTGAACGTTTGGGGCTGGAGCGCTTATCCGGCGGAGCCGCTGCGTCAATGACCTGGATTAGCGCGCCTTCGCGACTTTCATCCAGTCGCGCTACTTCATATTGCCGCGATATCAACTCGAAAAGAGCCTCTTGATATTTGTAGTCTCTGTATGCGCTGACGTAGTTTGCTGATTCGCCCGGTGTGCTTGGGGATTCGGCACCCGCCAATTGCTGCTGCAACGCGCCAAGCGCCGCCTCGGCCTGTTTGATTTCGGGCGCCGAATTGGTAAGCGTGCTTCTTAGCGTCTGCAGCCTGACGCTCGATGCAGTGACTTCCGCCTTGAGTCGTGCGTAGGCTTCGGCCGCTGCCTTGGGTTCCGCACGGAGTGCCTTGATGTCGAACCCGGTAGCCTGTAGTTTACTTTGCGCGTCCTTGAGGCTTTCTTTGATGCTGGTCAACTTTTCCTCAAAGAACACCCGGCGCTGCTGGGCTTCGGTAATGGCCAGCGTCGCAGTGAATGACTTGAGCTCCGTGATATAGGCATTTGCCATTGCTGCCGCCCGCTCCGGGGTCTCATCATCGACCTCGAGGCTGATGATTCCGTCCTTCTTGCCAGCGGCGACTCGTACATTCTTTGTCAGAAGTTTCCGCGTATCGGAGAGATAGTCTTTTCCATAGACCTCTCGAAGCTTGAAGCTGTCAATGATTCGGTCAGAGATGGTGACGCTTTGCATGAGTGCGACGAACTGATCTGCTGGCGTCTTTATGTTGGCGATTCCGCCGGCCAAGCTTGACAGTGCGCTCAACGATGCAATCGCGGTGCTTGCAGACGATTGCGATTGGGGCGGTAGAAACGAGGCCCGTGCGGTGTAGGTCGGGGCGACAATGAACGTGCAGGCGATCGCTACTGCCGTCACGAGAATCGAACCGAGAATCACCTTCTTCCAATGCAGGAGCGGGACCAGAATGACATTCTGGTCGGAGTCGGCGGTCGTCGTGTTAATTGTCATTCGCAATCTTTGATTTGGTGGCCTCGGGCGCGCGATTAGTTCTTGAAGGTCTTTAGCGCTGCGGCACCGATCCCGAACTGATAAAGGATCTGAGTCCAGTCCTTTGCCTCTTGAATGAACGTCGTCTTATTCATTTCTTCTGGCACGAATACCGTATCGCCGGGCAAAGCTTGGAGCTCTTTCAAACCTGAGCCAAGGCTGAGCCATCCACTGCTATTCTGGCGAGCACTGATCACCATGCCATTGGCTCTCAGCACGAAAATGCTTGCTGAGTCTGCGCCTTTAGTAGGGCCGCCGGCTTGCTTCAGAATATCTTCCACTGAACTTCCCGGTCGAAGCAGATAGCTTCCCCCGTTAAAGACACTGCCGAATACGCCGACGGTGTTTGGCGTGGCGGGTATATAGAGGCGATCTCCGTCTTCGATGGCCAAGTTCGGCAGTTCGCGGGATGTGTAGGTCAGGTCAAGCACGATGCGACCAGTGGGACGCACGGCGCGCAGGCGGTCGATCAGACGGCTTGTTCCAGACTGTTTTTGAGCCAACGCGGCTGCGTCGTCCGCGGTGCTGACGCGTTGGGTGGACGTGTTGCGCGTGAAGTCGGTTTCAAGGTCGCGCAGGGCTCGGTCGTACTGAGCCTCCTGTACTTTGCGCACACTTTCGCGCGAAAGATCAGTGCCAAGAAGGTAAGCCTGCGCGGTGAGGCCGCCAGCTGATTGAATTGCGTCGGCGAGGGTGCTTGAGGGCGGCAGGACATAGTCCCCCGGGCGTGCAACTTCGCCTTCGACGCGAATGCGCTTGTATTGCTTGGCTTGGGGCAGCACCGCAGTAACGCCATTGAAGGCGCGCAGCACGTCGCCGTTGTTGACCTTGAGATTTCCATCCTGCGGAAGTGCCAGTTCAGCCACGCGGCGATCATTGCGTTCATCGAGACGCTCGATCGCTACACGGCGAATGTCGGCCACGGTGGACAGTCCACCAACGAAGCTGAGTGCATCGTTGACGGTTTCGTTGCCGATGAGTTCAACGATGGATGGGCGGTTGACGCTGCCGATCAGCGCGGCCTGCCGGCCCACGGGGCCGACATGCAATATGTCGTCGGCTTGCAGCGGCAAGTCGCCCTTCTTGTCGCCTCGAACCAGCAGGTCGTAGAGATCGAAGCGCCCGACCACCTGCCCGTTGCGGCGCAGCTCAATATTGCGGAAGCTGCCGGCGGCCGACGGGCCGCCAGATTGCGTCAAGCCGGTCATGACTGTCGCGAGACTACTGACGGTATAGGCCCCTGGGCGCGCTACGAAACCTGTGACGTAGTAGCGAATACTGCGGAGCCTGCCCAGGGTCGCGCTGATCTGAAAATTCTTGAATACCTGGCCAACGCGGCGGGTCAATAGTTCGTTCAAGTCGGCGTACCTTACGCCAGCCACTGTCACTGGGCCTACGCGCGGAATGACGATGCGCCCGGCTCGATCCACCGTCACGCGCAGGTCGGCATCTACCGAGCCCCAGAGCGTCAACTGCAACTCGTCGCCTATTCCGACCAAATAGTCTGGTGGCACCTGGCGGTTGGCTTCGATCGCGGTTGCGCCGCGAACGGGCAGCATCAGGTCACTTCCCAGCCGATGGATTGGGGCGCCCGCCAATTCGGTGGCGTAGGCTTCAAATTCACTCGGAACGACCACTTTGAAAGGAGTTGCGACGCGTTGCCCTTGAGGGTCGGGGGCGTCCTCCGTTGCTGTGGGCTGCTTTGTGGCCTCGTCTGGCGTAACCGGGGGGCGTGCCTGGTTGGGTACCAGGCGCACAGGGCCTTGCACGCCTGTGCTTTGATTGTCGGCCCCTGTGGTCTCGGGTGCCGCAAGGGCAGATGCCATGCAAATGGCCAGGGTGATCGCCAATGGACGAGAGAAGTGATGCCGCAAGGAGTTCATCGTGTGTCGGTCAGGAAAGCGGCGCGCCGTACGACGCGAAGCACCTTGTGGAAAGGTGGCGAATTCTAGAGGCCGCTTGTTTGGCTATCGCGTGTCGCTGGGTCATTAAACTCGCGGTAATGCTCTATCTCCTCGTGTCGTTCTTCGTCGCCGCTGCGGTGACCCTGCTGGTCGTTCACTCCTCTCGGAGTCACGCCCATTTGTCGGCCGACATCGACCTGTCAGGCCCGCAGAAGTTCCATGCCACACCTGTCCCGCGCATTGGCGGGACGGGAATGTTCACCGGTTTGCTGTGCTGTGTGGGTGTGGCTTTCCTCGCGAATCACGCGGATTGGAAGTTCGGCGCCTTGCTGATCATCTGCGGCCTGCCTGCATTCCTCGCTGGCCTGATCGAAGACCTGACGAAGCGCGTGTCACCTGGCAAGCGTCTGCTGGCCACTGCCGTTTCCGCCGCCCTGGGCGTCTGGCTGCTCGGCGCCACGATCACGAGGACCGATGTGCCCGGCCTCGATTGGGTGGTCTCCACGACCCTGGGCGCCACGATCGCGACCGTCTTCACCGTTGCTGGCGTGGCCAACTCCGTCAACATCATCGACGGCTTCAACGGTCTGTCGTCGATGTGCGTGAGCCTGATGCTGCTGGTGTTCGCCTATGTGGCCTACCAGGTCGGCGACTTCCCCCTGGCGCTGTGGGCGCTGGCGGGCGTGGGTGCAGCACTCGGCTTCTTCGTTTGGAACTTCCCGGCCGGTCTCATCTTTCTCGGCGACGGCGGCGCCTACTTCCTGGGCTTCTACCTTGCTGAAATCGGCATCCTGCTGATCGCCCGCAATGCCGAGGTGTCGCCGCTGTTCCCCCTGATGGTCTGCATCTACCCGGTGTTCGAGACTCTGTTCTCCATGTACCGCCGCAAGGTGGTCCGCGCGGTTCCCACCGGCCTGCCGGACGGCATCCACTTGCACTCGCTGATCTACCGCCGCTTGATGCGCTGGGCCATCGGGGCCCGGGATGCGCGCGCCATGACGCGACGCAATTCGATGACGGCGCCTTACCTTTGGATGCTGTGCGTGTCTTCCCTTGTGCCGGCGCTGATGTTCTGGGACTCCACCCCGATGATCGCCGCCTGCATGGCGCTGTTCGGGTTGACCTATGTCGCGCTGTACCGACGCATCGTGCGGTTCAAGACCCCCAAGTGGCTGGTCGTCAACCGCTGAAAAGCCCAAAACGGGCTTGCCAGCGATAATCGCTGGATATGAGTGAAAACGCCCTACCGTCCGCGCAGCCCGAGATCGCGGACATCGAACAGGCCGCTCCGGCCCGCTTCGACACCCTTCCCCTCGACCCCAAGCTGATCCGTGCGGTCGCCGATTCCGGCTACCTGACGATGACGCCCATCCAGGCCAAGGCGATCCCCATCGTGCTGGCCGGCAAGGATGTCATGGGAGCGGCGCAGACCGGTACGGGTAAGACCGCCGCCTTCTCCATCCCGTTGCTGCAGCGCATGCTCAAGCACGAGAACCCCAGCGTGTCCCCCGCCCGCCACCCGGTGCGGGCCCTCGTGCTGGCGCCTACGCGTGAGCTGGCCGACCAGGTCGCCGAGAACGTCAAGAAATACGCCAAGCACACCAACCTGCGCTCCACGGTCGTCTTCGGCGGTATCGACATGAAGCCGCAGACCGCCGTCCTGAAAGCCGGCGTCGAGGTGCTGATCGCCACGCCGGGCCGGCTGCTGGACCACATCGAGGCCAAGAACTGCGTGCTCAATCAGGTCGAGTACGTCGTGCTCGACGAGGCCGACCGCATGCTGGACATCGGCTTCTTGCCGGACCTGCAACGCATCCTGAGCTATCTGCCCAAGACTCGCCAGACGCTGCTGTTCTCGGCCACGTTCTCGCCCGAGATCAAGCGGCTGGCGCAGAGCTATCTGCAGGACCCAATCCTCGTGGAGACGGCGCGTCCCAACCAGACGGCGTCGACTGTCGAGCAGCGCTTCATCGCCGTCACGGACGACGACAAGCGCGCCGTGGTCAAGCAGATCCTGAAGGAGCGCGCGATCACGCAGGCCATCGTCTTCGTGAACTCCAAGCTGGGTGCGGCCCGGCTGGCCCGCTCCTTCGAGCGCGACGGCCTGCGTACGGCGGCGCTGCACGGCGACAAGTCGCAGGACGAGCGCCTGAAGTCGCTGGACGCCTTCAAGCGCGGTGACGTCGACCTGCTCGTGGCCACCGACGTGGCTGCACGCGGACTGGACATCGCCGACCTGCCCGCCGTCTTCAACTTCGACGTGCCGTTCAATGCCGAGGACTATGTCCACCGCATCGGCCGCACGGGCCGCGCCGGCGCCTCGGGCCTGGCGGTCACGCTGGTCGCGAAGTCCGACGCCCGGCTGATCGGCGACATCGAGAAGCTGATCAAGCGCAAGATCGACCTGGACGCGTTCGAGCTGCAGGACAGCCGCCCGCCGCGCTTCGAGCGCCGTCGCCCTGAAGAGGACGAGGCGCCTGCTGCTGCGGCAGAGGCCCGGCCCGCGCCGCGTGCGGCCTACCGCCCGCCCGCGCCGCCCAAGGATCCGTTCTTCGACAAGCCCTACGAGTCCAGCGCCAGCGGCGAGCCGCCGGCCTGGGAGAAGACCAAGGCCGGCGCGCCGGTCAAGGGGCTGTCCAGCTACATCAAGCCCAAGAAGCAGGTCGCCGCGCTGTTCGGCGCCAAGCCCAAGCCGGCGCCGGAGCCCGCGGCCTCCTGATCAGGCCAGGATCGCGAAGACCGCAGGGATGCGGTCGGGCAGGGTGGTGCGGTTAGATCGCCAGTCGGCCACCGTCGCGGTCTGCGTCCAGCCGCCCGGCAGCGTCAGCCCGACGCTGATGGACAGCCGGGTGGCCGGCTTCAGCGCGGACAGCAGCGCCTGGCGCAGTGCCTCGTTGCGGTAGGGCGTCTCGATCAGCAGTTGCGTCTGCTGCTGGCGCGCCGACAGCGTCTCCAGCTCGCGGATGCGCGCCGTCCGTGCAGCGCCGTCCACCGGCAGATAGCCCACGAAGGCGAAGCTCTGCCCGTTGAGCCCGCTGGCGGCCAGCGCCAGCAGCAGCGAGCTGGGCCCGGCCAGCGCCACCACCTCGATGCCGGCCTCGTGCGCGAGCGCCACCAGCCGCGCGCCGGGGTCTGCCACGGCGGGCAGGCCGGCTTCAGAAATCAGACCCAGGTCGTGCCCGGCCAGCGCAGGGGCCAGCAGCGCCAGCCAGGCGGCCGCGTCATCGCCACCGCCACGGCCGCCCTTGGGCGGGCGCGGCAGCTCTGTGATCTGCATGGCCTGCAGCGGCTGGACCAGCGGCGCGATCGCATCGACGCGTTTGAGCAGCGAGCGCGTCGTCTTGGCGTTCTCGGCCGCCCAGTGCGTCAGCCGCGCAGCGGTCTCGATGACGCGCTGCGGCAGCACCTCCCGCAGGTCCAGCGAATCGTCCACGCCGAAGTCCAGCGTGTTGGGCATCAGGATCAGTTTTCCGGGGAGCATGCGAGTGGGTCCAGGCCAGCGCGGCGCAGCAGTGTGCAGGTGCGGATCAGCGGCAGGCCGATCAGCGCGGTCGGGTCGTCGGAATCGACGGCCTCCAGCAGCGCCACACCCAGGCTTTCCACCTTGGCGCTGCCGGCGCAGTCATAGGGTTGGTCGGCACGCAGGTAGGCCTCGATGGTTGCGTCGCTCAGCACCCGAAAGCGCACGCGCACCTCGGCACGCTCGATCGCCGCGAGGCCCGGCGCAACGATGGCCACGGCGGTCTGGAAGATGACCTGCCGCCCGCTCATGCGCTGCAGCTGTTCAACGGCGCGCGCATGCGTGCCGGGCTTGCCGATCGCTTCGCCGTCCAGGTCGGCCACCTGGTCGGAGCCGATGACAACGGCGCCCGGGTGCCGGGCCGCCACCGCCCGGGCCTTGGCCAGCGCCAGCCGTTCGGCCAGCGCCGCCGGCGCCTCGCCGGGCAAGGCGGACTCGTCGACCTCGGGCGCCACCGCCTCGAAGGGCAGGCGCAGCCGACTGAGCAGCTCGCGCCGGTAGGGGGAGGTCGAAGCGAGGATCAATGGCGGCATCGGGGCATTCTCGCCCGCCTAAACTCTTGGCCATGAAATCGCGCGCCTTTGTTCCCGAGAAGCTCGACGTCGCTGCCCTGGCCCATGACGACGCCAATCTGGCCGGCGAATGGCCTGCGGCGTCGTTGCCGCGCCTGGCCGATTCCGCCGCGCCCGAGGCGCCGGCCTCTGGCTGGCCCGCGTTGCGCTGGAGCCTGCATGGCGAAATCCGCAAGCCCAAGGCCGCGGCGGCGCAGACCTGGCTGCACCTGACCGCCTC
Organism: Burkholderiales bacterium; assembly: GCA_016195825.1. Taxonomy (GTDB): domain Bacteria; phylum Pseudomonadota; class Gammaproteobacteria; order Burkholderiales; family Burkholderiaceae_C; genus Pelomonas. The sequence continues at coordinate 15,660 of JACPYV010000195.1, read as the reverse complement.
GGGGCAGGTCGCACTGACCTGCCAGCGCTGCCTCAAGCCCGTGCACGAGGACATTGACATCGACCGCTGGATCCGCTTCGTCGACACCGAGGCCGAGGCTGCCGCGCTGGACGTGGACAGCGACGACGATGTGCTGGCGCTGCCGCGCCACCTCGACGCGCGCGAACTCATCGAAGACGAGCTGCTGCTGGCCCTGCCGCTGGTGCCGCGCCACGAAGCCTGCCCCGAGCCGCTGGCGCATGTTGACGATCTGGAAGAGCCCGAGCTCGAGGAGCGGCCCAACCCCTTTGCTGCGCTGGCGGCCCTGAAGCAGCCGAAGAACTGACCGCCATGCGCCGCCGAGCCGCCTTTTCGGCATCAAGAGCAAGGCGGTGTTGGTGGCTCAAGCATTCAGTGCTACACTCATGGGCTTTTCTGCGGCCTGGAGTTCGAGCTTTGTTCTCACTCCCAGGGGTCGCGTCCCCAAATCCCGCAGAGTCTGGAGAATTTCATGGCTGTTCAGCAAAACAAGAAGTCGCCTTCCAAGCGCGGCATGCACCGTTCGCACAATGCCCTGGTCACCCCGGGTACGGCCATCGAGCCGACCACCGGCGAAGTGCACCTGCGTCACCACATCAGCCCCACCGGCTTCTACCGTGGCCGCAAGGTGCTGAAGAGCAAGGCCGACGCGGCCTGATGGTGCTCGGTGCCGCTTGCCGCGGCGCCAAACTGTCGATGAATCTGCCGACCCGGCCTGCGTACCGCGCAGCGCCGGGTTTGGTCTTTGTGGCTCACAAAAACCACTGATATGACCCAGCCCCTGCCCGATCCGATCCGGCTGGCCGTCGACTGCATGGGCGGCGACCATGGCCCCTCGGTCACGCTGCCGGCCTGTCGAGCCTTCCTGGACAAGCATCCTGGCGCCGAGTTGCTGCTCGTCGGCAAGCCCGAGGAATTGGCCGCCGCGGCCGCCTGGCCGCGCTGCCGCGTCGTGCCTGCCAGCGAGGTCGTGACGATGGATGACGCCATCGAGGTCGCGCTGCGCCGCAAGCGCGACTCGTCCATGCGCGTCGCCATCCAGTTGCTCCGGGCCGACCGCGACGGCAACCCGGCGCAGGCCCATGTGTGCGTGTCCGCCGGCAACACCGGCGCGTTGTGGGCGGTCGCCAAGGTGCTGCTCAAGACGCTGGAAGGCATCGACCGCCCAGCGATCGCAGCGGTGATGCCCAACGTGGCCGGCCGCTTCACCACCGTGCTGGATCTGGGTGCGAATGTCGACTCGTCGGCCGAGAACCTGCTGCAGTTCGCGGTCATGGGCAGCGCGCTCGTTTCAGCCGTCGACGGCATCGAAGAGCCCAGCGTCGGGCTGCTCAACATCGGCGAGGAAGCGATCAAGGGCAGCGAGACCATCAAGCAGGCGGGCGAACTGCTGCGCGCCGCCGGCGCGGCCGGCCAGCTCAACTTCTTCGGCAACGTCGAGGGCAACGACATCTTCAAGGGCACGACGGACATCGTCGTGTGCGATGGGTTCGTCGGCAACGTCATGCTCAAGTCCTCCGAGGGCCTGGCCAGCATGATGGGCGCCTTCATCAAGGCCGAGTTCACCCGGGACTGGGTGAGCAAGCTGGTGGGGCTGCTCGCCAAGCCGGTGCTCAACCGGTTCAAGCACCGGGTGGACCACCGCCGCTTTAACGGCGCAGCGCTGCTGGGCCTGCGCGGTCTGGTGTTCAAGAGCCATGGCTCGGCCGACGCCTTTGCGTTCGAGCAGGCTTTGGCCCGCGCTTATGATGCCGCCCGCAACCGGCTGCTTGACCGGGTCCACGACCGCATCGTCGCCACGCTGCAAGCCAAGGCGAGCGATGCTGGAGACAACGCGGCGAACACCGTCGCGCAGGCCGCATGAGCCCCTCAGGAAACACCTCCCCCCGCTACTCCCGCATTCTCGGCACCGGCAGTTTCCTGCCCGCTGACCGGGTCACCAACCAGGACCTCGCGGCCCGCCTCGCGGCCGACGGCATCGAGACCTCTGACGAATGGATCGTCGAGCGCACCGGCATCCGCGCCCGCCATTTCGCGGCGCCGGACGAGGCGGCCAGCGATCTGGCATTCCCCGCGGCGCTCGCTGCGCTTGAGGCCGCAGGCATAGGCGCTGACGAGCTGGACCTCATCATCGTCGCGACGTCCACGCCCGACATGGTGTTCCCGTCCACCGCCTGCCTGCTGCAGAAGAAGCTGGGCGTCTTCGGCTGCGCGGCCTTCGACGTGCAGGCTGTCTGCTCCGGCTTCGTCTACGCGCTCAGCGTGGCCGACGCGATGATCAAGAGCGGCGCAGCCAGCAAGGCCCTGGTCATTGGCGCCGAGGTCTTCTCGCGCATCCTCGATTTCAAGGACCGCACCACCTGCGTGCTGTTCGGCGACGGCGCCGGCGCCGTCGTGCTGGGTGCCAGTGATGAGCCCGGCATCCTGGCCACCGAGCTGCATGCCGATGCGCGCCATGTCGACATCCTCTGCACGCCGGGCACGGTGAGCGGTGGCCAGGTTCTCGGCACGCCGCTGCTAAGAATGGACGGCCAGGCCGTCTTCAAGCTCGCCGTGGGCGTGCTGGAGAAGGTCGCCCGCTCCGTGCTCGACAAGGCCGGCATGACCGATGCCGACATCGACTGGCTGATCCCGCACCAGGCCAACATCCGCATCATGCAGGGCACGGCCAAGAAGCTGAAGATGGACTTGAGCAAGCTCATCGTCACCGTCGATGAGCATGGCAATACCTCGGCCGCTTCCGTGCCGTTGGCGCTGGACGTTGCCGTGCGCAGCGGCCGAGTCCAACGCGGCGACACCGTCATGCTGGAAGGCGTGGGTGGTGGCTTCACCTGGGGCGCGGCCCTGCTGAAGTACTGACCGTCCAGACGCTGCCGGCCCGGCACCCTCGACCGCGACTGAACTGGAACTGAATCTATGACTGCACCTTTTGCCGTTGTCTTCCCCGGCCAAGGCTCGCAGGCCGTCGGCATGCTCGACGCCTGGGGCGACCATCCGGAAGTCCGCCTCGTGCTCGAAGAAGCCTCTGCTGCCCTCGGCGAGGACATCGGCGCGCTGATCCACGCTGGCCCCAAGGACCAGCTGGACCTGACCACCAACACCCAGCCCGTCATGCTGACGGCCGGCATCGCCTGCTGGCGAGCCTTCGTTGCCGAGACCGGCGCGGTGCCCGTCGCCGCTGCCGGCCATTCGCTGGGCGAGTACACGGCGCTGGTTGCTGCCGGCGCGCTGAGCCTGGCGGACGCACTGCCGCTGGTGCGCTTTCGTGCCCAGGCGATGCAGGAGGCCGTGCCGGTCGGTGCCGGCGCGATGTACGCCATCCTGGGCCTGGACGGCGACGCGGTGCGCGCCGGCTGCGCGCAGGCTGCAGCCGAGACCGGTGAGGCCATCGAGGCGGTCAACTTCAACGACCCCAAGCAGACCGTCATCGCCGGCAGCAAGGCCGGCGCCGAGAAAGCCGCCGAGATCCTGAAGGCCGCGGGCGCCAAGCGCGCGCTGCCGCTGCCGGTGTCGGCACCTTTTCACTCCAGCCTGATGAGGCCCGCTGCCGAACGGCTCAAGGAAAAGCTCGCTGGCGTGCAGTTCCTGCCCGCCGCCTTCCCGGTCATCAACAACATCGACGTGGCAGTCACTGGCAGCGACGCCGCGCTGCGCGATGCGCTTTACCGCCAGGCCTTCGGTCCGGTGCGCTGGGTGGAGGTCGTGCAGGCGTTGAAGGCCCGTGGCCTGGCCCACGTCATCGAAGCCGGCCCCGGCAAGGTGCTCAGCGGCATGGCCAAGCGCATCGACGCCGAGCTGCAGGCCGCCTGTGTGTTCGACCCCGCCTCGCTCGCCGAGGCCCGTGCGCTGCTGGGAGGTGGCTGACATGACTGAATCTGCATCGAAGGGCGTCGCCCTCGTCACCGGCGCCAGCCGAGGCATCGGCCGGGCGATCGCCCTGGCTCTGGCCAACGATGGCTGGCGTGTCATCGGCACCGCCACCAGCGAATCTGGTGCTGCCGGCATCACCGAGGCGCTGGTCGCCCAGGGCGGGCGCGGCATCGTGCTGAACGTGACCGACGCTGCCGCCAGCCAGGCTGCCGTGGACGACATCGTCGCCAAGGAAGGCGGTCTGCACGTGCTGGTCAACAACGCCGGTATCACCCGCGACGGCCTGTCCATGCGCATGAAGGACGACGACTGGGATGCTGTCGTTGACACCAACCTGAAGGCGGTGTTCCGTCTTGCCCGTGCGGCCACCAAGCCCATGATGAAGCAGCGCATCGGCCGCATCATCAACATCACGTCCGTCGTGGGCGCCTCCGGCAACGCCGGCCAGGCCAATTACGCTGCCGCCAAGGCCGGCGTGGCCGGCCTGACCCGCTCGCTGGCCCGCGAGCTGGGCAGCCGCAACATCACCGTCAACTGCATCGCGCCGGGCTTCATCGCCACCGACATGACCGAGGTCCTGCCCGAGGCACAGAAGGCCGCGCTGTTGGCGCAGATCCCGCTGGGCCGCTTGGGGGCTCCCGAGGAAATTGCTGCGGCGGTCGTCTTCCTGGCGTCACCGGGCGGTGCTTACATCACGGGCAGCGAGCTGCACGTCAACGGCGGCATGTACATGGCCTAAGGGCCGATCCGAACCCACTTGTGACCCCACTTAGGGGCGCAACTCTAGAGCCCGTAGAATGTTGGGCTGTTTTCAGCAAATCCCTCCTGGAGGATTCATGAGCGATATCGAAGCACGAGTCAAGAAAATCATCGCCGAGCAACTCGGCGTGGCGGAAGCCGACGTTACGAACGAGAAGGCTTTCGTTGCCGACCTGGGCGCCGATTCTCTGGACACCGTGGAACTGGTGATGGCCCTCGAAGACGAGTTCGGCATCGAGATCCCCGACGAAGAGGCCGAGAAGATCACCACCGTGCAGCTGGCGATCGACTACGCCGTCAAGCACCAGAAGGCCTGATCGGCCTGAATCTCTCGCAACTCTGATCCGTATCGAATGAGCCGTCGCCGCGTCGTAGTCACCGGTCTTGGCCTGATCAGTCCCGTCGGCAATACCGTTGCCGAAGGCTGGGCCAACATCCTCGCCGGACGTTCCGGCATCGCCACCGTCACCCGCTTCGACGCCAGCAACCTGGCGTGTCACTTCGCGGGCGAGGTCAAGGGCTTCAAGATCGAGGATTACATCCCCGCGAAGGAAGCCCGGCACATGGATGGCTTCATCCATTACGGGCTGGCGGCGGCCTTCCAGGCGGTGCGGGATTCCGGCATCCCCACCGGCGACCAACTCACTGAAGAACAGGCCGAGCGCATCGGCGTGCTCGTGGGTTCGGGCATCGGCGGCTTGCCGCTGATCGAAGACACCCACAGCGAACTGGTGAACCGCGGCCCCCGCCGCATCTCGCCGTTCTTCATCCCGGCCTCGATCATCAACATGATCTCGGGCCACGTCTCCATCAACTTCGGCTTCCAGGGCCCCAACCTGGCGATCGTGACGGCCTGTACCACGGGCCTGCACGCGATCGGCGAAGCCGGCCGCCTCATCGAATACGGCGACGCCGACGTGATGATCGCGGGCGGTGCCGAGGGTGCGGTGTCGCCGCTGGGCATCGGCGGTTTCGCCGCGGCCCGGGCGCTCTCCACCCGCAACGACGACCCCGCGACCGCGTCCCGCCCCTGGGACAAGGACCGCGACGGTTTCGTGCTGGGTGAGGGCGCCGGCGTGCTGGTGCTTGAAGAGTACGAGCATGCCAAGAAGCGCGGTGCCAAGATCTACTGCGAGCTGGTGGGATTCGGCATGGGTGCAGACGCGTATCACATGACCGCGCCCAACGTGGACGGCCCCAAGCGCTCCATGCGCGCGGCGCTGCGCAACGCGGGCCTCAACCCGGACCAGGTCCAGTACATGAACGCCCATGGCACGTCCACGCCGCTGGGCGACGTGAACGAGACCAACGCGATCAAGCTGGCCTTCGGCGACCACGCCAAGCAGATGGTCATCAGCTCGACCAAGTCCATGACCGGCCACCTTCTGGGCGGCGCGGGCGGCATCGAGTCGGTGTTCACGGCCCTGGCCATCCATGACCAGGTCGCACCGCCCACGATCAACATCTTCAACCAGGACCCCGAGTGCGACCTGGACTACTGCGCCAACGAGGCGCGGCCCATGAAGATCGACATCGCTGCGAAGAACAACTTCGGCTTCGGCGGCACCAACGGCACGCTGATTTTCAAGCGCGTCTAAGCAACCCGGCGATGCGCCGCACGCCGCCCGTCGCCGTGCTGCTGCAGCCGCAGGCGAAGCCGGTGGTGCGGGCCGTGGTGGCGCTCATCGCGCTGCTCGCCGCGGGCGGCTTGGCCGCCCGGGCCATCGTCCGTCAACCGCAAGCCTGGGCGGCGCTGCTGGCGGTTTCAGTCATCAGCCTCAGGGCCCGGCGCGCCGCTGCCGAGTTGCCGCGCTGGCTGCGCTGGAACGGGCAGGCCTTGTGGTTGGCCAAGCCCGACCGCGATGAGGAGGCCGCCGTTCAACGTTCCGTGCTGATCGATCTCGATGCCTGGCTACTGCTGCGCGCGACGCGGCTCGCCGCGCCGCGGGTGCCGTCATGAGCGACCCGGACGCGCTGCTGGTGCGCGAAGCCCAGGGCGGCAGCCGCACCGCCTTCGACATGTTGGTGCTCAAGTACCAGCGTCGCGTCGAGCGCCTGCTGTCGCGCAGCGTGCGCGACCCCGCCGACGTGGCCGACCTCTGCCAGGAGACCTTCCTGGCCGCCTACCGGGCGCTGCCGGCCTTCCGCGGCGAGAGCGCCTTCTATACCTGGCTGTACCGGATTGCCGTCAACGCCGCCAAACGTCACCACGGCCAGCGCGCACGCCTGCGGCCGATGGAGTCCCTGGATGATGACGAGGGAACTTTCGGCACCGACGCGACTCCAAGCGACGATGCGACCCCGGAATCCCTGCTCGCCAGCCGCCAGCTGGCCCTGGGGCTGAACGAGGCCGTCGAAGCCCTGGCTGACGATCAGCGCCAGGCATTGCTGCTGCGAGAGGTGGATGGCTTGAGCTACGACGAGATCGCCGACCTGATGAACTGCCCGCCGGGCACCGTGCGTTCGCGCATCTTCCGCGCCCGCGAGGCCGTCGCCGCGCGGCTGCGTCCGCTGCTGAGTGGCGGGGGAGGGCGGCGATGGTGAGCTCTGCTGGCGATTCACTGAACGAGGCCTTGTCCGCCGTGATGGACGGGCGCGCGACGCCGGCCGACTGGGCGCGCGTGAACGCCGCCTGGGCCAAAGACCCGGGGCTGCGCGAGCGTTGGGCGCTGTGGCACGCTGCGGGTGATGGCCTGCGCTCGGCCGAACTGCCGGCGTTGCACCGCGAGCCCGAGGCGTTGCTGGCCGAGCTGCATGCGCAGATGCCGGCACCGGTCGTCGATCATCCGCGCCGGCAGGACTGGTTTGCGCCCATCGCCGTCGCGGCCGGCTTCATGACCGTGGCGTTGGGCATCGTGGCGCTGAGGCCGCCGCCGGCGCCCGACGACGTCGTCGCCACTGCACCGATTGCAACACCGCGCGCGCAGGGGCTTGTCGGCATGAGCTTTGCGCAGACGGCCGCAGGCCGTAACCTGCCTTCCCTGGGAACGGCGCGCGCAGCCGGCTTGCCGGGCGAGCTGCCTCCCGAGATCATCGACTGGGGCCTGGCCTTGCCGCAGGCCGCGGCGTCGCAACCCCCACCTTGAAGCGCCGCGGCGCTGCCTTATCTCCATCCGTTTCCGCCGTCCCGCCGTACTAGCTCCTGCTGAATCCCTGGAAATCCCATATGCACGCTGAGAACCGCCTTCACCCCGCGCGCGCGCGCTTCTTGTTGTCCGGCGCCACGCTGGCCCTGGCGCTGGCGCTTGGTCAGACGCCTGCCGCGGCGCAGCCGCGCGAGCTGCCGGACTTTGCCGAGCTGGTGGAGCGTGTCGGCCCGGCGGTCGTCAACATCCGCACCGCCGAGAAGGTCAAGGCGCCCGAGGGCCAGGCGGAGATGAACGAGCAGATGCAGGAGTTCTTCCGCCGCTTCGGCATCCCCGTGCCCAACCAGCGCCGCGGTGCGCCACGCGGTGGCACGCCGGACGAAGACGGCCCGACGCGCCGTGGCGTGGGCTCGGGCTTCATTCTCAGCGCCGATGGCTACGTGATGACCAATGCCCACGTGGTGCAGGGCGCCGACGAGGTCATCGTCACGCTGACCGACAAGCGCGAGCTCAAGGCGAAGATCATCGGCGCCGACCAACGCTCCGACGTGGCCGTCGTCAAGGTCGAGGCGGCCGGCCTGCCGGTCGTCAAGATCGGCGACAGCAACAAGGCGCGGGTCGGCGAATGGGTCATGGCCATCGGCTCGCCTTTCGGCCTGGAGAACACGGTCACGGCCGGCATCATCAGCGCCAAGCAGCGCGACACCGGCGAGCTGCTGCCGCTGATCCAGACCGACGTGGCCATCAACCCCGGCAACTCGGGCGGCCCGCTTGTCAACATTGGGCGTGCTGCCTGACGACATCACCAAGGAGATCGCCGAGGCCATCGGCCTGGGCAAAGCGCAGGGCGCGCTGATCCGCTCGGTGGTGGCCGCAAGCCCGGCCGAGAAGGCCGGCGTGGAAGGCGGCGACGTCATCACCAAGGTCGACGGCAAGGTCGTGGACAAGGCGGCCGACCTGCGCCGCCTGGTGGCCGCCGTGAAGCCCGGTGCCAAGACCACGCTGACCGTGTTCCGCCGTGGCGCCTACAAGGACCTGGTCGTCACCCTCAGTGAAGACGAGCGCAGCAAGCGCCCGGGCAGCACCGAGAGCAGCGAGCCCGCACCGGCTGCAGCGCCGAGCCCGAGCTCGGCGCTCGGACTGGGCGTGTCGGACCTGACGGACGCCCAGCGCAAGGAGATGAAGCTCAAGTCCGGCGTCAAGGTCGACAGCGCCACCGGCGCCGCCGCGCGGGCCGGCCTGCGCGAGGGCGACCTCATCCTGTCGGTGGACAACGTCGAGGTGGCCACCGTCAAGGCCTTCCAGGCGCAGATTGCCAAGGCCGACAAGGCCAAAGTCATCAACCTGCTGGTGCGCCGCGACGACGTCGTCAGCTTCCTGCTGCTGAAACCGGCCCGCTGAACGGCGGCAAGACGGGGCGCCGAGCTCGGGCTTTTCGCGATGCGGCAAGCCCGGCCGGGGCCGAGCAAGAGGTTGTCCACCGTTTTCGGGAGTTGGCGCCTGCTAACTTGCGTGTGGGTGGTGGGATTGTTCGTGTCAGGGGCTAAAATCGGGGCTCGATATGCCTGCAAAGCGGTGCCCAACGACGGAATCACAGACCGTTCGCGGTGCCGGGATTTGATCCACAGGCGATCCACAGGAACTTGTGGATAAGCTGTGGTTAAAATTCCTTGTTGGCGGCCTGCAACGGCCGGGAAACCAATGCTGGCGCGGTTTCCCGGTTGGGCCTTTTGGCTACAATGAAGGCCCAACAAGCAGTTGCCATACCTTTTGTTGGAAGGCACGTCGCCTCTTTCGACGTGCCTTTTTTTTAGCTTCAGCACGCCGCCTCAAGGCTTCACATCGCCTCGCGATATGAGCTTGCGCTGCAAGGGCTCCCGCCCCTTGTCTTTCACTTCCGCAGCGCGGCCCAAGACCACATGAACCACATCCGCAACTTCTCCATCATTGCCCACATCGACCACGGCAAGAGCACGCTGGCCGACCGCATCATCCAGCGCTGCGGCGGGTTGAGCGACCGCGAGATGGAAGCACAGGTGCTGGACTCGATGGACCTGGAGCGCGAACGCGGCATCACGATCAAGGCACAGACCGCGGCGCTTCAGTACCGGGCCAAGGACGGTCAGATCTACAACCTGAACCTGATCGACACGCCGGGGCATGTGGACTTCTCCTATGAAGTCAGCCGGTCGCTGTCGGCCTGCGAGGGCGCGCTGCTGGTTGTCGATGCGAGCCAGGGCGTCGAGGCGCAGACGGTCGCCAACTGCTACACGGCGCTGGACCTGGGTGTCGAGGTCGTGCCGGTGCTCAACAAGATGGACCTGGCCTCCGCGGACCCGGACAACGCCAAGGCCGAGATCGAGGACGTCATCGGCATCGACGCGGACGACGCCATCCCCTGCTCGGCCAAGACCGGTATGGGCATCGACGAGATCATCGAGGCCGTCATCGCCCGCATGCCGCCGCCGCGCGGCAACCCCGACGGTCCGCCGCGGGCCATGATCATCGACGCCTGGTTCGACAACTACGTCGGCGTTGTCATGCTGGTGCGCGTCGTGGACGGTGAGCTCAAGAAGGGCGAGCGCATCCGCATGATGAACACCAACACGGTCTACCCGATCGAGCACATGGGCGTCTTCACGCCCAAGAGCGAGAACCGCGACGGCCTGAAAGCCGGCGAGGTGGGCTTCATCATCTGCGGCATCAAGGAGCTTGCCGCGGCCAAGGTCGGCGACACCGTCACGCTGGAAAAGAAGCTGCCCAACAACGCCGGCCCGGCGACCGAGGCGCTGCCCGGCTTCAAGGAAATCCAGCCCCAGGTGTTCGCGGGCCTGTACCCGACCGAGGCCAGCGAGTACGACCAACTGCGTGACGCGCTGGAAAAGCTCAGCCTGAACGACTCGTCTCTGCGCTACGAGCCCGAAGTCAGCCAGGCGCTGGGCTTCGGCTTCCGCTGCGGCTTCCTGGGCCTGCTGCACATGGAGATCGTGCAGGAGCGCCTGGAGCGCGAGTTCGACCAAGACCTCGTGACCACCGCGCCCAGCGTCATCTACGAGGTGGAGCTGAACACCGGCGAGGTCATGCAGGTCGAGAACCCGTCCAAGATGCCCGAGATCGGCGCCATGCGCGAGATCCGCGAGCCCATCGTCACGGTGCATCTGTACATGCCGCAGGACTATGTCGGCGTCGTCATGACGCTGGCCAACCAGAAGCGCGGCGTGCAGCTGAACATGGCCTACCACGGCAAGCAGGTCATGCTGACCTACGAGATCCCGCTGGCCGAGATCGTGCTGGACTTCTTCGACAAGCTGAAGTCCGCAAGCCGCGGCTACGCGTCCATGGACTACGAGTTCAAGGAATACCGCGCTGCCGACGTCGTCAAGGTCGACATCCTGATCAACGGCGAGAAGGTCGATCCGCTGTCCATGATCGTGCACCGCAGCCAGAGCCAGTACCGTGGCCGCGGCGTGGCCGCCAAGATGCGCGAGCAGATCCCGCGCCAGATGTACGACGTGGCCATCCAGGCCGCCATCGGCGCCAACATCATCGCCCGCGAGAACATCAAGGCGCTGCGCAAGAACGTGCTGGCAAAATGCTACGGCGGTGACATCACCCGCAAACGCAAGCTGCTGGAAAAACAAAAGGCCGGCAAGAAGCGCATGAAGCAGATCGGTTCGGTGGAGGTGCCGCAAGAGGCCTTCCTCGCCATCCTGCAAGTCGATGACTGACTCCCCCATCCAGCCCTTGAAAACTTCCCTGATGAGCGCTCTGACCGGTGTTTTGTACGCGGCCCTGGTGGCCTACCTGGGCGGCTGGTACGTCGGACGCTGGAGCGGCAACTTCGCGCTGCTGCTCTTCGTGCTGACCTCGGTGACCCTCTTTTACTGGCTGGCCGAGCGCTTTCATTTCGCGCCGGCCCGCCGCGCCGCAGCCGACGCGCTGCTGGCCAATGACGCCAAGCGCCGCGAGGCCCTGGCCGCGCAGGGCATCAGCCGAGTGGATGGCGATGTCGAGCCGGCACGTCAGCAGATCCTGCAGCAGCCCTGGTGGTTGGACTGGACCGCCGGCCTGTTCCCGGTGATCCTGGTCGTCTTCCTGCTGCGCAGCTTCCTGTTCGAGCCGTTCAAGATCCCGTCGGGCTCCATGGTGCCCACGCTGCTGGTCGGCGACCTCATCCTGGTCAACAAGTTCCACTACGGCGTTCGGCTGCCGGTGCTGAACAAGAAGATCATCGAGAACAAGCCCGTGCAGCGTGGCGATGTCATGGTGTTTCGCTACCCCGAGGACCCCAGCACCGACTTCATCAAGCGCGTGGCCGGCATCCCGGGCGACGAGGTGAGCTACATCAACCAGAAGCTCTACATCAACGGCCAACTGGCACCCGTGCAGCCCCAGGGCAACTTCTACGACGAGGATGCACGTGTCTACCGCCAGCGCTTCTTGGAGAAGCTGGGTGACAAGGAACACCAGATCCTGGTCCAGCCCGAGGCGCAGCGCTTCTTCCGTGCCGACCGTGCCGACGGCCCGTTCCCGTTCAGCGAGAACTGCCGCTACACCATCGAAGGCGTGACCTGCAAGGTGCCGGCGGGCCACTACTACATGCTGGGCGACAACCGCGACAACTCGCGGGACTCGCGCTTCTGGGGCTTCGTGCCCGACGAGAACATCGTCGGCAGGGCCTTCATGGTGTGGATGAATTTCGGTAACCTCAAGCGTGTCGGTACTTTCTTCGATTGATGCCCACATGACGTCCCGCCGCCGTTCTCTACCGCCGTCACTCCCTCGCCGTCAACGTGGCCTCACGCTGATCGGCCTGCTGTTCTGGGGCGGCGTCACTGCCGTCACGGCGGTGGTCGCCATGAAGGTTTTCCCAACGGTGCTGGAGTACTACACGGTGCAGCGCATCGTCGACCGCATCGCGGCCGGCAATCCCTCGACCGTGCCCCAGGTGCGCCAGGAATTCGACAAGGCCACGCAGGTCGAATATTCCATCCAGAGCCTCAAGGCCAGCGACCTGGTGGTCAGCAAGGACGGCAACGACAGGGTCGTCATCGAGTTCGGCTGGGACAAGGAGGTCGACCTCTTCGGCCCGGTGTACCTGTTGATCAAGTACCGGGGCAAGTCGCATTGACGCCAGCCCCGCGACGATGAGCGCTGCGCTGGACGATCTGCAACGCCGCCTCGGCCACCGCTTCCAGCGACCCGAGCTGCTGGCGCGGGCCCTCACGCACCGCAGCTACGGTGCCGACCACAACGAGCGCCTGGAGTTCCTGGGCGACGCCGTGCTCAGTCTGGCCGTGTCCAGCCTGCTGTACGAGCGCTACGCCGGCTCCGATGAGGGCGACCTGACCCGCATGCGCGCCCACCTGGTGCGCGAGGACAGCCTGCACAAGCTCGCCCTGGCGCTGGGCCTGCCCGCTGTGCTGAAGATGTCCGACGGTGAGGCCCGCGGCGGCGGCGCGCAGCGGCCGTCCATCCTCGCGGACGCTGTCGAGGCGCTGCTCGGCGCGGCCTACATCGAGGCCGGCTACGACGCGGCGCTGGCCATCGTGCGCCGCCTGCTGGGCGAGACCATCGCGACCGCCACCGGTGCGGGCGATTTCGGCAAAGATGCCAAGACGGCTTTACAGGAATGGCTGCAGGCCCGCCGCATCGCCGTGCCAACTTACCGTATCGTCGCGACACGCGGCCAGGCGCATGCGCAGACCTTCGAGGTCGAATGCGCCGTGCCGGCGCTGGACGTGGCCGAAATGGGCGAAGGCCGCTCGCGCCGCACCGCCGAGCAGGAGGCCGCCAGCCGACTGCTGACCCGATTGACCGCCGACCGAGGCCATCCATGACCACCGATGCAGTTCCCCCCGCCGTTGTTGCCGCTGACGGTGCAGGCCAGCCGAGCATTCAACGATGTGGCCTCATCGCCATCGTTGGCCGGCCCAACGTCGGCAAGTCCACGCTGCTGAACGCACTCGTGGGCCAGAAGGTCAGCATCACCTCCGACAAGGCGCAGACCACGCGCCACCGCATCACCGGCGTGCGCACGGTGGACGAAGCCCAGTTCGTCTTCGTCGACACGCCCGGCTTCCAGACCAAGCACAACGCCGCGCTCAACCGCACGCTGAACCGCACGGTCCACGGCGTGCTGGCGGACGTGGATCTGGTGCTCTTCGTCGTCGAGGCCGGCCGCTTCGGCCTGGACGACGCCAAGGTACTGAGCCTGCTGCCCGAGGACAAGCCCGTCGTGCTGATCGCCAACAAGCTCGACGCCGTGCACCGCCGCGCCGAGCTGGCGCCCTGGCTCAAGGGCATGCAGGAGCGGCGCAACTTCACCGAGTTCGTGCCGCTGTCCGCCAAGAAGGAGGCCGATGTGACGCGCCTCTTCAAGATCCTCAAGCCCTACCTGCCCGAGCAGGGTTGGTTCTACGACCAGGACGCGCTGACCGACCGCAGCGAGAAGTTCCTGGCCAGCGAAATCATCCGCGAGAAGCTGTTCCGCCTGACCGGCGACGAGCTGCCCTACACCTCCACCGTCATCATTGACAAATGGGAAGAGGAAGGCGAGCTGCGCCGCATCAGCGCCAGCATCGTCGTCGAGCGCGACGCCCACAAGGGCATGATCATCGGCCAGGGCGGCGAGCGCTTGAAGCGCATCGGCTCAGAGTCGCGCCAGGAGCTGGAGCACCTGATGGACGGCCGCGTGTTCCTGGAGCTGTGGGTCAAGGTACGTTCCGGCTGGGCGGACACCGAAGAGCACCTGCGCTCGTACGGCTACGAGTGACCTGCAAAGAGAACTCAGCCACAGAGGCCCAGAGTCACAGAGGAGCAGTCCTTTGAATCTCGCGGTGGTTCCGTGGTGTGGTTTGGTTCCAGGGCCGTGTCGATGAGATTGACGCGACCTCCGGCGGTGCAGCAGGCCTACGTGCTTCACCACCACGACTGGAGCGAGACCAGCCTCATCCTCGACTTGTTCACCCGCGATTCCGGTCGCCTGGCGGTTGCTGCCAAGGGCGCCAAGCGCCCCTATTCGCAGCTGCGCGCGGTGCTGCTGCCGATGCAGCGCATCAGCGTCAGCCTCTCCAAACCGGCCAAGGCCGACGGCGGCGAGGTGCAGACGCTGCGCAGTGCCGAATGGGGTGGCGGTGCGACCATGCCCGCCGGCGCCGCGCTGTTCTCGGGCTACTACCTCAACGAGCTGCTGCTCAAGCTGCTCGCCCGCCACGACCCGCACCCCGCGCTGTTCGATGCCTATGCCGACACGCTGGCCCACCTGGCCCAGGGCGACGCCGCGCTGCGAGCTTTCGAGCTCAAGCTGCTGTCCGAACTGGGCCTGCTGCCCGACCTCAGCGTCATCACCCCCACGCAAGCCGCCATCGACCCGGCGCGCCGCTACCAGCTGTCCCCTGAGTCCGGCGTCATTCCGCCCAACAGCGACGCCAGCCTGCCCGGCACGCTACTGATCCAGCTGCAGGCCGCTCTGCTGCATGGCAGCACGGCCGCGCTGCGCCAGGCCTGCGCGGCCGAGTCGCAAGGCCTGAAGGGCGCGCTGCGCGGGCTGCTCCACTACCATCTGGGCCACCAGCCCTTGCGCACGCGGGCCCTGCTGGTCGACGTGCAACAACTGCTCGACACATGAACCCCCTCGCCCACACCGATGCCCGCTGCGCGCTGTCGGTCAACGTCAACAAGGTCGCGCTGCTGCGCAACACCCGCCACCTCGGCATCCCCAGCGTGCTGCGCGCAGCCGAGCAGTGCCTCCTGGCCGGTGCTCAGGGCATCACGGTCCATCCCCGGCCCGACGAGCGTCACATCCGCCCCGGCGATGTCGATGACCTGGCCGCTTTCTTGCGCGACTGGCCGCAGGCCGAGTTCAACATCGAGGGCAACCCGACGCAGAACCTGATGGACTTCGTGCGCCGCCACCGGCCGCACC
>JACPYV010000194.1 GCA_016195825.1 Burkholderiales bacterium | reverse complement strand
GCTCGGCCAGCGGCCGGCCCAGCCAGTCCTTGAGCGTGATGTCGTGCTGGCGCTCGAAGGCCGCGTTGACGAAGATGACCCGGCCGGCCGTGTCGCCGACGACGAACTGGGCGCGCGCCGTGTGCGCTACGGCCAGCAGCATGGCCTCGCTGCGCTCGCGCTCGCGCTGCGCGCGCGCCTGCGCCGACACGTCGCGCAGCAGGACCGACACCGTCTCGGTACGGCCGCGCATGTCGCGGTGGGCCAGCACGGTGAAGTCCATGGGCACCGGCTCGCCGCGGATCTGCACCCGCGTGCGGCCCCGCCAGTGGCCGCTGCGCATGGCGATGGGCAGCACGAGCTTGCGGTAGGCCTCGATCTGCTCCGCGGAGAAGAAGTGCTCAATGCGGGCGCCGTCCAGCGGCGCGTCCGGCGCCAGGCCGAAGCGCTCGCGCGCGGTGGGGTTCATGTAGATGACGTCGCCATTGCCGCGCGCCTGGCAGACGATGTCGGGCGTGATGTCGAAGATGGCCGCCAGCGTCTGGCGGGCCTTCTCCTGCTCGCCGCGCTCGGTCACGTCCTCCACGGTGCCGGCCTGGCCGGCGATCTTCCCGTCGAAGTACAGCGGCGCCGAGCGCACCGCGATCCAGCGGATGCGGCCGTCGTCGGCGCGCTTGATCTTGTGCACCAGGTCGACGTGCTCGCCCATGGCCACGTGGTGCTTCCAGCGCTGGATGAACATGTCACGCCGGTCGGGATGCACCAGCCGCGTCCAGCCCCAGGCCATGTCCTCGCGTGGGAAGCCGTGCACGCGCAGGTAGCTGTCGTTCACGTAGACCATGCGGCCGGTCTCATCGCAGCGGAACAGGCCCAGTGGCATCGCGTTGCTGGTGGCCTGTAGCGCCGCGTCGCGCAGCCGCGCGGTGCGCTGCAGCAGGCCCAGCCAGCGCGCCAGCACCACCAGGCCCAGCGAGACGATGGCTGCCACCGCCACCACGGCCGTGCGCTGGCGGCGGTGGGCGGCGAGGGCCGCGTCCTCGGTGTCAGACAGCAGCAGCTTGAGGTTGAAGTCGTCCAGCGTCACGAAGGCGCCCATGCGCGGCCGGCCGTCGCTGGCCGCGCCGCTGCTGGCGAAGAAGCCCTCGCTGGCGGCGAGGTCCTTGCGCCGCTGCGGAAACTCGGCGAACAGGTTGCGGCCCACGAAGCCCGGCACTTCGGGCTGGCGCGACAAGGTGACGCCGTCGGTGCGCACCAAGACCAGCGAGGCCAGCGGCCCGGGTGTGAACAGCCGGTGCGCCTCGCGCAGGCGTTGCAGGTCCACGACCGCCAGCACCAGTTCGTGGTCCTCCAGCGGGCGGGACAGGCGCATCAGCAGCGGCAGCCTGGTGTGGCCGTCGTCCAGCCTTCCGCCCAGCGTCAGGGGCAGCCCCAGCGTGGTGCCCTCGGGCACGATGCCCGACAGCTGGGCAAAAGCGGCGCTGCCCTCGATGCTGGCGCCGTCGTCCTCGGCGCCGGCCTGCAGCCGCCGCAGCTTGCCGGTGCGCGCCACCAGCATCACGTCCACTAGGTGGCGGGAGCCGCTCCGCACGTTCTCGGCAAGCTGGGCCAGCGCGGGGTCGGCCAGCTTTTGGCTGTCGCTGGCATGGCTCAGCAGCCACAGGTCCACCAGGTGCAGGGCGGCGTCGGCCTGGCGCAGCACCGGTTCGGTCTGCATGCCGATGGTGCGCACGGCGCCTGCCAGCTCACGGCG
Organism: Burkholderiales bacterium; assembly: GCA_016195825.1. Taxonomy (GTDB): domain Bacteria; phylum Pseudomonadota; class Gammaproteobacteria; order Burkholderiales; family Burkholderiaceae_C; genus Pelomonas. Next base: position 9,918 of record JACPYV010000194.1, on the reverse strand, counting down.
CTGGTCGTCCAGCAGTTCGCGCGGGCGCTCGACGACGTACCAGGCCACCAGCGCCCAGATGGTCACGATGACCAGGCCAAAGGCCAGCGCCGGCGCCAGCAGCAGCGCGCGGTCACGCCAGCGCCGCCTGCGCGCCAGGCGCAGCTGGTCCATCGCGGCGGGCGGGTGGGGGGCCGGCTGTGCGGGCTCGCTCATCGGTTGTGGCGCATGGGCGCGAGGGATTGTGCCGCGCGGCCCCGCGGCCGGCGAGCCGGTTTCAGGAGGGTGGCGTGAACAGCTTGGCGTGCTGCTCGCGCAGCAGTTTCTTCTGCACCTTGCCCATCGCATTGCGCGGCAGTTCGGCCGCGACGATGACGCGCTTGGGCACCTTGAATCCGGCGATGCGGGCCTTCAGCGCCTGAACCAGCGTCTCGGGATCGGGGTGCCCGTGGGCGGTGACGACGGCCACCACGGCCTCGCCGAAGTCCGGGTGTGGCACGCCGATGACGGCGGACTCGCCCACGCCGGGCAGCTCGTTCAGGTAGCCCTCGACCTCGGCCGGGTAGACGTTGAAGCCGCCGCTGATGATGAGGTCCTTGCTGCGGCCGATCAGCGTCAGGTAGCCGCGGGTGTCCAAGCGGCCCACGTCGCCGGTCTTGAACCAGCCATCCGACGTGAACTCCTCGGCCGTCTTCTCCGGCATCTGCCAGTAGCCGCGGAAGACGCTGGGGCCGCTCACCTGCACATGGCCGATCTCGCCCGCCGCACAAAGCTCGCCAGCGTCGCCGACGATACGCAGGCCCACACCGGGCAGCGCCGGGCCCACGGTGCCGCCGACGCGCTCGCCATCCTCGGGCCGGCAGGGGTTGGAAGTCAGCATCAGCGTCTCGCTCATGCCGTAGCGCTCCAAGATCAGGTGGCCCGTGCGGGCCTGCCACTGCGCCCAGGTCTCGATCAGCAACGGTGCCGAGCCGCTGATGAACAGGCGCATGCGGCGGCAGTCCAGCGTGCGCTCCTGCAGCAGCCGCACGTACAGCGTGGGCACGCCCATGAAGACGGTGGCCTCGGGGAAGCGCCGCGCCACAGCGGCGGCGTCGAACCTGTCGAACCACAGCATGGTGCTGCCATTCAGCAGCGCCCCGTGCGAAGCCACGAACAGGCCGTGGACGTGGAAGATTGGCAGCGCGTGCAGCAGCACGTCATCGGGCCGCCAGTCCCAGAACTGCTTCAAGGTCCGAGCGTTGGACAGCAGGTTGCCGTGGCTGAGCATCGCGCCTTTGCTACGCCCGGTGGTGCCGCTGGTGTAGAGGATGGCGGCCAGGTCATCGGCCCGGCGAGCCACCGGCTCGTGCACATCGCTCATCTGCGTCGCGCGGTCCAGCAGCGTGCCGGTGCGGTCGTCGTTGAGCGTGAACACCCAGCGCACGCCGCGCTGGAAGGCCAGCTTGCTGACCCAGCCGAAGTTGCGGCCGGCACAGACGACGACGCCCGGCGCCGCGTCGGCGATGAAATGCGCCAGCTCGGCTGCGTGATAGGCCGGATTCAGCGGTAGGTAGACCAGGCCGGCGCGCAGCACGGCCAGGTACAGGATCAGGCCCTCGACGCACTTGTCGGTGTGCACCGCGACGCGGCTCCCGGCGGGCAGGTCCAGCCGGCCCAGCCAGTTGGCCAGCATGGCGCTGCCGCGTTCGAGGTCGCGCCAGCTGTAGAGGGCACCATCGACATCGATGGCGGTGGTGTCCAGGTCGGCCGGGAAGCCGGCGCGCAGGGCGGCGTAGAGGTTCGCGTTCGGCATGCAGGGCATTGTCACCGTCTGTCGCGGACATCACGCCGCCGTGAGATCCGCGTGAGGACTTGGGACGTCTGCCTGACGAGCATCGCGCTGCCTTGTCCACCCTCACGGAGAACTCCCATGCGCCCTTCCCGTCGCCTGACCCTGCACGCCCTCGGCCTCACCGTCCTCGGCCTCACCACCGCCCAGCCCGCCCTGGCCCACCACGATGACGAGGGCGCCGGCCTCGTCTTCACCAGCAGCAATGCCAGCAGCGGCAACCAGCTGCTGAGCTTTGCCCGCCAGGCCGACGGCTCGCTCAAGCCCGTCGCCACCACGCCCACGGGCGGACTGGGGACTGCTCGCGGCCTGGGCTCGCAGGGCGCCGTGACGATCAGCCGTGACGGGCGCTACCTGTTCGTCGTCAATGCGCAGAGCAACGATGTGTCCACCTTCGCGCTTCATCGTGATGGCGTCAGCCTGTTGTCCGTCACCCCTTCGGGCGGTCTGCACCCCATCAGCGTCACCGAGAACGACGGTTTGGTCTACGTGCTCAACGACGGGGGCGCCGGCAATGTGGCGGGTTTCCGCAACGCCGGCGGCATGCTCAAGCCGTTGAAGGACGCGCTGCGCGGGCTGTCGGCCGCCGGCGGCACCGCACCCGCCCAGGTGGGCTTGAGCGCTGACGGCGACACCCTCGTCGTCACCGAGAAGGGCACGAACAAGCTGGTCAGCTATGCCGTGGCCGAGTGGGGGGCACTCGGTGCCCCGACGGTGAGCAATTCGCCCGGAAACACGCCCTTCGGCTTTGCCTTCAATCGCCGCAACCGTCTGGTCGTGACCGAAGCCTGGGGCGGTGCCGCGGGCGCCAGCACGGTCTCGTCCTACCGTTTCCACGAGCGCAATGCCGACGTGCCTGAGCGGGTGAGCGCCGCCGTGCCCGATCTGCAGTCGGCCGCCTGCTGGGTGGCCATCACGCCCAACGGCCGCTACGCCTTCGTCGCCAACACCGGCAGTGCCAACGTGAGCAGCTACCGCATCGACAGGCAAGGTGCGATCACGCTGCAGCAGGCCGTGGCCGGCCCGACCGGCACCGGCACATCGCCGGCCGACACAGCGGTGTCGGCCGACGGGCGGCATCTCTATGTGCGCACGGGGGGCGTCTTCACGATAGCCTCGTTCACGATCGACACGGACGGCCAGTTGGTGGCCGCCCCGTCGTTCGCGGGCCTGCCGCCCACCGCCGTCGGCCTGGCGGCCAAGTGAGGCTGGCGTCGCGCTGCGGGCCCAGGGTTCTAGGGCTTCAGCAGCGCGTCGATCCGGGCCAGCAGCTCCTGCTTGGAGAAGGGCTTGTTCAGGCTGTCGCAGCGTGCCTCATTGAGGAACTGGCGGGCCGTGGGCGACAGCGTGTCGCCGGTGACGAAGAGCATGCGCCGCGCCAGCGCCGGCTGGCTGCGCTTGACCTCGCGCCACAAGCCGGCGCCATCCAGCTCGGGCATGTGCAGATCGCTGACGATGGCGTCGAAGCGCGCCTCGTCCAGCATCGCCAGCGCGACGGCACCGGACTCGGCTGTCATGACTTCGTAGCCTGCGCCGCCCAGCATCTCGCCGATCAGCTCGGCGATCTCGGGCTCGTCGTCCACCACCAGCAGCCGCGCGCTGCGCTCGTCGGTCTCGACCAGCGGCGCCGGCTCGGTCTCGCTGGCCTCGGGTTCACCACTGACGGGCAGTTGCAGGCAGAAGCAGGCGCCCCCTCCCGGACCTTCGTCAACCTGCACCGTCAGCTCGCCGCCGTGGTCGCGGGCGATGGAGCGCGACACCGCCAGTCCGAGGCCTGTGCCTACGCCCTCGCTCTTGGTCGTGAAGAAGGGCTCGAAGACGCGTTCATGCAGGTCCGGCGTGATACCGGGGCCGTTGTCGCGCACGCGCATCCACACGCGGGGCACGCGGCGGCGGTCGCCCTCGGTCATGGGCGCCAGGCCGGTGGAGACGGTGAGCCGGCGGCCGTGGTCGCGCGCGCCCAGCGCCTGCTGCGCGTTGACGATGAGGTTGAGCACGATCTGGCCGATCTGGTCGGCGTCGGCCTTCACCGGCGGCAGGCCCGGCAGCAGGTCCAGCACGACGGCGATGCCGTGGCTGCGCAGCACATAGGCCAGCATGTCGATGGCGGCTGTGGCCAAGTCGTTCAGCGCCACCTCGCTGCGGTCGGCCGGGCGGCTGCGCGCCATGTTCAGGAAGGTGCGCACGATGCGGCCGCAGCGCTCGGCAGCCTCATGGATGCGCTGCGCATCGGCGGCCAACGGGTTGTCGCCCATCTTCTCGGCCAGCAGCGCCGCGCGGCCCATAACGATGGACAGCGGGTTGTTCAGCTCGTGGGCCACGCCGGCCAGCAGGCTTCCCATGGCGGTCAGCTTCTCGCTCTGGCGCAGCGCCTCGCGCTGGCGTTCGATCTGGCCCTGCGCGGCCGCGCGCTCGGACAGGTCGAACAGCGACGCCGTGTAGTAAGTTCGGCTGCCAACGGCCGTGCGCCACAGCACCATCTCGACCGGGAACTCGCTGCCGTCGGCGCGCAGTGCCGGCATCTCCACGCGCCGACCCATGACGCGCTGCTCGCCGCCAGCCGTCACGCGGGCCATGCCGGCGTCGTGCGCCTGGCGTAGCCGCGGCGGGATCATCACCTCAGCCACCGAGCGGCCCAGCGCCTGGTCGCGAGCGATGCCGAACATCGCCGCTGCGGCAGGGTTGAATTCGGCGATGTGCCCGGTCTCGTCGGTGGATACCAGCGCAGCCATTGCGTTGTCGAAGATGGAGGATTTGAGCGCCTCGCTGGCCTCCAGCTCGACCACCTTGGCCGACAGCTCCGCGTCACGGCGCTTCAGCTCGGTCAGGTCCAGGCTCATGACCACGGTGGCCTGCGGCACGCCGTTGACGACGTTGACCGGCACCAGGTGTTCGCGCATGTAGCGCCGGCCCATGCCGGCCAGTTCGGTCCAGCCCTCCCAGGCGACGGTTTGGCCGTCTGCCAAGCGCGAGCGCACCGCGTTGTAACTGGCGTAGGCCGACTCACCGATGATGCGGCCGATGGGCTGGGACAGCACCTGCTTGGGGTGCAGGCGCGTGAAGCGGAAGAACTCCTGGTTGGCCCACACCAGGCGCTCGTCCACATCGATGACGACGACGCGCGCCGGCACGGCCTCCAGCAGTTGCGACAGCAGTGGCAGCGTGGCCTGCAGCACGCCGCCCAGTTCGCCCACGCCGGCATCGGGCGTGGGGTGGAAATGAATGTCTTCGGTCATCGCGGCCCTATCCGTCAACCTCTCGAAAGAGGCGGCCGATGATAAGGACGCTCAGGCGGCCAGCGTGGCAGGGTGGGCGGCGCCTTCCTGCATGGTCTGGGCGACATGGCCGTACATGGTCGTCCAGGCCTCGCGCACCTCGGCCGTGAAGCCTTCGCCCAGGCCGGCGGCCAGTGTGTCCAGCAGCGCCGCGCCGACGCAGGCGTAGTGCGCGTCGACGACGCCATAGACGGTGTGGCGCTCGCCGAGGCGCAGCAGCACTGGCCGCAGCGTGGCGGGGCGGTCCAGCAGGTCGATGGCGGCGGCGAGCATCTGCATCAGGCGCGCGCCCTGCTCGCTCATGTCGCCGCCGCGGAACAGCGCTCGCAACGCCGGGTCACGGGCGAAGAGCTGCGCATAGAAGGCCTCGGCGACGGTGGCGGCCAGGGGCTTGAGCGGCTCGAAGCTGCTGCGGATGAGTTGGATCTGGTGCGGTGTCATGGTGGGTCTCTCAATGGATCAGGTAGGCGTCGGCGACGGGGGCGAACAGGCACAGCAGCGGCAGCGCCGCGAGGAGCCGCTCGAGGAGATGCCAGCGGGGCGCGTCGGGGGCACCGTCTTCGAGGTCTTCGGCGAAGGCCTCGCTTCGGTAGGTGACGGCCATGGTTTCCGGCCAGTCGGTGTGGGGGTTGTCGCTGCGGTAGTTCATGGCGGTCTCTCGGTGGGGGTGTCGCCACTGTCGGCAGCGCGCGTTTCAGTGCCGCTTCAACCTGCCCCGGCTTGTGTTGCGTTTGTTTCAGCTGCGTGCCGCGCCGGGGCGGGCCTGCCTATCATTCGGCGCCATGCCAGAAACCACCGCCCCGCCCACCGTGCTGCTCGTCGACGACGAGCCCGAACTGCGCGCCCTGCTGGCCGAGTATTTCGGCCGCAACGGATTCGCGGTCATGCAGGCCTAGGATGCTGCCGCCGCCCGCGCCCGCGTTGCTGAGCGCGTGCCCGACGTGGCCGTGCTGGACATCAACATGCCCGGTGAGAACGGCTTGTCGCTGGCCCGTGCACTGCGCGAGTCCCACCCGCGCATGGCCGTGCTGATGCTGACGACGGCAGGCGAGGCCATCGACCGCATCGTGGGCCTGGAAGTGGGTGCGGACGACTACGTCGCCAAGCCCTTCGAGCTGCGCGAGCTGCTGGCCCGCGTGCGCGCCGTGTTGCGCCGCCTTCAGGTGACGGCCGCACCGGCCGCAGCCCCGGCGGACCCGGAACGCGTGGTCTTCGGTGCCTGCCAACTGGACCTGGCCCAGCGCAAGCTCTACGGCACGGATGGTGCAGAGATCGACATCACGGCCGCGGAGTTCGACCTGCTGGCCTTGTTCGCACGTCACCCCAACCGTCCCCTGAACCGCGACCAGATCATGGAGCAGGCCCACAACCGAGGCTGGGACGTGTTCGACCGCAGCATCGACCTGCGCGTCATGCGTCTGCGCCGCAAGGTGGAGCGCAACCCGGACAAGCCGGAGGTCATCAAGACGGTGAGGAACGTCGGGTACGTCTACGTGCCCGCAACCTGACGGCTTCTTCGCGGCCGTAGTGCACCTGCAGCGGGCCGAGCGCCGTACCGCTCCCAAGCTGACCCGCGTGAGGCGATGTGCGAGCGTCCCAACGCCGCAGGCATCGCCGTCCCCTCGGGGGACCGGTCAGGCGCGCCGGCGTTCAACGCGGCGAGTCTGGACGAGGGGTATCAGTTCGCCTGGGGCAACTTCAGCCAACGCTGCAGCCGCGTGCGCAGCGCGACGAAGTCCAGCGGCTTGGTCAGGTGCTCGTCCATGCCGGCGTCCATGCTGGCTGCCACGTCGGCGTCCAGCGCATGCGCGGTCAGCGCGAGGATGGGGAAGCTGGGCAGCCTGCCCTCGCGCTGCTGCGCCCGCAGGCGGCGGGCGCATTCCAGACCGTCCATGCCGGGCATCTGGATGTCCATCAGCACGAGGTCGGGGGCGGATTCGGCACAAGCGGCCAGGGCTTCAAGGCCGTTCTTGGCCAGGCGGGCCTGCACGCCCATCAGCGCGAGGAACTCCAGCGCGACGACCTGGTTGATGTGGTTGTCCTCGACAAGCAGCACCTGCGGCTGGTGCCGGCCCGGCGCGAGTGCACTCGGGTCAGCCTGAGGCGCATCCGCCCCCGCGCCGCCCGAGGCAGCGGTCAGCCAGATCGGATGTAGTGGCACTTCAGCAGGCAGCCTTGACTTGTCCATCCCCATGTCCTCGTTGACCTTGTTGTTATGTCCCCGGTAGGGGTGTGAGCCATTGTTGCCTCAGGCGGTGCCTGTGTGCAACCGCAAGCCCCACAAATACGGTGCGGCTTGGCCGCCCAGCCCGGCTGAATCGACCGCTCGTCGGTCGTTCTTGCTGACAGTTTTCGTCAACCCGGCTCCCTACACTGCTCGCCTTTGTCGTTCTGGCCCCCATCCATGTCTGACGGTCTGATCCGCATCCGAGGCGCTCGGCAGCACAACCTCAAGAACCTCGATCTCGATCTGCGCACGGCGGAATTGACCGTCGTCACCGGCCCCAGCGGTTCGGGCAAGTCCAGCCTGGTGTTCGACACCCTCTATGCCGAGGGCCAGCGCCGCTATGTGGAGACCTTCTCCGCCTATGCGCGCCAGTTCCTGGACCGCATGGACCGGCCGGCCGTGGACAAAGTGGAAGGGGTTCCACCCGCCATCGCCATCGACCAGACCAATCCGGTGCGCACCAGCCGCTCCACGGTCGGGACGATGACGGAGATGAACGACCATCTAAAGCTGCTTTTTGCCCGTGCGGCGGAGCTTTATGACCGCAAGACCGCGTTGCCGGTTCGTCATGACACGGCGCAGAGCATTTATGCGGACCTGATGGCCCGGACCGCGGGTGACGACCCCAGATTGGTGCTGAGTTTCCCGGTCGAGCTGCCGGCCAACACCTCTGCGGACCAGGTGCAGCAATGGCTGTCAGCCAGCGGCTTCACGCGCATCCAGGGCGAGCGTGAACTGGACGGCAAGAAAGTGCTGGACGTGGTGGCCGACCGCTTCCGCATCCAGGGCGCCGACAGGCAGCGCGCGATGGAAGCCATCGAGCTGAGCCTGAGGCGCGGCGCGGGGCGGGTGAATGTTCACGTCGGTGACGACGGCGCCACACTCTGGCGTTTTTCCACCGGCCTGCACTGTCCCGAAAGTGACATTCGCTACGCCGACCCGCAGCCGGCGCTGTTCTCGTTCAACTCGGCCTTCGGCGCCTGCGAGGCCTGCCGCGGCTTCGGCCGCGTCATCGGCGTGGACCTGGGGCTGGTCATCCCCGACGAGCGCAAGACGCTGCGCAACGGCGCCATCAAGCCGATGCAGACGCCGGCATGGAAGGACTGCCAGGACGACTTGCTGAAGTACGCCGGCGAGGCCGGCATCCCGCGCGACACGGCCTGGAAGGATTTGTCGCCGGCCCACCGCGAGTGGGTCATTGCCGGCACGCCCAACTGGAACGGCAACTGGAACAAGCAGTGGTATGGGGTCAAGCGCTTCTTCGAGTACTTGGAGAGCAAGGCCTACAAGATGCACATCCGCGTGCTCTTGTCCAAGTACCGCAGCTACACCGAATGCCCCAGCTGCCGCGGTGCGCGGCTGAAGACCGAGGCGCTGCTGTGGCGCGTGGGCTCGAAGGCGCTGGCCGACGCCGCCCTGCCGCCGGCGCAGCGTTTCCTACCGGTCGGTGTCGACTGGCGCCGTGAGCAGCTCGAAGCGCTGCCGGGACTTGCCCTGCACGACCTGATGCAACTGCCCATCCAGCGGCTGCGCGATTTCGTCGACGGCCTGCAACTGCCCAGCTCCATGCTGGACGAAGCGCTGAAGTTGCTGCTGGACGAGATCCGCCACCGCAGCCGCTACCTGTGCGACGTGGGCCTGGGCTACCTGACCTTGGACCGCCAGAGCCGCACGCTGTCCGGCGGCGAGGTGCAGCGCATCAACTTGACGACGGCGCTGGGCACCTCGCTGGTCAATACGCTGTTCGTGCTGGACGAGCCGAGCATCGGCCTGCATCCGCGCGACATGGGTCGAATCGTGCAGGCCATGCAGCGACTGCGCGACGCGGGCAACACGCTGGTGGTCGTGGAGCACGACCCGGCGGTGATGCTGGCGGCCGACCGCCTCATCGACATGGGTCCCGGCCCCGGCGAGCGCGGCGGCGAGATCGTCTTCGACGGCACGCCTGAACAGATCCGCGCGGCCGACACGCTGACCGGGGCCTATCTGGGCGCGCGCAAGCACGTGGGCATGGGGCTGAAGCGGCCGGTGGATGAGTCCACCCCCAAGCTCATCCTCGAAGGCGTGCGCGAGCACAACCTGCGCAACGTCTGCGTCGAGTTCCCGCTGCAGCGCATGGTGGTCGTGACGGGCGTCAGCGGCTCGGGCAAGAGCACACTGATGCAGGACGTGCTCTACCCCGCGCTGGCCCGCACGTTCGGCAAGGCCACCGAGACGCCTGGCACGCACGACCAGCTGCTGGGCGCGGACTTCCTGGCCGATGCGGTCTTTGTCGACCAGTCACCCATCGGCAAGACGGCGCGGTCCAACCCGGCCAGCTACGTCGGTGCCTTCGACGAGATCCGCAAGCTGTTCGCCGACGCGCCGCTGGCGGTCGAACGCAGCTACACGGCCGGCATGTTCAGCTTCAACGCCGGCGACGGCCGCTGCCCAACCTGCGGCGGCTCGGGCTTCGAGCATGTGGAGATGCAGTTCCTCTCCGACGTGTACCTGCGCTGCCCGGACTGCGACGGCAAGCGCTACCGGCCCGAGATTCTGGAAGTGATGATCGAGCGAAAAATGGGGTCGGATTCCAATTTCCGCTCGATGAATGTGGCGGATGTGCT
>JACPYV010000193.1 GCA_016195825.1 Burkholderiales bacterium | reverse complement strand
GCGTGTCGTCGAGGTCAACCCCGCTTATTGCGACATCCTGCATGCCCCGCGCGAGGCCCTGGTCGGCCGCCTGGCCGCACCGCTGAGCCTGGCCAACCTGCAGCGAAGCGGCCACGAGCCCGCCGTGTTGCAGGCCGAGCTGAACGCCGGCTTGTCTTGGAGCGGCCAGCTGCAGGCCGAGCTGGATGACGGCGGCCGCCACACCTTCGCCGCCAGGCTCAGCCCCGTGCCCGAGCCCGACGGCGTCAGCCCGCGCTGGCGGCTGCTCAGCCTGACCGACCTCGGCGAGAGCCTGCGCCAGCAGGAGCTGCTGCGCCGCAGCATGCGCTACGACGTGGCCACGGGCCTACCCAACCGCGACGAATTCATGCGCCTGCTGCACCAGGCGATGGCGGCGGCCAACCGAGATGGATTCAAGCTGGTGGTCGGCCTCATCGATCTGGACGAGTTCGCCCGCGTCAATGCCGAGCATGGCCAGCTCGTTGCCGACGCCGTGCTGCTGCAACTCAGCGGCCGGCTGCAAGCCACGCTGCGCGGTGCCCGGGGCGCCTGGCCCGACACGGCCGACTACCTGGCCCGGCTGCACGGCGACGAGTTCGCCGTGCTGCTGCGCGTGCAGACCCCCGAGGAGGCGCAGCGCGCCGTCGACCGGCTGCTGACCTTGCTGTCCACGCCGGTGGCTATCCGCGAGAGCCGCATCGGCGACGGCCTGGCGCTGGACATCAGTGCCAGCATGGGCGCCACGCTCTACCCGCAGGACGACGCCGACCCCGAGACGCTGCTGCGCCACGCCGGCCACGCGCTCTATCGCGCCAAGCACGCCGGCCGCGGCGGCATCCAGTTCCACAACCCGACGCTGGACCAACGCGACGAGGCCGGCCTGATCGCGCTGGCCCGCCTGCAGCAGGCCCTGGACAACGACGAGCTGCTGCTGCACTACCAGCCCCAGATCGACTTGCGCACCGGCCAGGTCATGGGTGTGGAGGCCTTGCTGCGCTGGCAGCACCCGGAGCGCGGCCTGCTGGCGCCGGCGCATTTCCTGCCATTGATCGAGACCACCGGCCTGGCCGTGCAGATCGGCGACTGGGTCATCGAGCAGGCCCTGGCGCAGACGGCGGCCTGGGTGCGCGCCGGCGTCAACGGCGGCAAGGGCCTGCCGGTCAGCGTGAACGTGGGCGCCCGCCAGCTGGGCAGGCACGACTTCCCGCAGCGGCTGCAGGAGCTCATCCAGCGCCAGCCGCCAGAAGTGGCCCACCTGCTGCACCTGGACGTGCTGGAAGCTGACGCGCTGGCCGAGACGGCAGCCACGCAGGCGCTGATCCAGCGCTGCCTGGGTCTGGGCGTGGGCATCGCACTGGACGACTTCGGCGCCGGGTATTCGCGGCTGGCGGCGCTGAAGCGGCTGCCGGTCGACACCCTCAAGCTCGACCGCAGCTTCGTGCAGGGGATGCTGGGCGACGCGCAGGACTTGTCGCTGGTCGAAAGCGTCATCGGCCTGGCGCGCAACATCGGCTGCGCAGTGCTGGCCAAGGGCGTCGAGAGCCGGGCCCATGCGCGCGAGCTGCTGCGGCTGGGCTGCCGCCTGGGCCAGGGCAACGGCATCGCCGCGGCCATGCACCCCATGGCCCTGCCGGGCTGGATCGATACCTTCGGCCACGGCGACTGGTCGGGCCAGCTGCGCGCACCCTCGCGAGCACCTCTTTAAACTGCTGGGGTGATTCCCCAAGGCTTCATCCAGGATCTGCTGTCCCGCGTCGACATCGTCGAGGTGGTGGGGCGCCACGTCGAACTCAAGAAGGCCGGCGCCAACCACAAAGGGTTGTGCCCCTTCCACGGCGAGAAGTCACCCAGCTTCAACGTCAACCCCAGCCGCCAGACCTACCACTGCTTCGGCTGCGGCGTGCACGGCAACGCCATCGGCTTCCTGATGGAGCACACCGCCGCGACCTTCGTGGAGGCGGTGGAGGACCTGGCCCAGCAGGTCGGCATGCAGGTGCCGCAGGACAACCGCAGCCCCGAGCAGCGCGAGCGCGCCAAGGCCGAGAAGGCCAGACAGCAGAGCCTCACTGATGTGCTGGCCCGGGCCAGCGACTTCTACAAAGCCCAGCTGCGTAAGTCCGAGCGGGCCAAGACCTACCTGAAGGGCCGCGGCCTGACCGGCCAGATCGCCAAGCATTTCGACCTGGGCTACGCGCCCGAGGGCTGGCGCTCGCTGGCCAGCGGTTTCCCGAGCTACGACGACCCGCAGCTCGTTGAATCCGGCCTCGTGATCAGCCCGGAAGCCGAACCCGGCGAGGACGAAAAGAGGTACGACCGCTTCCGCGACCGCGTCATGTTCCCCATCCGCAACGTGCAGGGCGAGGTCATCGGCTTCGGCGGTCGAGTGCTGGACAAGGGCGAGCCCAAGTACCTGAACTCGCCCGAGACGCCTGTCTTCATCAAGGGTCGTGAGCTGTACGGCCTGTACGAAGGCCGCCAGGCGATGCGCCAGCGCGGCTACGCGCTGGTGGTCGAAGGCTACATGGATGTAGTCGCCCTGGCCCAGCACGGCATCGGCAACGCGGTGGCTACGCTGGGCACGGCCTGCACGGCCGAGCATGTGCACAAGCTTTTTCGCCACACAGAATCGGTCGTCTTCAGCTTCGACGGCGACGCCGCCGGCCGCCGCGCCGCCGGACGTGCACTAGAAGCCGCGCTGCCCCACGCCAACGAAACGCGAAGCGTCAAGTTCCTGTTCCTGCCCACCGAGCATGACCCGGACTCGTATGTGCGCGAACTGGGCGCTGAGGCCTTCGAGCGCTGCATCGAGACGGCTGTGCCGCTGTCTCGCCAGCTCGTCAGCGTAGCCTCGAACGGCTGCGACCTCGGCACGCCCGAGGGCCGCGCGCGCATGCTCAACCAGGCCCGGCCGCTGTGGGCCCTGCTGCCCGACAGCCTGCTGCGCCGCCAGTTGCTGGGAGAACTGGCCCGCCAGGGCCAGCTGCCCGAGGCCGAATTGCAGGCGCTGTGGCTGGGCGCTGCCGCGCCCGCAGCCGCCCCAGCCGCCCCAGCCGCCGAATCGGCAGCACCGGCCGAGAAACCGCGCTGGCAGCCCAAGGGGGAATGGAAGCCCAAGGGGGAATGGAAGCCCAAGGGCGAGTGGAAAGGCAAGAGCGACTGGAAGTCCCGCCGCGACCGCGAAGACGAACGCCCCTCCGGCCCGCGCGTCATGCCGACCAATCATGCGAACAACGCCACCCGGCTGCTGCTGCTGCACAGCGAACTGTGGGATGGGCTGCCGGAAGAGGACCGGGTGCTGCTGCACGACCTGCCAGGCCTCAACGGCGAGCTGATCCGTTGGCTGGAGCGACACCTGACCCATCACGGTGCGAGCCCCTGGGCCGTGGTCCATGCAAGCCTGACCGCGGATGGGCATGCCGAAGCCGTCAATGGGCTGATGCGCAGCCACCAGGAGTTGGGGATAGAGGAATCCGATCCGGCCGGCGACCTGGGCCGCGCCGTCTCTGACCTGCGCGCGCGCAGTCCCGCCTCCCTGCCGGGAGGCGCAGGTGCTACGGACGAAGAGCGCCGCCTCGCCCTGGAAGCCCTGAATCGGCTGCGCGAGCAGGCACGGCATCGCCCGCCCACGAACTAGCTGAAAAGCCAAGTTTTGACCTGGCGGTGAATTTGGCCGATAATCAAATGTTTTCCGCGCGCGTCAACAAGAGTGACGGCAGAGAGATGCCGGACCCGGCCACCCAGCGACACTGGGCAACTCGCACAAGAGTTTTGATGGCCAAAACCCCCGCCAGCTCTGCACTCCAAACGATCACGCCAGCTTGTTCGCGGCACGCCAGGTCCCTCGGTCGATAACCGCCCGATACCCGGCGACGAAAGCCACCGCCCCCGCCTCGCCGGTTTTGCAGCCGAGCCCGGGCAGGCCGCGGTGGCTGCTGCATTTCCGATCCTGTTTCCAGAACTGCCCGTGCCACCCGCCGAAGGACCTGCATGACCGCCAAGAAGACCGCCGCGACCAAGGCCAGCCCCGCTCCCGCCGAAGAGCTGAAGAAGAAGACCGCCACCAAGGCTGCCGCTGAAGCAACCGCCAAGGCCGCAGCCAAACCGGCGGCCAAGGCCAAGGCCGCATCGGCCGACGAAGACAAGCCCAAGCGCGGTCGCAAGCCCAAGGCGGCCACCGAGACCAAGAAGGCCGGGGCCAAGCCCGAGGCCGAGGAGGAGGACTTCTCCGACGTCGAAGCCGAGCTGGAAGGCGAAGTGGAAGCCGAGGTCGAAGAAGTCGCCGTTGCGGAAGACACGCCCAAGGCCAAGCCGCTGCGCATGAAGGTCAGCCGCGCCAAGGAGCGCGCGCTGATGCGCGAGTTCGGCCTGGAAGAGACCGCGCTGACCGAAGAGGAAGCCCTCAAGCGCCGCACGGAGCTGAAGACCCTCATCAAGATGGGCAAGACGCGGGGTTTCCTGACGCACCAGGAAATCAACGACCACTTGCCCGAAAAGCTGGTCAGCGAGGAAATCCTCGAAGCCATCGTGTCCATGCTCAACGACATGGGCATCGCGGTCTACGAGCAGGCGCCTGATGCCGCCACGCTGCTGATCCAAGGCAACACGACGGCCACGTCGACCGAAGAAGAAGCCGAGGAAGCCGCGGAAGCCGCACTGTCAACGGTGGACTCCGAGTTTGGCCGCACGACCGACCCGGTGCGCATGTACATGCGCGAAATGGGCACGGTGGAACTGCTGACGCGTGAAGGCGAAATCGAGATCGCCAAGCGCATCGAAGGCGGCCTGCAGGCCATGATGCTGGCGATCTCGGCATCGCCGACGACCATCGCCCACATCCTCGAGTTCGCGACCAAGATCCGCGCCGGTGAGATGCAGATCTCCGAGGTGGTGGACGGCTTCGTCGCCGCCGACGAGGCCGACGACTACGTGGCCGAGGAAGACTTCGACGAGTTCGACGAGGAAGACGACGACGACGGCAACGGCGGCTCCAAGGCGCTGACCAAGAAGCTCGAAGAGCTGAAGAACGCCGCCCTCGTCAAGCTGGACTCCATGTCCATCGCCTTCGACAAGATGCGCAAGGCCTTCGAGAAGGAAGGCTACAAGTCGGTCTCGTACAACAAGGCCCAGCAGGCCATCAGCGCCGAGCTGATGACCATCCGCTTCACGGTCAAGACGATTGAAAAGCTGTGCGACATCCTGCGCAGCCAGGTCGACGACGTGCGCCGCTACGAGCGCGAGCTGCGCAAGATCGTGGTCGACAAATGCGGCATGCCGCAAGAGCACTTCATCAAGACCTTCCCGCCCAACGCTCTGAACCTGAAGTGGGCCGAGAAGGAAGTCGCTGCTGGCAAGCCGTACAGCATCATCCTGGCGCGCAACCTGCCGCCCGTGCAGGAGCTGCAGCAGAAGCTGACGGACATTCAGGCCAAGGCCGTGGTCCCGCTGGACGACCTGAAGGACATCAACAAGAAGATGAACGAGGGCGAGAAGGCCTCTCGTGACGCGAAGAAGGAAATGATCGAGGCCAACCTGCGCCTCGTGATCTCCATCGCCAAGAAGTACACCAACCGCGGCTTGCAGTTCCTGGACCTGATCCAGGAAGGCAACATCGGCCTGATGAAGGCGGTGGACAAGTTCGAATACCGCCGTGGCTACAAGTTCTCGACCTATGCGACTTGGTGGATCCGTCAGGCCATCACGAGGAGCATTGCCGACCAGGCCCGCACCATCCGCATCCCGGTTCACATGATCGAGACGATCAACAAGATGAACCGCATCTCGCGCCAGCACCTGCAGGAATTCGGCTTCGAGCCGGACGCGCCGACGCTGGCCGAGAAGATGGAGATCCCGGAAGACAAGATCCGCAAGATCATGAAGATCGCCAAGGAGCCGATCTCCATGGAAACGCCGATCGGCGACGACGATGACAGCCACCTGGGCGACTTCATCGAGGACACCAACAACACGGCGCCCATCGAGGCCGCAATGCAGGCCGGCCTGCGCGACGTGGTGAAGGACATCCTGGACAGCCTGACGCCGCGCGAAGCCAAGGTGCTGCGCATGCGCTTCGGCATCGAGATGCAGAGCGACCACACGCTGGAAGAAGTCGGCAAGCAATTCGACGTGACGCGTGAGCGCATCCGCCAGATCGAGGCCAAGGCGATCCGCAAGCTGAAGCACCCGAGCCGCTCCGACAAACTCCGCACGTATCTCGACAACCTGTAAAGGTTGGCGAGCGGTGTGGCCGCCGCAAGGCGGTATGGGCTGCAACGCAGGCCATACGGGGTTTGCGCCCCAACTCGCTTGCGCAGCGAGGCGGGCACAATCTCCGCACCTACCTGGACAATCCATGATCACGGCAGTGGGCGCAGATTGCCCGAAGGGTGCTGCCTGCCTCGGTGGACGGGCGACGCCGCAAGGTGGCGCTGCAGCGCCCAATCGGACAATCTGTAAACGGCAGATTTCCGTGACGAAAGGCCGGCCCTGCCGGCCTTTTCTACGCCGGTACACTGAAAACATGACCGCGATCCGCGAACGCACCGTCCTATTCGCCGACCTGCGCGGCAGCACCGGGCTGTACGAATCCCTCGGCAACGCCGAGGCGAGTGCCATGGTCACGCAGACCGTGGGACAGATCAGCGAGGCCGTGCTGGAAAGCGGCGGCCAGTTGATCAAGACCCTGGGCGACGGCCTGATGGCGGCCTTCGACACACCGCGCGATGGTGTACGTGCCGCGCAGCGCATGCAGGAGCTGCTCGAGAAGACCGTGCAGCGCGCCCGTCGCCAAAACAACCCCGCCCTGCTCGCGTTGCGCCTGCAGGTGGCGCTGGCGCGCGGCGAGGTCGTCGAACTGAATGGCGACTGCTTTGGCGACGCGGTCAACGTCGCTGCCCGCCTCATTGATCATGCCGGCGACGGCGAGATCCTCGTCACGGCCGAGGTGTTGGCCGGCCTGCACCATGCCTCCAAGGGGCGCTTCCGCAGCCTGGACCGCATCTCCGTGCGTGGCCGCATCGAGCCCGTGCACGTCTACCGCCTCGACGCCGCACCGCTGGTCAGCGCCGATGACACCGCCACGCAGTTCGGCGAACCCATGCGTTCGGTCGAGCCCGACGGCATGCGGCTGGTCTGGCAGGACCTGGACCGCGTCTTCGACATCGGCGCCATGCCCATCGTGCTGGGCCGCAGCGTGCAGGCAACCTACTGCATCACCGACGCGCGCGTGTCGCGCTCGCATGCCCGCATCGACTGGCAAGGCAGCAGCTTCGAACTGACCGACCTCTCTTACAACGGCACCTACGTCCGCTTCGGCGACTCGGGTGAGTTGCTCAGCCTCAAGCGCGGCAGCTGCACGCTGCATGGCAGCGGCATCATCGGCCTGGGTGGCCTGCCGACGGACGAGCAGTCGCCCATCGTGCGATTCGAGGTGCTGCATTTCGCCGACACCGAGCCGCAACCTTTTGGCGGCCCGCGCTCCAGGCGCTGATCCTCACTGCCTTCACATGCCCTTCCTACCTGAACCGCCGCAGCGCCACGGCGCCGCGCCTGCTGGCCCGCTCGCCACCGACGTGGCCGTGCTGCTGTGCAACCTCGGCACGCCCGACGCGCCCAACGCGCCAGCGCTGCGGCGCTACCTGGCCCAGTTCCTGGCCGACCCGCGCGTCGTAGAGATCCCAAAGCTGCTGTGGCTGCTGATCCTGCACGGCGTCATCCTGCGCGTGCGGCCCGCCAAGTCCGCGGCCAAGTACGCGACGGTCTGGACGCCCGAGGGCTCACCGTTAAAAGTGTGGACCGAGAAGCAGGCCAAGCTGCTGCAAGGCCACCTGGGTGAGCGCGGCGTGCGAGTGCGCGTGGCCATGGCCATGCGGTACGGGCAGCCGGCAATCGCCGCGACGCTGGACGCGCTTAAGCGCGAGGGCGCGCGCCGCGTGCTGGTGCTGCCGGCCTACCCGCAGTACTCAGGAGCGACGACGGCCAGCGTCATCGACGACGTGGCCCGTTGGGCGCTGCAGACCCGCCACGTGCCCGAACTGCGTTTCATCAACCGCTACCACGACGACGCCGGCTACATCGCCGCGCTGGCCCAGACCGTGCGCGAGCACTGGCAGCGCGAGGGCCGCGCCGACAAGCTGGTGATGAGCTTTCACGGCATGCCCGAGCGCACGCTGCACCTGGGCGACCCCTACCACTGCGAATGCCTGAAGACCGGTCGGCTGCTGGCCGAGGCGCTAGGCCTCAAGGACGGAGAGTGGCTAGTGACCTTCCAGAGCCGCTTCGGCAAGGCCAAGTGGCTCACGCCCTACACCGAACCCAGCCTCGTGAAACTAGCCCAGGGCGGGCTCAAGTCGGTGGACGTCATCTGCCCCGGCTTTTCGGTGGACTGCCTGGAGACGCTGGAAGAGATCGCCCAGGAGGCGAGCGCGGCATTCCTCGCGTCCGGCGGCCAGCGCTTTGCCTACATCCCCTGCCTGAATGACCACCCGGCCGGCATGCGCGCCCTCGCCACGCTGGCCGAGCGCCACCTGCAGGGCTGGCCGACCGACGCACCTCACCCCGACACCCTGGCACTGCAGCGGCAGCGTGCCCTTGCCGCCGGAGCCCCGCAGTGAGCGAGGCCCCGGCGAACATGCGCCTGGACAAGTGGCTCTGGGCTGCGCGGTTCTTCAAGACCCGGGCCCTGGCCGTCGACGAGATCAACCTCGGCCGCGTGCGCGTGGGCGGGCAGCCGGTCAAGCCGGCGCGGGACGTCAGGGTCGGCGACCTGCTCAACATCCGCATCGGCACGCTGGCGCGCGAGGTGGAGGTCAAAGGGCTGTCCAACCAGCGCGGCCCCGCCCCGCAGGCGCAACTGCTCTACGCCGAGACCCCGGCCAGCGTCACCGGCCGCGAGGCCGCCGCCGAGGCACGCCGGCTGGCGCCCGAGCCCGCTGACACCATCAGCCAGGGCCGCCCGACCAAGCAGGACAGGCGCCGTCTGGCGGACTGGGATCGCTGGTCGGTCTCGCTGGACGACGGCGAGGATGCCGACGCCTCGGGTTGACCCGGATAATCCGGATTCAATCCCCCCTCTTGAAACCAGGGCATCGCTCCCCAAGTGGACGCGGTTCCGTCTTTTGCTGCCATGAAGCCCGACACCCCCCTGCCCGAAGACGCGGCCAACGCCGCTGCCGCCGGTGAGCCCACGGCCGCCGAACTCAACCCCGAGATCTTGAACGCCGAACTCGCAGGCCTGAACCAGCGATTGGCCGAGATGAGCGACGCCTATCTGCGCGCCAAAGCCGAGGTGGAGAACATCCGCCGCCGTGCCGACGAGGACGTCGCCAAGGCCCGCAAGTTCGCCATCGAGGCCTTCGCCGAGGCCATGCTGCCAGTCATGGACAGCATGGAAGCGGCCATCGCCACACCCAACGCCAGCGTCGAGACCGTGCTGGAAGGCGTCCACGCCACCCGCCGCCAGCTGGCCAGCGCGCTGGAGCGCAACCGCGTCGTCGAGATCAACCCGGCCGCCGGCACCAAGTTCGACCCGCACCAGCACCAGGCCATCTCGGTCGTGCCGGCAGCGCAGGAGCCGAACACCGTGGTCGCGGTGCTGCAGAAGGGCTTCCTGATCGCCGACCGCGTGCTGCGGCCGGCACTGATTACGGTGGCTGCGGCCAAGTAATTCACAGGCGCCGGCCCTTGAATCGGCGCCAGTTATCCACAACTCGAACACATCACCAAATCCTCAGGAGCACCCCATGGGAAAGATCATCGGCATTGACCTCGGCACCACCAACTCGTGCGTGGCTGTCATGGAAGGCAACACCACGCGCGTCATCGAGAACGCCGAAGGCGCGCGCACCACGCCGTCCATCATTGCCTACCAGGAAGACGGCGAGATCCTCGTCGGCGCCTCGGCCAAGCGCCAGTCGGTGACCAACCCGAAGAACACGCTGTACGCGGTGAAGCGCCTGATCGGCCGCAAGTTCACCGAGAAGGAAGTGCAAAAGGACATCGACCTGATGCCCTACACCATCGCCGCCGCAGACAACGGCGACGCCTGGGTGGAGGTGCGCGGCAAGAAGTTCGCGCCGCCGCAGGTCAGCGCCGAAGTGCTGCGCAAGATGAAGAAGACCGCCGAGGACTACCTCGGCGAGGAAGTGACCGAGGCCGTCATCACGGTGCCGGCCTACTTCAACGACGCCCAGCGCCAGGCCACCAAGGACGCCGGCCGCATTGCCGGCCTGGACGTCAAGCGCATCATCAACGAACCCACCGCTGCGGCCCTGGCCTTCGGCCTGGACAAGCACGGCAAGGGTGACCGCAAGATCGCCGTGTACGACCTGGGCGGCGGCACGTTCGACGTGTCCATCATCGAGATCGCCGACGTGGACGGCGAGATGCAGTTCGAAGTGCTGTCGACCAACGGCGACACCTTCCTGGGCGGCGAAGACTTCGACCAGCGCATCATCGACTACATCGTCACCGAGTTCAAAAAGGAACAAGGCGTCGACCTGACCAAGGACGTATTGGCTCTGCAGCGCCTGAAGGAAGCCGCCGAGAAGGCCAAGATCGAGCTGTCCAACTCGTCACAGACCGACGTCAACCTGCCCTACATCACGGCCGACGCGTCCGGCCCCAAGCACCTGAACGTCAAGCTGACCCGCGCCAAGCTGGAGTCGCTGGTGGACGAGCTGATCGAGCGCACCATCGCCCCCTGCCGCACCGCGGTGAAGGACGCCGGCGTGGCGCTGGCCGACATCGACGACGTCATCCTGGTCGGCGGCATGACCCGCATGCCCAAGGTGCAGGACAAGGTCAAGGAGTTCTTCGGCAAGGAACCGCGCCGTGACGTGAATCCCGACGAAGCCGTGGCCGTCGGCGCCGCCATCCAGGGCCAGGTCCTGGGCGGCGAGCGCAAGGACGTGCTGCTGCTCGACGTCACCCCGCTGAGCCTGGGCATCGAAACCCTGGGCGGCGTGATGACGAAGATGATCAAGAAGAACACGACCATCCCGACCAAGTTCGCGCAGACCTTCTCTACTGCCGACGACAACCAGCCGGCCGTGACCATCAAGGTCTACCAGGGCGAGCGCGAGCTGGCACAGGCCAACAAGTCGCTGGGCGAGTTCAACCTCGAAGGCATCCCGCCGGCACCGCGCGGCGTGCCGCAGATCGAGGTCAGCTTCGACATCGACGCCAACGGCATCTTGCACGTCGGCGCCAAGGACAAGGGCACCGGCAAGGAAAACAAGATCACCATCAAGGCGAACTCGGGCCTGAGCGAAGCTGAGATCGAGAAGATGGTGAAGGACGCCGAGGCCAACGCGGCCGAGGACAAGAAGAAGGTCGAGCTGGTGCAGGCCCGCAACCAGGCCGACGGCTTGGTGCACAGCGTGCGCAAGTCGGTCACCGAGCATGGCGACAAGCTC
Organism: Burkholderiales bacterium; assembly: GCA_016195825.1. Lineage (GTDB taxonomy): Bacteria > Pseudomonadota > Gammaproteobacteria > Burkholderiales > Burkholderiaceae_C > Pelomonas. The sequence continues at coordinate 53,193 of JACPYV010000193.1, read as the reverse complement.
GAAGCCGCCGAGAAGGATGCGATCGAGGCCGCGGCCAAGGACCTGGAAGAAGCCATCAAGGGCGACGACCAGGCCGCCATCGAGGCCAAGACCGAGGTGCTGATGACTGCCAGCCAGAAGCTGGGCGAGAAGATCTACGCCGACCAGCAAGGCGCGCAGGCTGCCGCGGCAGCTGCCGCCGGCGCCGGTGGTGCGGAGCAGCCGCACGCTGCACCGCAAGGCGAGGCCAAGCGCCCGGCCGACGACAACGTCGTGGATGCCGAGTTCAAGGAAGTCAAGGACGGCAAGTAAGCCCTGCCTGACCCGGCCCGGGAACGCGAATGCGTGCCCGGGCTTTTGCATTACACGGGACCGATATGGCTTCCAAGCGCGATTACTACGAAACCCTCGGCGTCGCCAAGAACGCGACCGAGGAGGACATCAAGAAGGCCTACCGCAAGCTGGCCATGAAGTTCCACCCCGACCGCAACCAGGGCGAAGGGGCGAAGAAAGCCGAGGAGCAGTTCAAGGAGGCCAAGGAGGCCTACGAGATGCTGTCTGACGCCCAGAAGCGCGCAGCCTATGACCAGTACGGCCATGCCGGCGTGGATCCCAACATGGGCGCCGGCCGCGGCGGCCCGGGCGCGGAAGGCTTTGGCGGCTTTGCCGAGGCCTTCGGCGACATCTTTGGCGACATCTTCGGCGGCCAGGGCGGCGGCCAGCGTCGCGGCGGCGGTGGTCAGCAGGTCTACCGCGGCAGCGACCTCAGCTACGCGATGGAGATCACGCTGGAAGAAGCCGCGCGCGGCAAGGAAACGCAGATCCGCATCCCCAGCTGGGAAGGCTGCGAGACCTGCGGCGGCTCGGGCGCCAAGCCCGGCACCAGCGCCAAGACCTGCGGCTCCTGCGGCGGCTCAGGCACGGTGCACATGCGCCAGGGCTTCTTCAGCATCCAGCAGACCTGCCCGCACTGCCATGGCAGCGGCAAGATCATTCCCGACCCCTGCACCACCTGCAATGGCCAAGGCAAGGTCAAGAAGCAGAAGACGCTGGAGGTGAAGATCCCCGCCGGCATCAACGAAGGCATGCGCATCCGCTCGGCGGGCAATGGCGAGCCCGGTGTGAACGGCGGCCCGAGCGGCGATCTCTACATCGAGATCCGCATCAAGCAGCACGACCTCTTCGAGCGCGACGGCGACGACCTGCACTGCACGATGCCGGTCTCCATGGTCACCGCCACGCTGGGAGGCAACATCGAGGTGCCCACGCTGGGCGGCAAGGCCGAGATTGAGCTGCCTGAGGGCACACAGCACGGCAAGACCTTCCGCCTGCGCGGCAAAGGCATCAAGGGCGTGCGCTCCAGCTACCCCGGTGACCTGTACTGCCATATCGCCATCGAGACGCCCGTCAAGCTCACCGAACACCAGAAGAAGCTGCTCAAGGAGCTGGACGAGTCACTCAAGAAGGGCGGCGAGCGCCACTCGCCCAATGCCAAGAGCTGGACCGACCGAGTCAAGGACTTGTTCAAGTAAGCCGACCAAACCCAGCCCGGCCCAGCCCAGCCGCGACGCCCGCAAGGCGTTCGCGGCTTTTTTCCGGCCGCTGCGAGGCGGCACGCCAGGCCTGGCTGCGTCGAAAGTCACGGCGGGCGCCCGAAGCGCGCGTAAACCAGCGCCCTGCAAATGACGCGAAAACCCTAAAGTCATCGCCTGTCATACCGATGGCTCATAAGTGATTGTTGCCCCGCGCTATTCGATCAGAGTCCACGGCCCCGCGCCGAGGGAGGGCAGCGCATGTTCCTGATGGATCAGAACATCCAGGACGCGTCGGCGCTGATCATCGACAGCAACGCCAACTCGCGCAGCCTGATGTCGGCCCAGCTGCGCGACCTGGGCGTGGGAACGGTGCGCCAGACGCCGCGCGTGAAGGACGCCCGCGTGATGCTGGAGCACCAGACCTTTGACATCGTGCTCTGCGACTACCACTTCGACGCCAGCGACACCTCGGGCCAGGACCTGCTTGACGAGTTGCGCCGCGAAGGCCTGCTGCCTTACTCCACCGTCTTCGTCATGGTGACCAGCGAGGCCACCTACGCCAAGGTCGCCGAGGCCGCCGAGGCCGCGCTGGACGCCTACCTCATCAAGCCTTACACCAGCGCCAACCTCGCCGAGCGACTGGCCAGCGCGCGCCAGCGCAAACGCATCCTCAAGGACATCTTCGAAGCCATCGAGAACCAGGACTTCGAGACCGCCGCCAACCTGTGCCTGGCGCGCTTCGAGACTAAAGGCAAGTATTGGCTGTACGCGGCCCGCATCGGCGCCGAGCTGCTGCTCAGGCTCAAGCGGTTTGCCGACGCCAAGATCCTCTACGAGGCCATCATTGCCGCCAAGACCGTTCCCTGGGCACGGCTGGGCGTGGCGCGCACCGAGGTGGCTGGCGGCAACCTGCAGGCCGCGCGCCGCACGCTGGAAAACCTGATCGGCGAGCTGCCGGACTACGCCGACTCGCACGACCTGATGGGCCATGTGCAGATGGAACAGGGCGACCTGCACGAGGCGCTCAAGACCTACCAGACCGCCGCCACGCTGACGCCCGGCTGCCTGCTGCGCCTGCAGCGCTGCGGCTCGCTGGGCTTTTACGCCGGCCAGCGGCCCGAGGCGCTGCGCATGCTGGAGCGCGCCATGTCGCAGGGCCTGCGTTCCAAGCTGTTCGACATGCTCAGCTTGGTGCTGATCGGGCTGATGCGCTTCGACAGCAAGGACTACAAGGGTTTCAAGTACGCGCACGACTCGGTCATCGCGGCGCTGGAGCGCGCACCGGGCTCGATACGGCTGCAGCGCTTCGATCTGGTGTTCCGCGGCTTGGCCTTCCTGCTGGAACGGCGTGTGGGTCAGGCCCTGGTCGTCGCCCGTGAGTTCACCGACCACGCCGACAGTGGCAACTTCGACCTCGAGGCCGCCTCGCTGCTGACGGCGCTGTGGATACGCCTATCTAGCCAGGAGGTCGAGCTGGAAGAAATGATGCCCATCCTGCGCCAGCTGGGCATGCGCCACTGCACGACCAAGGCCAGCACCGAGATTCTGGTCGCGATGGCCGAGGACCACACGGGCGCTGCCGAGCAGTTCCGCGACTGCCACCACCAGGTCTTCAACGTCGCCGAGACGGCGATGCGCCACTCGATGCGCGGAACCGCACGGACCGCCGTCGAGCTGCTCATCCAGCAGGGCGAGGCCACGCGCAACGCCAAGCTGATCGACATGGCCGGCCTGGTGCTCAAGCGCCATGCCGAGAAGATCGATGATGCCGAGGCGCTGGCCGAGCAGATCGAGGTGCTGCAAGTCCGCTACGTGAGGCCCATGACCGGCGGGCCGAGCAAGGCGCGCGCGACCGGCGGCGTGGCGCTGCGCACGGCGGCCACGACGCCGGCTTGACCACGCGTCACACGCGCGCGGCGAGAATGCGCCCCGCCGCCCTCTCTCCCCCTCATCGATGTCCTTGCTCAAGCGCCTGCTGGCCTGGTTCCAGCCCGACACCTCGCGTCCACTGACCCAGGCCTGGCTGGCCGCGTTGTGGATGGGCCTGCTGGCCAACTGGCCGCTGTGGCAACAGCTGCAGACGCTGCCCGACATCACCGGTGTGCGCGGCCTCGTCTTCACCGTCGCATTTGCCGGCATGGTCACTGCCGCCACCGGCGCGCTGCTCAGCCTGCTGGCCTGGCCGCGGCTCATCAAGGGGCTGCTGGCCGTACTGCTCCTCTCGGCCGGCGCGCTGGCGCATTTCATCGGCAGCTACTGCATCGTCTTCGACCCGACCATGGTCGTGAACATGATGCAGACCGACGTGCGCGAGACGCGCGACCTGCTGAGCTGGCGGCTGCTCGTCAGCATGGCACTGCTGGGCGCCCTGCCGGCCTGGTGGCTGCTGCGCCGGCCTGCCGCGCCGCGCCAGGCCTTCGCGAAGCGCCTGGGCGGCAACGTCGCCAGCTTCGGGCTGGGCCTGGTCGCCATGGTGCTGCTGGCGCTGAGCGTGTTTGCAGACCTGTCGTCGACGATGCGTAACTACAAGACGCTGCGCTACATGGTCACGCCGCTGAACGCGGTCTATTCGGTCAGCAGCGCCGCGCTGCGCGGCCAGGCCGCCCCCAGTGGCCCGCCGGCCGTCATCGGCGCCGACGCCCACCTGCTGCCGCGTACGGACGGCACCAAGCCGCCGCTGCTGCTGTTCGTCGTCGGCGAGACGGCGCGGGCCATGAACTTCAGCCTGAACGGCTATGCCCGACCCACCAACCCGGCGCTGGCCGCGCTGGCCGATCCCGGCCTGCTGAGCCTGCAGCAGGTCAGGTCCTGCGGCACTAGCACGGCAGCGTCGCTGCCCTGCATGTTCTCGCCGCTGGGCCGCACGGCCTTCGGCGACGTGAAGGGCACGCAGGAGAATCTGCTGGACGTGCTGCAGCGCGCAGGCCTGGCCGTGCTGTGGCTGGACAACCAGAGCGGCTGCAAGGGCTTGTGCGACCGCGTGCCCAACAGCCCCACGACGAAGCTGCCCGAGGGCGCCGCGCCGCTGCCGGCTGGCCTGTGCGACGGCGAGGAGTGCTTCGACGAGTCGCTACTGCACGAGCTGGACAGGCGCATCGCTGCGCTGGATCAGGAACGCGTCAAGCGCGGCCTCGTGCTGCTCATGCACCAGATGGGCAGCCACGGGCCGGCCTACTTCAAGCGCTCGCCACCCGATCTCAAGCCCTTCCAGCCAGAGTGCCGCAGCAACGCGCTGCAGCAATGCCCGCGCGAACAGGTCGTCAACGGCTACGACAACACCATCGCGACGACCGACCGGCTGCTGGCCCGCTCCATCGTCTGGCTGCGAACCCAGGCCAGCCGCTTCGACCCTGGCATGCTCTACGTGTCCGACCACGGCGAGTCTCTCGGCGAGAACGGCCTCTACCTGCACGGCATGCCTTACGCGATGGCGCCGGACGAGCAGACCCGTGTGCCCATGTTGCTGTGGCTACCGCAGGACGGCGGCCTGGCAGCATCGCTCAAGCCAGGCTGCCTACAGGCCTTGCGGGACAAGCCGGCGTCGCACGACAACCTCTTCCACACCGCCATGGGCTGGATGGGTGCCCGCGCCGATGTGTACAAGCCCGAGTGGGATCTGCTGGCTGGCTGCCGGCGCTGACCTCCCCGCGAGCTAGAAAAGATCTCCCTGCGCGGAGGGCTTCCTCGGCCGGTTGAACAGCGCCAGTTGCACCGGCCGCCGCTCCGTGCGCAGCCCCAGCTTGGCGGCCGCCCGCCGCAGCCGCGCGCGCAGCAGGTCGGCCCAGATGCCCTCACCCGTCATGCGGGTGCCGAAGTTCGCATCGTTGTCCTTGCCGCCACGCATGTCGCGGATGCGCGCCATCACGCGCTCCGCGCGGTCTGGGAAGTGCCTGGCCAGCCAGTCTTGGAACAGAGGGTTCACCTCCCAGGGCAGGCGCACCGGGATACTGAACGCGCTGCTGGCGCCCGCCGCCGCGGCGGCTTCCAGGATGCGCTCCAGCTCGGGCTCGTTGATAAACGGGATGATGGGCGACACGCTGACGCCCACCGGCACACCGGCCTCGGCCAGCGCCTGGATGGTGCGCAGCCGCCGCGCCGGCGCGGCAGCGCGCGGCTCCAGGATGCGCGCCAGGTCGTTGTCCAGCGTCGTGACAGACAGATAGACCGACACCAGGCCTTGCGCGGCCATGGGCGCGATCAGGTCCAGGTCGCGCTCGATGCCGCTTGACTTGGTGACCACAGAGAACGGGTGGCCGCACCCGGCCAGCACCTCGACGACACGGCGCGTGATGCCCAGCCGGCGCTCGACCGGCTGGTAGGCGTCCGTCGCTGTGCCCAGCACCAAGGACTTGGGCACGTATTTCGGGCTGGTCAGCGTCTCGCGCAACCGCTCGGCCGCGTTGACCTTGGCGACGATGCGCGTCTCGAAGTCCAGCCCAGGGGACAGGTTCAGGTAGCTGTGCGTGGGCCGGGCAAAACAGTAGATGCAGCCATGCTCGCAGCCCCGGTAAGGATTGATGGAGTAGTCGAACGAGATGTCCGGTGACTGATTGCTGGAGACGATCTTCCTGGCCTGCTCCTCGATGACCTGGGTGGCCGGCGGCAGGTGCTCCTCGGCAGCGTCCTGGTCCAGCGAGCCCCAGCCGTCGTCGTACTGCTCGCGCTCGCGCTGCTCGAAGCGGTGCGGCATCGCCGTGGCGGTGCCGCGGCCCTTGATCGAGGCGATCGGCACGAGGGTGGGCTGGGCGGCAGCAATGCGGGTGGGGGCGGGCGACATACTGTAAATATATACAGCATTTGCACCCAATCCAATCCCTCCGAATGCGCGCCGGTTTGACGCTGCCGCCGCGGGGGCAAGCCAGCGCTTCAAGACCCGCGGCACCGATTTCCCCGAGACTCCGTCCCGATGACGTTCCCTGACACGACGCGCGCCGCGCCCGCACGCCTGCGCGACCAGCTCGACTACATGCGCCTGCTCGGCGCGCGCGTGACCGGCGGTGCCGCCAATCAGATGCTGATGGTGGCGCTGGGATGGCAGATGTACGACCTGACTTCCAGTGCCTGGGACCTGGGCCTGGTGGGCCTCGCCCAGTTCCTGCCGGCCCTGCTGCTGACGCTCCCCGCGGGCCACGTGGTGGACCAGCACGACCGACGGCTGCTGCTGACCAGCAGCCTGAGCCTGCAGCTTGCCGCTGCGGCCTGCCTGGCGCTGGCCAGCGGCGGCGGCTGGGTGGGGTCGCCGTTGATCCTGCTGCTATCAGTACTGCTGGGCTGTGCACGCGCGTTGCAGATGCCGGCCCAGCAGGCGCTGATGCCTACGCTGGTGCCGCCCGTGCTGCTGCCGCGCGCAGTGGCCGCCGCCAGCTCGACAATGCAGGCCGCCATCATTGCCGGCCCGGCGCTGGGCGGCGCGCTGTACGCGCTGGGGCCGTGGGTGGCCAGCCGTCTGGGCCAGGGCCAGGCACAGGCCGCCGCGCACTGGGGCGCCGCGGTGGTCTACGGCGTGTCCGTCGTGCTGCTGGTCGCGGCGATCGCCAGCGTGCTGGCCATCCGCCACCGGCCCGTGCAGGCGCGTCGCGCATCGCCGGGACTGGAGCAGCTGACGGCCGGCATCCACTTCATCTGGCAGCGCCCGGTCGTGCTGGGCGCGATCTCGCTGGACCTGTTCGCCGTGCTGCTGGGCGGTGCGACGGCGCTGCTGCCCATCTTCGCGCGCGACATCCTGCACACCGGCCCCGAGGGCCTGGGCCTGCTGCGAGCAGCGCCGGCGCTGGGCGCGGTGGTCGTAGGCCTGGCGCTCGCGCGCCGGCCCATTGCCAGCCGTGCCGGCCACTGGCTGCTGGGTGCCGTGGCGGTGTTCGGCGGCTCGATGATCGCCTTCGCGCTGACCACGTCGTTCGGGGTCGCCTTCGGGGTGCTGGTGGTCAGCGGCGCGGCCGACATGGTCAGCGTCGTCATCCGCCAGTCCCTGGTGCAGTTGGAGACGCCGGACGAGATGCGCGGCCGGGTCGGCGCGGTGAACTCGGTATTCATCGGTGCCAGCAACCAGCTCGGCGAGTTCGAGTCCGGCGCCACCGCCGCCCTGCTGGGGCCGGTGGGCTCGGTGCTGCTGGGCGGCGCGGGCACGCTGGCGGTCGTGCTGCTGTGGTGCCGACTCTTCCCGGCGCTGGCACGCCGCGACCGGCTGCAGCCGGAGCAGCCCGCCTGAGCCCTTCCCGGCAGGTTCAGACGCGCGAGAACTCCTCGAAGGCGCTGACCGCGTTGGCCGCGTACATCAGCGACGGCCCGCCGCCCATGTAGGTTGCCACGCCCAGCGCCTCGTCGATCTCCTGGCGCGTGGCGCCCAGCCTAACGAGCGCCTGCACATGAAAGCCGATGCAGGCGTCGCAGTGCGTGGCCACGCCCAGCGCGAGCGCCATCAGCTCCTTGGTCTTGCGGTCTAGCGCGCCGCTGGTCAAGGCCGCGTGGCCCAGGTCGTCGAACGCCTTCATCGTCTCCGGCGTGGCGGCGCGCAGCGTGGCCAGGTCGGCGCTGACGCGCTGCGTCAAGGCGCGGTAGTCGGTGCGTGTGGAGGACATGGGCTACTCCGCGCCGGGCGCCTTGGCCTTGACGCCGCAGCTGCTGAGCCCAAACGGCAGATAGGCCGGGCAGACGCCGATCAGCCCTGTGAGCAACGGCAGCAGGCCCACCCAGCCCCACCCTCCGATGACGCCCAGCAGCACGCAGGCGATCAGCGCCAGGCCCACGAGCACACGGGCGATGCGGTCCAGGGAACCAACGTTCTTCAGCATGGTGTTCTCCTTGCAGATGCGCCCATCTTGCGGAGCAACGGACGCGGGGTCATTGATGGGGATCAAGGGATGGTGTCCCGCTCACTTCCTTGACGGCCATCAAGCCTCGGCGGGGGGCAAGCGGGTCTCATGAGGCCTTCGTTGTAGGAGAACAGCCATGCTTCAAGGCAAAGTCGCCCTGGTGACCGGTGCGTCATCCGGCATAGGCCGCGCGATCGCGCTCACGTTCGCGCGAGAAGGCGCCCAGGTCGTCGTCTCCGACGTCGACCCCGACGGCGGCCGGCAGACGGTTGCCGCCATCGCCCAGCAAGGTGGCCAGGCCAGCTACTGCGCGGCCGACGTGAGCCGCCCCGAGGACTGCCGCCTGCTGGTGGCACACGCCGTGCAGACCTTCGGCCGGCTGGACGTCGCCTGCAACAACGCCGGCATCGGCGGCGACCTGGCGCCGACGGCGGACTACCCCGACGAGGCCTGGCAGCGCGTCATCGCCGTCAACCTGTCCGGCGTCTTCTACGGCCTCAAGCACCAGATCGCCCAGATGCGCCTGAACGGCGGCGGCGCCATCGTCAACATCGCCTCCATCCTGGGCCAGGTCGGCTTCGCCAACGCGCCGGCCTACACCGCGGCCAAGCATGGCGTGGTCGGCCTGACCAAGACGGCCGCGATGGAGTACGCCGCCGCCGGCATCCGCATCAACGCCGTGGGGCCGGCATTCATCCACACGCCGATGATCGAGCGCCTGGAAAACGATGAGGCCACCAACGCCCAGTTGGTGGCGATGCATCCGATCGGCCGCCTCGGTACGCCGCAGGAGGTGGCCGAGCTGGCGCTGTGGCTGGCCTCGCCGCGGGCCTCGTTCGTCACGGGCAGCTACTACGCGGTCGATGGCGGCTACCTGGCTCGCTAGTGGCCGCACGGCGCGGCTGGCCCGCTGGTGGCAGGCCATCGCGCTGTGCGCGATGGCCGCCCTGCCCGCGTTCGCAGGAGACGGCCTGGTGCGGGATGCCGGCACCGGCCGGCCGGTGCCGTTCGCAACACTGATGGTCGGCACCGAGCTGCGTCGCAGCGACGCGCAGGGCCGCTTCGACGCCGACGAAATGGCACCCGGCGCGCCGCTGACGGCCCGCGCGCCCGGCTACGCCCGATACCGCGGCCAGGTCGTGGCTGCGCAGCCGCAGGTGGTCGCGCTGCAGCCCCTGCGGCCCAAGGCCTTGTACCTCTCGGCCCATGGCATCGGCAGCGCGCAGCTGCGCGGCGACGCGCTCCAGCTCATCGACGAGACCGAGCTCAACGCGCTGGTGATCGACGTCAAGGGCGACCGCGGCCTCGTGCCCTACCCCAGCGCGGCGCTGGCGGCCACGGGCCTGCCGCAGCCCCTGGTCACCGTGCGCGACATGCCGGCCCTGCTGCAGGACCTGCGGGGACGCGGCCTGTACCTGATTGCGCGCATCGTCGTCTTCAAGGACGAACCCTACGCGGCAGCTCACCCGGCCTGGGCCGTCCACGACGCCAACGGCAGCGTCTGGAAGGACCGCGAGGGCCTGGCCTGGATCGACCCCTTTAGGCGCGAGGCCTGGGAGCGCAATCTCGCGCTGGCCGAGGAGGCTGCGCAACTGGGCTTCGACGAGATCCAGTTCGACTACCTGCGCTTCCCCGACGCCACCGGCCTCAAGTTCGCCGAGCCCGACACCGAGGACCGCCGCATCGCCGCGATCACCGGATTCCTCGACGCGGCCCGCAGCCGCCTGGAGCGCCACAACGTCTTCACCGCGGCCGACATCTTTGGCTACGTGGCCTGGAACAGCAACGACACCCACATCGGCCAGCAGCTGGAGTCCATCGCCGGCCACGTGGACTACCTCTCGCCCATGCTCTACCCGTCCGGCTTCAGCTTCGGCATCCCCGGCCACCGCGACCCCCTGGCCTCGCCCTACGAGATCGTGCACAGCAGCCTGCAGCGCGCTATCCAACGTACCAGCCTGCCCGGCCTGCGCTTCAGGCCCTGGCTGCAGGCGTTCCGCGACTACGCGTTCGACCGCCGCGCCTTCGGCGAGCGCGAGATCCGGCTGCAGATCGACGCCGCCGAGGCCGCGGGCACCGACGGCTGGATGCTGTGGAACGCGGCCAACCGCTACGCTGACGACGGGCTGGCCCGCGACGAACCCGCCGCACCGGCCGCCGCGCCCGCCAAATGAACCTGCCTTGCCGAATGTCGAAACGACACCTCTGTCTTCTGCTTGCCGGCGCCCTGACGCTGGTCGCTCTGGCGCCTGCCGCGCGGGCAGCCGGGGCCGTACCGGCCGCTGCCAGCGCGCAGCCGACCAGCCTCGCGGCAGCCTTCCGGCGCGGCGCCGCCTGGGCCGTGGGCATCTACATGTTCGTGCCCGGCGAGGAGGAGCCCCGCGTCGGCGCTGGCTTTCTGCTGGATGACCAGGGCGCCATCGCCACCGTGGCCCACCTGCTGAGCGACGAGCAGCAGATCCTCGTGGCCCTGCCCGACAAGCGCCTGCTCGCGGCCACGCTGGAGGGGCAAGACGCCACGGCCGACGTCGCCCTGCTGCGCGTCAGCCCGCCGCCGCGCGCGCACCCCGTCTTCGCCAGCCCGGACAGCCTGAGCGTGGGCGACTGGGTGCTGGCCGTCGGCGAGCCCTTCGGCCTGGAGCGCTCAGCCTCCGCCGGCATCGTCAGCGGCAAGGACCGGCATTTCGGCGATGACGGCGAGCTGCTGTTCATCCAGAGCGACGTGGCACTGAACCCCGGCAACTCCGGCGGGCCGCTGCTGGACGCCTCGGGCGCCATTGCCGGCATGAGCGCGCGCACCATCGTGGGCCCCGCGGGCACGCCGGGTGCCAGTCTGGCCATCCCCATCGCGATCGTGCGGCAGATCGTGGCGGAGCTGCGCAGCGACGCCACGCTGCCTCGGCGGCCGCGCCTGGGCGCGCTGTTCGACGACGTCGCCCCCAGCGTCGCGCGGGCGGCGGGCCGCGGCGACATCAGCGGCGCGCTCATCCTGTCGGTGCCGCACGGCAGCCTGGCCGAGCGCCTGCAGCTGCGCGCAGGCGACATCGTGACCCTGATGAACGGCCACCCCGTCACCGGCAGCGCAGACCTCGTCAACGCGCTGCTGGCCTGGCGCAGCATCGCCGGCACGCGCATGGTCGTGCACCGTGCCGGACAGGAACTGCAGCTGAGGCTGGAATGAGCCAGCCGGCCCTGCTCGCACTGGCGGCGGCCGGATTGATAGCTCTGGCCTTCGGCCGCTGGGCCCGGCAGCGGCTGCAGCGCACCCGGCTGGCGGCGTTGGTGTTCGACCACTCCGACTTGGGCATCATCGTGGCGGACACCAAGGCAAGGCTGATCGCCGTCAACCGGGCCTACTGCCGCATGACCGGCTACGCCGAGGCCGAGCTGCTGGGCACCAACCCGCGCCTGCAGCAAAGCGGCCTGCACGACGAGACCTTCTACCGCGAGCTGTGGCGCACGCTGAATCAGACCGGCCAGTGGCAGGGCGAAATCTGGAACCGGCGCAAGTGCGGCGAGGCCTACCCCGTCTGGCAGAACATCAGCATCATCCGCAACCAACTCGGCTGCATCGTCCACTATGTGGCCATCGCTTCCGACATCACGCCCGTCAAGGCCGTGCAGGAGCGACTGGACCACCTGGCCCACCACGACGCGCTGACCGACCTGCCGAACCGCCTGCACTTCATGTCTTCGCTGGAGCGCGCGCTGTCCCACGCCAACCGCCATCACGCCAGCCTGGCCTTGCTCTTCATCGACCTGGACCATTTCAAGGCCGTCAACGACTCCTTGGGACACGCGGCAGGCGACCAACTGCTGATCGAAGTGTCAGTACGGCTGCGCCGCGCGGTGCGCGCGGAGGATCTGGTCGCCCGGCTGGCCGGGGACGAGTTCGTCGTACTGCTTGAAGGGCTGAGCACGCGCGACGAGGCGGCCGGCATCGCACGCGAGATCCTGTCCGACCTGCAGGCACCGCTGCAAATCGCCGGCCAGTCGCTCACCGCGCAGGCCAGCGTGGGCATTGCGATGTACCCGGGCGACGGGCACTCGGCGGAGGGCCTGCTCAAGGCGGCAGACGACGCCATGTACGAGGCCAAGGACCGCGGGCGGCACACCTTCGCCTTCTGCAGCGCACCGACGGACTGAGTTGATGCAACGCAAGTCACGCGGCCGCGATGCGCCTAGAGTGGGCTACCCTGCTGCGGAGACCACCATGGCCACCACCGCCCGTGCCCCATCACCGGCCACCGACGCTGCCGAACTGTCACGCCAGTGGGCACTCGGATCGCTGGCCTGCAACCGCGGACTGATCGCGCTGCTGGACGCCCAGACCGCGTGGTGGAAGGACACCGAGCGGAGCGCAGCGCGCTGGATGCAGCCCTGGGTCGACACCTCGGCACCGCTGCCCTCGGCCCAGCCGCTGGTGGACGCATTCCAAGCCTTCCCCTACCCAGCGTTCTCCAGCGGCTTGCAGCAGTTCTGGCGCAGCTGGGCGCTGCTTTGGCTGAACGCTCTGCAGCACGACACAGGCGAGCCCTGAGCCCGCCGGCGCGTTGCGCCGACAACGCAGCCGGGAGTTGACCCGCGTCAATGGCGCGGGCGCCGGCCTCGCAAAACATGGCGCCCATGCAACTGCGCAGTCGCGCAAAGGAGAAGCGTCATGACCCTCAAGACCATCCTCGTCCACCTCGATGGCAGCAGCAACGCGCAGGCGCGCGTGGCGGCCGCCGCGGCGCTCGCACGCCAGCATGACGCCCACCTGGTGGGCGTGGCGCCCACCGGCTGGATCGTCCTGCCGGCCGACGGGCCGGGCATGCTGGGCCTGGCGGAGTACCAGCAGGCGGCCATGGACCAGTTGCGGGAGCAGGCCGACCAGTGCGTGAGCCAGTTCCTGGAGCAGGCACTCAGCCTGGGCGTGCGCTCCTACGAAGGCCGGGCGGAGCTGGGCAATGCCAGCGAGGTGATGAGCCTGGCAGCGCGCTACAGCGACCTGATCGTCGCCACGCAGCCGAATCCCGACGAGCCGCGCTCCGAGCAGTCCACGCAGATGCCCCAGGACGTGCTGCTGCGGGCCGGCCGGCCCTTGCTGCTGCTGCCCTATGTTGGCGAGTGCGAGGTGGCCTCCGCCGCCCGCGTGCTGGTCGGCTGGAACGGCAGCCGCGAGGCCGCGCGGGCCATGCACGACGCGCTGCCGCTGCTGAAGATGGCCGCCAGCGTCGAGGTGGCCGTGTTTGACGCGCCCGAGGACGTCGACCGTCGCCACGGCGAACTGCCCGGCGCCGACATCGCGCTGTGGCTGGCCCGCCATGGCCTGAACGTCAAAGTCAGCTACGTGCCTATCAAGGTGGGTGCCGGCGAGGCGCTGCTGTCGCACGCGGCAGACATGGGCGCCCAGCTCATCGTCACCGGCGGCTACGGCCATTCGCGGCTGCGCGAGACCGTGCTGGGCGGCGTCACGCGCACGCTGATGAGCAGCTCGCCGGTGCCGGTGCTTCTGTCGCACTGAGCATGCCAGCATGACGCAACGCTTCCTCGACCGCCTGCTCACCCCGCGGTCCGTGGCCGTATTCGGCGCCTCGGACCAGCCCGCCCGCGTGGGCACCACCGTCTGGCGCAACCTGGTGGCCGGCGGCTTCAAGGGCCCGGTGGCGCCGGTGAACCCGCGGCTGCGGGCGCTCGACGGCCAGCGCTGCTACGGGGATGCGGCCGAGCTGCCGTTTACGCCTGACCTGGCCGTGCTGTGCACGCCGCCCGACACCATCGCCCCGCTCGTCGCTCAGCTGGGCGCGCTGGGCACGCGCGCCGCCATCGTCGTCACGGCTGGCCTCACGCCGCAGCAGAAGCAGGCCGCACTGGACGCGGCGCGGCCCCACACCCTGAGACTGCTCGGCCCCAACTGCATCGGGCTGCTGAGCCCGCACATCGGCCTGAACGCGAGCTTCACGCAAGCCAGCGCGCTGCCGGGCGAGCTGGCGCTGGTGTCGCAATCCGGCGCGCTGCTGACGGCGCTGCTGGACTGGGCCAACGCGGAGCACATCGGCTTCTCGCACCTGGTATCGCTGGGCGAGCACGCGGACGTGGACTTCGGCGACCTGCTGGACCACCTAGCCACGGATCGGCATACGCGCGCCATCCTTCTCTACATCGAATCCATCACCTCGCCGCGCAAGTTCATGTCGGCGGCGCGGGCGGCGGCGCGTACCAAGCCGGTCATCGTCGTCAAGGCCGGCCGCGTGCCGGCCGGCATGAAGGCCGCGGCCTCGCACACGGGCGCGTTGGCCGGTGAGGACATCGTGTTCGACGCCGCCATCCGCCGCGCCGGCATGCTGCGCGTGGACACGCTGAAAGACCTCTTCATCGCCGCGCAGACACTGGCGCGCTTCCGCGACAACCACAGCCGCGAGCTGATGGTGATGACCAACGGCGGCGGTGCCGGCGTCATGGTGGCTGATGCGGCCGCCCCGCTGGGCGTGACGCTGGCCCGACCGGGCGAGGCGCTGATGCAGCAGCTCGACGCCGTGCTGCCAGCCAGTTGGTCGCACGGCAACCCCATCGACATCATTGGCGACGCGCCGGCCCAGCGCTACGTGGACACGCTGACGGCCTTGTTCAAGGCGCCCGAGGCCGGGGCGCTGCTGTTCGTGCACGCGCCGACGGCCATCGTGGCCAGCGAGACCATCGCGGGCGCCTGTGCGCCGCTCATCGCCGCGCACCCGGGCCGCGTGCTGAGCTGCTGGCTGGGTGGCGACACCGTCGCGCCGGCACGGCGGTTGTTCGAGGCGGCAGGCATTGCGGGCTACGAGACGCCGGAGGAGGCCGTGCGCGCGTTCTCGCTGATGCAGACCTACCGCAGCAACCAGGTGGCGCTGCGCCAGACCCCCACCGCCAGTGCCAACGCCGAACCCGACCGGACGAGCGCACGCCGCATCGTCGACGCGGCGCTGTCCGCCGGCCGCGAATGGCTGGACGAGGTCGACGCCAAGGCGCTGCTGGCCGCCTACGGCATCCCGGTCGTGGCCACGCTGCGGGTGCCGCCCACACCGCAGGCCGCCGCCGACGCGGCCCGCCGCATCGACGGGCCGGTGGCGCTGAAGGTGGTGTCGCCCGCCATCCTGCACAAGTCGGACGCCGGCGGCGTGCGGCTGGACCTGCGCGGAGAGGCCGCCGTGCGCGTGGCCGCCGAGGAGATGCTCGCCCATCTGCAGGCTGTCCGCCCCGAGGCCAGCATCGAGGGCTTCAGCGTGCAGGCCATGGCGCAGCGGCCGCATGCGCAGGAACTCATCGTCGGCGCCCATGTCGACCCCATCTTCGGGCCGGTGCTGCTGTTCGGCCAGGGTGGCACGGCCGTGGAGGTGCTGGGCGACCGCGCCGTGGCGCTGCCGCCGCTGAACCGCACGCTGGCGCGCGAGCTGGTCAGCCGCACTCGCGTGGCTCGGCTGCTGGCCGGCTACCGCGACCGACCGCCAGCCCACCTGGACGCGCTGTGCGACGCGCTGATCGCCGTGGCACAGCTGCTGGCTGACCTGCCCGAGCTGGCCGAGCTGGACATCAACCCGCTGTGGGCCGACGAGCACGGCGTCATGGCGCTGGACGCGCGCGTGCGCCTGTCAGCGGCGGCGCCCTCGGGCGTGGCGCGCTTCGCCGTGCGCCCCTACCCCGCCGAGCTGGCGCGCACGCTGCAATGGTGCGGCCACCCGGTGCAGATGCGCCCCATCCGCCCCGAGGACGAGGCCCAGCACCGTGCCTTCCTGGAAAGTGCCGACCCCGAAGACCTGCGCATGCGCTTCTTTCAGGCACCGCACGCGCTGTCGCATGAGGACCTGGCACGGCTCACGCAGATCGACTACGAGCGCGAGATGGCCTTCATCGTCGTCGACGCACAGGTGCCGGGCGCGCCGCGCACGCTGGGTGTCGCACGCCTGGTGCGCGACCCCGACAACGTGGAGGCCGAGTTTGCCGTCATGGTGCGCAGCGACCTCAAGGGCCAGGGTCTGGGGCGGCTGCTGATGCAAGCACTGCTGGACTACGCCGCGACACGCGGCACGCAGCGCATCGTGGGCCATGTACTGCGCGAGAACCACGAGATGCTGGGCCTGGCGAGGGCGCTGGGCTTCGAGATCCGCGCCGACAGGCACGAGCCTGCGGACGTCGTCTTCGTGAGCCGTCAGATACCAGCTTCGGGCTGAGGGCTCACCGCACCGACGATGGCGCCGTCCACGACCTCGATGGTGCGGTCGCAGCGCAGCGCCAGCGCGGGGTTGTGGGTGACAAACAGGACGGTGGTCTGCTGTGTGCGATTCACGTCGCGCAACATCTCGAACACCACGTCCGCCGACTTGGTGTCGAGGTTGCCGGTGGGCTCATCCGCCAGCACCACGGCAGGCCGCATGGCCAAGGCGCGCGCCACCGCCACGCGCTGCTGCTCGCCGCCGCTCAGGTGCACGGCCAGGTTGTCACAGCGCTTGGCCAGACCCACCCTGCCCAGTAGTTCGCGCGCGCGCTCGTGCATCGCGCGGTCGGGGAACCCCGCGTCGCCCAGCATGGGCATCATGACGTTCTCCAGCGCCGTGAAGGCGCCGATCAGGTGGTGGTACTGAAAGACGAAGCCGATGCTGCGCCCGCGCAGCCGCGTCAGCGCGGCGTCGTCCAGCGCGGTGGTCTCCTGGCCGCAGACCGACAGCAGCCCGGCGGTCGGGCGGTCCAGCAGGCCGATGAGGTTGAGCAGCGTGCTCTTGCCCGAGCCCGACGGCCCAACCACGGCGCAGAACTCGCCACTGCGCAGCTCGATGTCGATGCCGTGCAGCACCTCCGTCTCGTGGGGCTGGCCCACATTGAACGCTTTGCGCACTCGCTGCAGGCGCACGACCACGCCGCTGGCGGCCGACTCAGCCACGGATGGCCACCACGGGGTCCAGCCGCGCGGCGCGCAGCGCAGGCGCCACGGCCGCAAGCAGGCCGGTGACGCTGGCCAGCCCCAGCGCGGCGAGGAACAGCGCCGCCTGCAGCGTGACGGGCACCAGCGGCAGGCCGTCCGGCCCGCGCGCCATCTCGCGCCACAGCACCAGCGCCGCCGCGCCGATGGCCGACCCGGCCGCGGAGCCGGCCAGGCCCAGCAGGCCGCCCTGAAGCAGGAACAGGCGCAGGATGCGCCCACGCGAGACGCCCATGGCCCGCAGGATGCCGATCTCACGCGACTTCTGCACCACCGACACGAACAGCACGCTGGCAATGCCGAAGGCCACCGACAAGCCCACGAAGAAGCGGATGGCCGTGTTGGCGCTGACCTGGGCCTGCACCGCGCTGAAGAACTGGGCGTTGGTTTTGATCCAGCTGTCGGCCTGCACGCCGGTCAACGCCGTGATGCGCTGGGCCACGTCCTCGGCCGCGTAGACGTCGCGCACGGTCACGTCCAGGCTGGACACGCCGCCCTGCAGCTTCAGCAGGCTCTGGGCGGTGTGCAACGCCAGGTAGGTGGTGCGCTGGTTGGCACCCTTGTTGCCCAAGTCGAAGATGCCGCTGACTGTGAGCACGTTGTCGGCGCCGGACGCGGCGGTGAGGCGCAGCTTGTCGGCCACGTCCAGCCCCAGGTCGCTCGCCAGCTCGGTGCCGATCAGGATGTCGCCGCCGTTCAGCCGCGCGCTGCCGCGCACAAGCTTGTCTGGCAGCGAGACGATGCGGAAATACTGCTCGGGCTCCACGCCCACTACCGAGATAGCGCGGCTCGCATCGCCCCGGACGACGAGAGCAGAGCCGGTGGCCGCCGGCGACACAACCAGCACCTGCGGCAGCGCGCAGATCTGCGCCGCGACGGCCTGCCACTGGTCGATGGACTTCAGCCTCTGCAGCGGCGCCTGCACGGTGGCGTCCTGCAGCACGCCGGCCTCCTGGGAGCGCAGCGGCCGTGCCGTCTCCTTGGGTGGCAACAGCTGGATGTGCGCCTGTGCGGTCAGCACACGGCGGATGAAGTTGGCCTGCAGGCCGGACAGCAGTGCCGACATGAAGACGATGACAGCCACGCCGATGGCCACGCCGCCGACGATGAACACCGTCTGCCAACGCCCCTCACGCAGGAAGCGCGAGGCGACGATCCATTCAAACGGCTGCCAGGTCTTCATGGGCTGGGCGCCGCGGCGCGTAGCCGGGCGCCTTCGCGCGTATCGGCCGGCGCCAGCTGGTCACCGGTCCTCAGCCCTTCCAGCACCTCGACGGCGCCCGCGCCGCGCAGCCCCAGCCGCACGACCTGGCGCCGCGCGCGGCCGTCCGCCAGCTTCAGCACCCAGGGCGAGGTGCTGCCGGCATCGTGCAGCAGGTCCAGCGGCACCACCAGCACCTGGTTGCGCCGAGCCACCTCCACGTCCACCGACACGGTCATGTCCTGGCGCAGATAGGCTGGCGGCTGCGGCACGCGCATCTTGACCTCCACCGAGCCGCGTTGCAGGTCGACGCCGGGGTTGATGTAGGCCACCTCAGCGCCGAAGCGCTGGTCCGCAAAGGCGTCGGCCGAGGCCAGCGCGCGCTGGCCCGGAGCCAGCAGGCCGAGGTGCTTCTCGTCGAACTGCACGACGAGCTGGGTCTCGCCTGCGGGCGACAGCACCATCAGTGTCTTGCCGGGCTGCACGACGTCGCCACGCTCCACGCCGCGGCTGATGAGCTGGCCATCCTCCGGTGCGGTGAGCGTCGCGTAGCGAAGCCGCGCATGGGCCAGGTCCGCGCCGGCGCGTGCCTGCGCCAGCGCGGCGACGGCGACCGCCGCGTCGCTGCCGCCGGCCTGGGTCGCGTCGAGCTGCTTGCGCGCCGCGCCGAGCTGGGCGTCCGCCAGCGCCAGGCTCTTGCGCGCGTCGTCCAGTGCCGCCTGGCCAACGTAGCCCTGGTTGTACAAGTCCTGCTGGCGGCGCCACTGGGCCTGGGCGTTGTCTAGCGTGGCCTGGGCCTGGCGCTGCGCCTGTGCCGCCACCGGCCGCTGCACCTCCTGCAGCTGCCGCACGCGCGCCTGCGCCTGCAGCACGGCGACATCGGCTTCACGTGCCGCGGCACGCAGCTCGGCGTCGTCCAGCTCAACGAGCCGCTGCCCGGCCTTCACAGTCTGGCCTTCGTCGACCGGGACGAGCTTCACCGTGCCGACGACCTGCGAGCCGATCTCCACGCGATGCGGCGCCTCCACATGGCCCGTCGCCACCACGCTGCGCACCAGGTCGCGCGGCGTGAGTGTGACGACCTGCACGCGCTGGCCCAGGACCAGCGGCGTGCCAAACACCAGGGCCAGCGCAAGCGCTGCCACGCCGGACAGCACCAGCAGCGGTCGCACGACTTACTCGCCGCGCACGAGCAGCACCGGCACGGTGGCGGTGCGCAACACCTGCTCGGCATCGCTGCCCAGCAGCAGCCGGCGCACGACGCGCCGGCCATGCGTGCCAAGCACGATGAGACTGGCCGACCAGGCAGCCGCCTCTTCCACGATCAGGTCCGACACGCGCCCGCCCACCACTTCGCGCATCACCGTATCGACAGTGACGCCGACGGCTTCCACGAGCTTGCGGGACTGCTCCAGCACCGCGTGACCACCCTCGCGCAACAGCGGCAGCACCTCTGCGGAATAGCCGGCGAATGAATCGGCACCTATGGCCGCCGGCAGCGCGTCCACCACATGCAACAGGCGGATACGCCCGCCGGTCATGCGGGCGATGGAGATGGCCTCGGTGAGCCCCTTGCCGGAAGTCGAGCTGCCGTCGACGGGAACGAGGATGCGCTGATACATGGCCTGCCTTTGCGTGAACGCCGGGATGGATGCGTTCAGGTTAGGGGCACCCGTGCCGTGGGGCCTTGACCGCCGTCAACGGACGCGCGCCTGGCTCCCGACAGCCGACGGGCACCGCGGGGGACGGGAGACTTCCTCACGCAGATGCCCCCCTAACTCATCCACAACAGGTCACAAAAGAGCCGCGGCATGTCGTGTTCAGGCGCTACGGCGCGTTTCCTGGAGAGAGGCCCCCTACGCCGCCATGCGCCGCGAAGACCCTCACCGCTTCTTTTTACCGCGCAGAGCAGCCCGCCGATCGGCGGGTGGATGGCGCACCAGGAGTCATGGCATGGACATCATCAATTCACCCGCGGGGTCACGCGGCCAGCATCCGGACACGGCCGACCCGCCGGCCGCCCTGCCGGGGCGGCCGGCGTCCTGTCGCCTGTGGCGCTGCGACGGAGCGATCACCGAGTCGCCGGCGCCCGGCGCCGGCCATTTCGGCGACCGGCTCGTCGCTGCCATGCAACTGCGCGGCAACTACAAGGCGACAGCGCTGGCCTGCGCACTGGATGTGAACGAGGCCGCCATCAGCCGCTGGAAGCGGGGCGGCCCGATCACGCTGGACCATGCCGTGTGCCTGTGCGATGCGCTCGGCATTTCGATGGATTGGCTGTTCCGCGGCATCGGCCAGCCGGTGGCGCCGCAGCGCGCCGCTGCCGGCCACCGGCCGCCGCAGATCAGCGAACGCACCGTGAACGAGGTGCGCGCGCTGCTGAGCTTCATGGAGCACGGCGCCGACATCCGGCTTGCGCTGGACGCAAGCGCTCCATCGTCGGGCGCAAGCGCCACATGAACACGTCGCAGGTGATCCCCGCCATGCTTTGCACAGCACCGGTCGACGGTGCTGAACGGTGGTCTTTTCATTCACTTCACAGGGAGATTGGTCATGCCTGAATCGAACGAACAAGGTTTTCAAGTCCTCGCCCAACCCAGCGGCGTCGCCGACGACAGCAGCACGGCGTGGAACGTACAGCTGACACGGCTGCTGCGGAACACGGATCGCTTTGCCTGGGGCAACTGGACACTCGACCCGACCATCAGGGTCGGGGCGCTGGGCTGGTTCAATCCGACCGACAGCCAGTTCCAGGGCGCGCAGACGGGCATCGCCGTCCCCGCCGTGATCGCGGTGTCGGGCACCGACTGGCACATCGAGCAGGGCGATGTGAAGCAGACGACGGTCGGCGTGAAGTTCGACGTGCCCTACAAGGACCCGACCACCGGCACGGAGGTCAACGTGGGTCTGCAGAGCACCTGGGACTTCGGCACCAAGGGCTCGCTGACATCCACGGGTTCCGCCTACGGCGTCGAGTACGTCGAGGACCCCGCCCAGGTCATGCTGGAGAGGTACGACGAGATCCTGAAGGTGGCCAAGAAGTACAACAAGGCCACGGGCGACAAGATCGACCAGGGCTTCGGGATGATCACCAAGGTCTGGCTCACAGACGGCTGCGTGAACATCGGCTCGCGTCAGGACAACAGCGAGTTCAGCATCACCGGCTCGGTCGACGGCGTCGCCGCGATGACGGGCAGCGACCAGTCCGCGTCGCTGAAGGGTTCCTACAAGACCACCTCCTCGACGGACAACGTCGAGAAGCGGATCTTCCCCAGCAAGGCGAATGTGGTTGACAGGGAGCCGGTGGCCTACGCCTACGAGTTCACGTCCTTCGCGGGCCGGGTCATCATCCCGCGCTGGGTCGGAGACACGCCCTACCTCAACCTGTGGCTGGACAACGGCGGCTCCTACATCGTCACCGCCACGGTGACCTACGACGTGGGCACTGAACGGGTGACACGCACGGAACGCGTCTCGGGCGGCCTGGACGCCCAGATCACCGGCATCCCGCTGGAAGCGACCAACTTCGACATCACCATGGAATTCACCGCCGGTGCCACCCAGTTCCTGCGCGTGTCCAACCCGCTGAACACCTGGGAACTTGGCCGCGGGCACATCAAGCTGACCGGATGGTGGCCCGGCCGCTCCGGGGCGGCCTGGGTCTGACCGGCGCGCCGGCTAACAAGAACCTCCAGCGCCCCCTCCCGATGCCGTGATCGCCATCGGGAGATTGGCGCCACACCCGAACACGAGGACCCATGATGAACAAAGCCCTTCTCATCCTGCTGTCGACGGCGGTGCTCGCGTCCTGCGCGCAGTTGCAGCCAGCCCCTGAGCCACAGGCCCAGCAGCCCCGGGAGACCGCCGACGCGGCCTACTACCCCACCTATCTCTACCGCGGCCTGCGGGTCCTGCCGGGGACCGTGAACCAGATCGACTGGTCCAGGGTCAGCTTCGGCGTGTCCGGCAACCCGCCAACCCTGTCACTGTTCAACAACATGGCCAATCCGGCCGCGTACCCCTGCTGGCTGAGGATCACGGTCGACGTGCCGGGCAATCCGCCACCGGTGCCCCTGGTCATTGGCGATCTGACGATTCCCAACCCACCGCCCGGTGGCGCCAACCCGGGACCGTGGCCCGTCTTCTTCGACAATGTGCCGCCGGGCCACTGGTCCATCGCCAGGGCGACGATAGGCGGCGCCAGCAACAACCAGGCGAGCGACCGTGCGGCCGCCGTCTTCACGGCCATGGCGCATCCGCCGTTGCCCACGGCCATCATCAGAGACGGGAGTGCTGTCGGGTGCCATTGACTGACCGCAGACCCGGCTCGATCGGTCGAGCGACCGTCGTGGGGATGTGCTGAATGGCCTTCCTGGTCCACTGCGGTCGCTGCAGGCTGTCGGCCGAGCGCTGCGGCCTGCTGCTCACGTCATGGCGACAGGCCGCGATCGGGTCGAGTGGCGGCGCACAGGCGCAGGACCTGGACCGCCTGCGCACCTTGGGGCCTGATCGGCTGGCATGCCTCGGGCTGGCAGACGACGCCTACGCACGCGGCTGGCTGGCAACCGGCCGCGGCGGCACCAGCATGGCGCTTTCGTTGCAGATGCTCGAATGGAGCACGCCCGCCGCCGCACTGCCCCCGCGGGTCTGGCATGCGATGGCGAACGATGCAGGCGCCCTGGCACTGCCTGCCCGGCTGGCGCGGCGCGTGGCGGCAGGGCCCACCCTGGCCCATTGGCTGGGCGCCTTGACCGGCCAGCGTATGCGCTCCCCGGCCGATGCCCATCTGGGCCGCTGGGTGCCAGGCCGCACGGCATTGCGGTTGCTGCCTTGCCTGCGCCCGCACGGCACAGACGCGGATCACGATGCCATCCGCAGCACGCTGGATGGACTGACCGCGGACGACTGGCTGCTGGTCAACACCGTCTGGTAGGCGCACCGGCTCCCGTTGCGGGCCCGCAGCGGCAGCCATGGCAGCACTGGCCGGCTAGTACTCGTCCCGCTCCACGCCGACGTAGCCGGGCGCGAGGTTCTCAAACTTGGTGTGCATGCGCTGGAACATCAGCTTCACCGTGCCCACCGGGCCGTTACGCTGCTTGGCGATGATGATCTCCGCCACGCCGGGTTCCTTGCACTCGTCCTTGGTGTAGTACTCGTCGCGGTAGATGAACATGATGATGTCCGCGTCCTGCTCGATGGCGCCGGACTCGCGCAGGTCGGACATCATGGGCCGCTTGTCGGGCCGCTGCTCCACCGAGCGGTTCAGCTGCGACAGCGCGATGACGTGGCAGCGCAGCTCCTTGGCCAGCGCCTTCAGGCCCCGCGAGATCTCGCCCAGCACCGTGGCGCGGTTCTCCTCGCTGCCGCCGCCATTGCCGCTCATCAGCTGCAAGTAGTCGATGACGATCAGCCCCAGTTGGCCGCTGATGCGCGCCTGGCGCCGTGCACGGGCGCGCACCTCGCTGGGCGACAGGCCCGGGCTCTCGTCGATGTAGATCGCGGCCTTGCCTAGCTTGTCGACGGCCTCGGACAGCCGCCCCCACTCGTCGTCCTTCAGCTGGCCGGTGCGCAGGTGGCTCTGGTCGATGCGGCCGATGGAACCCACCATCCGCAGCGCCAGCTGGGCAGCGCCCATTTCCATGGAGTAGATGACGACCGGCAGGCCTTCGTTGATGGCCACGTTCTCGGCGATGTTGACGGCGAACGCCGTCTTGCCCATGGACGGGCGCGCCGCCAGCACGATCAAGTCGCCGCCCTGCAGGCCGGCGGTCTGCTTGTCGAGGTCGTAGAAACCGGTACGCACGCCGGTGACGTCCTGATACCCAGCTTCAGCCAGCTCGTTGACGCGGTCGATCAGTTGCACCACGAGTTGGTCCATGCTCTGGAAACCCTGGCGGCTGCGCGAGCCTTCCTCGCCGATGCGGAAGATCTTGCCTTCGGCCTCATCCAGAATCTGCGTGACGGCGCGGCCCTGCGGGTTCATTGCCGCGGTGGCGATCTCATCCGACGTGGCGACCAGCTTGCGCAGGATGGCGCGCTCACGAACGATCTCAGCGTAGCGGCGCAGGTTGGCGGCGCTGGGCACGCTCTGCGCCAGCGCGTTCAGATAGGCCAGACCACCGCATTCCTCGGCACGGCCCACCGACGTCAGCTCGTCGAAGACCGTGACCACGTCGGCCGGCTTGCCTGCGTTGATGAGCTTGCCGACCGCCGTGTACACATGCTTGTGCTCGAAGCGGTAGAAGTCGCTGTCGGTCAGCAGGTCGGCTGCCTTGTCCCAGGCCGAGTTGTCGATCAGCAGGCCACCGAGCACGCTCTGCTCGGCCTCGACCGAGTGCGGCGGCACACGCAGCCGCGCGACCTCATCGTCATGCGGCGCGGCGGAAGAGGAAGCGGGAAAGATCGCGGACATGCCTGTGGATAAAGCTGTGAACGGATTGGGGGCAACCGGTGGATCAAGCGGGAAAACTCGACCCAGAAAAACAGAAGGCCGAAACCCTGTGGGGGCCTCGGCCTTCTTGGATCTTGCGGCCAAATCAGGCCGCAGCGCAAGCCAAATTATTCGGCTTCAGCAACCACCTGGACGGTGATCTCGACCACCACGTCGGTGTGAGCCGCGATGTTGACCGGGAACTCACCGACGGTCTTCAGCGGACCGTTGGGCAGGCGCACTTGCGACTTGGCGATGGCGCTGCCGGACTTGGTCAGCGCGTCGGCCACGTCGGCGTTCGTGACGGAGCCGAACAGGCGACCGTCCACACCGGCCTTTTGGGCGATGCGCACGGTCTTGCCGGCGATGGCGTCACCCAGCTTCTGGGCTTCGGCCAGCTTGGCGGCGGCCGCCTTTTCGAGTTCGGCGCGCTTGGCTTCGAATTCCTTGATGGCGGCCTCGGTGGCGCGACGCGCCTGCTTGGTCGGGATCAGGAAGTTGCGGGCGTAACCGTCCTTGACCTTGACGACGTCGCCGAGGTTGCCGAGGTTGGCCACTTTTTCGAGCAGGATCACTTGCATGTCGTCAGCTCCTTAGACCTTGTGCTGGTCGCTGTACGGCAGCAGGGCCAGGAAGCGCGCACGCTTGATGGACACCGTCAGCTGGCGCTGGAAGAAAGCGCGCGTGCCGGTCAGGCGAGCGGGCGTGATCTTGCCGTTTTCGGAGATGAAATCGCGCAGGGTGTCGATGTCCTTGTAGTCGATCTTTTCGACACCGGCGACGGTGAAGCGGCAGAAACGCTTACGACGGAACAGCAACGATTGTTGGTTGCGCTTGGGCTTCTTGTCTTTGGAGAAGCGACCTTTACCACGTGGCGGGGGCATAGAGGACCTCTGTTAAATCTATCCGGATTCAAAACTTGCCAGGCTCGGGAGCAGCGGGTTCGATCACGGTGACATGAGCGATGAAGCCCCGACCGTTGCGCTGGTGGGTCAGGAAGCCGCGGAACACCGCGACACCACCGACTCCCAGCGCCTGCAACTCCTTGGCC
Source organism: Burkholderiales bacterium (assembly GCA_016195825.1). Taxonomy (GTDB): domain Bacteria; phylum Pseudomonadota; class Gammaproteobacteria; order Burkholderiales; family Burkholderiaceae_C; genus Pelomonas. The sequence goes on along the minus strand of JACPYV010000193.1, from coordinate 27,253 downwards.
AGGTCGCCCACCGCAACCGCCTTGATCTCCAGGGAGACCTTGCGCGGCTTGCCGGCTTCGATGACTTCGGACTCGGCCTTGAGGCTTGCATCCAGGGCCATCAGCCCGGCGGGTGTGTAGCGAACTTGTCCGAGTTGCTGGATCTGCGCCTGCAGGTGAAGTTGATTCACGCCGTAGGCACGCTGCTCGAAAAACCTGGTTCTTTAGCGACGGCCTGGGCTTAGGCAGCTTCTTGCTGCTGCGGCGCCTTGCGGGCTTCTTCGCGCTCGACGGCCTTCATCATGACCGAGGGGGTCGTGATGGCCTTGTCCTGGACCACGGTGAGGTGGCGCAGCACGGCGTCGTTGAAGCGGAAGCCGGTCTCCAGCTCAGCCAGGATTTCCTTGCTGGCTTCGATGTTCAGGCACAGGTAATGGGCCTTGGCGAGCTTCTGGATCTGGTACGCCAGTTGACGGCGGCCCCAGTCTTCGACCCGGTGCACGACACCACCACCGGTGGTGATCAGGCCCTTGTAACGCTCCAGCATGGCCGGAACCTGTTCGCTTTGATCCGGATGGATCAGCAGAACGATTTCGTAGTGACGCATAGATACTCCTTGTGGATTCCAGCCGGGCGCTGTCGATATGAACTGCCCGGCTGAGGAAGCCGCACCACGGCGTCTACTCGTGGCCCGGCAAGGGGGAACCCGCGATTCTAGCTCGGAAGCTCGAAATGACCAAATCGCCGGCGGATCAAGGCGACGGGCGGGCCCGCAGCATGTCGACAATGCCCCGTTCCCGCTCGCCGGGCGGCCGCGTCAGCAGGCTGACCAGCACGAGCGCCAGCGCCCCCGCCGGCACGCCAAACAGCCCGGCCGATGCGGGATGGATGCCCCAGACCAGCGTCACCGGCCCGGGCAGGCCGACCAGCGCACGCAGCCCCGGGTGGGCCAGGGCCAGATAGCCCAGGCAGACGAACAGGCCCGTCAGCATGCCGGCCAGCGCACCGGTGCGGTTGGCACGGCGCCAGAACACGCCGGCGACCAGGGCCGGGAAAAAGGTGGAGCCGGCGATGGAGAACGCCGCCGTCACCACGGCCAGGATGTCCGCCGGCCGGCTGGACGCGACCGCTGCCGCCGCCAGCGCCGCGGCCAACAGCAATGCCTTGGACAACGTGACCCGACGCGTCCGCGAGGCCTCCGGGTTCAGCGCCTTGAAGTACAGGTCGTGCGACAGCGCGCTGGAGATGGCCAGCAGCAGCCCGTCGGCCGTCGACAGCGCCGCGGCCAGCCCGCCGGCCGCCACCATCCCGGAGATGACGTAGGGCAGCCCGCCCAGTTCAGGCATGACGAGCATGACGAGGTCCGGGTGCAGGCGTAGCTCGCCCAGCTGCAAGCGGCCGTCGCCGTTCAGGTCGACCGCCGACAGCAACGCCGGGTCGACCCGCTGCCACTGCCGTATCCAGGCCGGCAACTGGTCGAAGCTCGTGCCGACCAGCCCGTTGAACACCTCGGTCTTGACCATCACGGCCAGCGCCGGCGCGGTCAGGTAGAGCAGGCAGATGAAGACCAGCGACCAGGCGACCGACTCGCGCGCGCCGCGCACGGAGCTGGTCGTGTAGTAGCGCGTCAGCAGGTGCGGCAGACCGGCCGTGCCGACCATCAGGCACAGCGCCAGCGCGATGAAGTTGCGGCGCGACGCGCTGGCCTGTTCGGGGTCGCCCGCGAACGGCTGGGTGTGCGGCGCCAGGCCCGACAGCGGCTGGGCCAGTTGCGCCTCGCCAATCTGCTCGCGACGCCAGCGCTCCTCGGCTTCGGCCGGTGTGCGAGGCAAGGCCGCGCGTTGCTTCTCGGCAGCCTGGATCTGCGAGAGCGGCGCATCCTTGGCCTTCAATGCCGCCACACTCGCGGCCGCCGCCGCCTGCTCGTCGGCCAGCGCCTGGGGTACGTCCGCCAGTCGCGCTGCAGCGGCGTCGGCAAGCTGCTGATGGATGGCACGCACCTGCAGCTCGGCCGGGTCGCGAATCAGCTCGCGCTCGCGTTCGGCCAGCTGGTGCAACTGCTGGCCGTAGACCAGCTGTGGCAGCGGCCAGCCGGTCTGCTTCACGCTAAGCCAGATGACGGGCACCAGATAGGCCAGGATCATGATGAGGTACTGCGCCACCTGGGTCCAGGTGACGGCGCGCATACCGCCCAGGAAGGAGCAGACCAGCACGCCGCCCAGCCACACGAACACGCCCACCTCGAAGCCCAGGCCGGTCAGCCGCGTCGTGATCAGGCCCACGCCGTAGATCTGCGCGACCAGGTAGACGAAAGACACGAGGATGGCCGCACCAGCGCCCACCAGACGCAGCGTGCGGCTGTCATAGCGTTCGGCGAGAAAGTCGCCCACCGTGTACTGCCCGAAGCGGCGCAGATAGGGGCCGATGCACAGCGCCACCAGCACGAAGCCACCCGTCCAGCCCAGCACATAGGCCAGGCCCGCGTAGCCGCTGGCGTACAGCGTGCCGGCCAGGCCGATGAAGCTGGCCGCGCTCATCCAATCCGCCCCCGCAGCCATGCCGTTGTAGAGCGGCGGCACGCTGCGGCCGGCGACGAAATACTCGGCTGGATTGGTCGTGCGGCACAGGATGCCGATGATGGCGTAGACCGCCACCGTCGCGCCCAGGAAGGTGTAGCCGATCCAGGCCTTGGGCAGGCCGCGCCGCTCGCCCAGGCCCAGCACCACCACCAGGGCGACGAAGCTCAGCGCGAAGAGAACGTAGCGGCGGTGGAGATGGCGGGCGGGGCCGGTGAACATGGCCGCGATCATGGCAACAAAAAGCCCGGATTCCCCTTACGGAGAACCCGGGCAGGTCGTCAATCGCGAAGCCTTACTTGGCGGCCAGGCGCTGCCAGGTCTCGATGACCGTGTCCGGGTTCAGCGAGATGGACACGATGCCTTCCTCAGCCAGCCAATCGGCGAAGTCCGGGTGGTCGCTGGGCCCCTGACCGCAGATGCCGATGTACTTGCCAGTGGCGCGGCAGGCTCGGATGGCGCGCGAGATCATGGCCTTGACGGCCGGGTCACGCTCGTCGAAGTCGCCGGCCAGCTGCTCCAGGCCGGAGTCGCGGTCCAGGCCCAGCGTCAGCTGCGTCAGGTCGTTGGAGCCGATGGACATGCCGTCGAAGTGCTCCAGGAACTGCTCGGCCAGAATGGCGTTGCTGGGGACCTCGCACATCATGATGATGCGCAAGCCGTCCGTGCCACCCGACGCAGCGCGCTTCAGGCCACGCTCCGCCAGCATCTCGACCACGCGCGATGCCTGCTTCACCGTGCGCACAAAGGGCACCATGATCTCGACGTTGGTCAGACCCATGTCCTTGCGCACGCGTTTGAGCGCCTCGCACTCCATCGCGAACGCATCCTGAAACTCGCCGCTGATGTAGCGCGACGCGCCGCGGAAGCCCAGCATGGGGTTCTCTTCATCCGGCTCGTAGCGCGAGCCGCCGATGAGCTTGCGGTACTCGTTGCTCTTGAAGTCCGACAGGCGGACGATGACCGGGCGCGGGAAGAACGCGGCGGCAATCGTCGCGATGCCTTCAGCCAGCTTGTCCACGTAGAAGGCGCGCGGCGACGCGTGGCCGCGCGCCACCGACTCGACGGCCTTTTTCAGGTCGGCGTCGATGTTGGGATAGTCCAGGATGGCCTTGGGGTGGACGCCGATGTTGTTGTTGATGATGAACTCGAGCCGCGCCAGGCCCACGCCGCCCGAAGGCATCTGCGCGAAGTTGAAGGCCAGCTGCGGATTGCCCACGTTCATCATGATCTTGATGGGGCAGTACGGCAGCTCGCCGCGGTGCACCTCACTGATCTCGGTCTCCAGCAGGCCGTCGTAGATGTAGCCGGTGTCGCCTTCGGAGCAGGCCACCGTCACCAGTTGGCCGTCCTTGAGCTTGTCGGTCGCGTCACCGCAGCCAACCACGGCCGGGATGCCCAGTTCACGCGCAATGATGGCCGCGTGGCAGGTGCGGCCGCCGCGGTTGGTGACGATGGCGCTGGCGCGCTTCATGACCGGCTCCCAGTTCGGATCGGTCATGTCGGTGACCAGCACGTCGCCCGGCTGCACGCGCTCCATCTCGGCGACGCTGTCCACCAGCCGCACGGGGCCGGTGCCGATCTTCTGGCCGATGGCGCGGCCCTCGGCCAGCACGGCGCTGTGGGCCTTGAGCTTGTAGTGGTGCTCGACCTGGCCGCCCACCTGGCTCTTCACCGTCTCGGGGCGGGCTTGCAGGATGTAGATCTTGCCGTCAACGCCGTCGCGGCCCCATTCGATGTCCATCGCGCGGCCATAGTGCTGCTCGATGATCAGCGCGTACCGAGCCAGCTCGGTGACCTCGGCATCGTTGAGCGAATAGCGGTTGCGCTGCTCGGGCACGGTGTCGATGGTGCGCACCAGCTTGCCGCTGGCAGCCTTCTCCTCGGGCGACGCGAACTCCATGCGCAGCAGCTTGGAGCCCAGGTTGCGGCGGATGATGGCCAGCTTGCCGGCCTTCAGCGCGGGCTTGTGGACGTAGAACTCGTCCGGGTTCACGGCGCCCTGCACCACCGTCTCGCCCAGGCCGTAGCTCGAGGTGATGAAAACGACGTCCTGGAAGCCGCTCTCGGTGTCGATGGTGAACATGACGCCGGCCGAGCCGAGGTCGCTGCGCACCATGCGCTGCACGCCGGCGGACAGGGCCACGTCGTTGTGGGCAAAGCCCTTGTGCACGCGGTAGCTGATGGCGCGGTCGTTGTAGAGCGACGCGAACACCTCGCGCATTTTGTGCAGCACCTCGTCGATGCCGACGACGTTCAGAAAGGTCTCCTGCTGTCCTGCGAAAGACGCATCAGGAAGGTCTTCGGCGGTCGCGGACGAGCGCACGGCGAAGCTGACACCCGGGTTGTCGGCCGTCAGCTGTGCAAAGGACGCGCGCACGCCGGCTTCCAGGTCGGCCGGGAAGGGCTGGTTCTCGATCCAGCCGCGGATCTCGGCACCGGCCTCGGCCAGCGCGCGGACGTCGTCGGTGTTGAGCGTGGCCAGGCGCGCCGCGATGCGCGCGTCCAGGCCCTCGTGCTTGAGGAATTGCCGGAAGGCGTGCGCCGTGGTGGCGAACCCACCGGGGACGCGCACGCCGCTTGCAGCAAGCTGCGAGATCATTTCGCCGAGGCTGGCGTTCTTGCCGCCAACTGCCTCGACATCGCTCATCCTCAGGTTCTCAAACGGTACGACCAGGGCGGTCGCCTCGAACAGGGTGGACATGGGGAAACTCCGGGAGGTTGAAAAACCGGTGTCGTCGCGTCGTCCGTGCCATCCATGGGGTGCACCGCCGAGCCAATGTGCTCAAGGCAGGCGCGGCTCCGTCCATTTCTGGATTCTTCTGGGAGGAAGGAGGCGCGCATGGGGCTGATCGCGAGGAATTGGGACAGATTCTAGGCGCTGCGTACCGGCGTGTAACCGCCACCCGCTGTGCACAATGCCCGGGTGACCGCCGATACCGCACCCGAAGTCAACCCGCACTACCTGGACCACGTGATTCAGACGTCCCAGTCGCGGCCCGTGGAGGCCAGCGAGGACATCGTCAGCCACAACGGCATCAAGCTGCTGGCCAAGGGGGCACAGATCAACGCCAAAGTGCGTGACCGGCTGCTGATGCACAAGCTGCAAAAGCCACTGGAGGACTGCATCCAGGTCACCCACGGCGTGATGCCGGAGAGCTTCGGCCCTTTGGGCGAGGCGCTGTTCGAGCAGCATCCTCTGCTGAAGGCGATCTGCGCCCACGACCTCTACCCCAGCGCACCAGCCACGCTGGCTGCGCTCAAGCTCAGCGCGCCGGTGCAGTCGCTGCTGACCGTCTACGCCGAGCACCAGGGCGACCGCCTCAAGCACACGGCCGGCGTCGCCATGCTGGCGCTGGCCCTCGCACGGCGCCTACTGCCGGGCGAGACCGAACAGCACCGCATGCTGGCGCTGGCCGGGCTGCTGCACGACGTGGGCGAGCTCTACATCGATCCGCAATACATGCGCCCCGGCACGCCGCTGGGCCCGCCGGAATGGCGCCACGTCGCCTCGCACCCCGTGGTGGGTGAGCGCGTGCTGCGCGGCATGCCCGGTGCTGGCAAGGAGATCGCGAATGCCGTGCTGCACCACCACGAGCGCCTGGACGGCTTTGGCTACCCACGCGGTGTGCAGGATGCTGCGCTGCCGCTGGCCGGCCAGATCCTCGCCGCCGCCGAATGGCTGATGGCCGTGATCGAAACCAGCATGACGCCGCTGACGCGTGCCAGCGTCGCCACCAAGCTGATCCCGGGCGAATTCAGCCGCGAACTGACCGAGGCCATCTCCGCCGCTGCGCAGGCCAGCCTGCCGCCGTCTGTTGCCGTCGCCGACCCCATGCCGCTGGAATCGGCAATACCCCGCGTCGTCGGCATCGCGGCAACACTGGGTCGGTTTCGCGACGCACGGCCGTGGATCGAGGAACGCATCGCCAACGCACGGCCCGCCCTGCGAGCCGTGCTGGCGGCCGGGCTGCAACGGCTGCTGCGCATCCAGACGGCCTTCTCCAGCACCGGACTGGACGCCCACGACCCGGACGCGCTGGTCGCCGTGCTCACCGAGCAGCGCGATGCGACCCTGCAGGTCGAATTGATGACGGTCGTCGGCGAGCTGGAGTGGCGGCTGCGGGAGCTGGAGCGCGAGTCACTGCTGCGTGCCGGCCTGCTGCCGCCGGAGGAAAGCGCCGTCATGCGCGAACTGATCGGCCGCCTCAAGGGCGAGCGCTGAGCCGCTGGCTATCATGGCTGCGACTTGACTCCACGAGCCTCTGCCATGACCGCCAGAACCGTCTATTTCGTCTCTGACGGCACCGGCATCACCGCCGAGACCTTCGGCAACTCCATCCTCGCGCAGTTCTCCATCAAGCCGCGCCACGTGCGCCGGCCCTTCATCGACACGGCCGAGAAGGCGCACGCCGTTGTCGCCGAGATCAACGAAGTGGCAGTGCGCGAGGCGCAGCGCCCCATCGTGTTCGCCACCCTCGTGGACCGCGACGTGCTGAAGATCGTCCGCGAGCACTGCCAGGGCCGCGTGATGGACATGTTCGGCACCTTCATCGAGCCGCTGGAAGACGAGTTCGGGATCAAGAGCAACCACCGCGTGGGCCGCTTCTCGGACGTGGCGCAGAGCCAGGAGTACCACGACCGCATCGAAGCCATCAACTTCTCGCTGGCGCACGACGACGGACAGAGCAGCAAGAACCTGGACGTGGCCGACGTCATCCTGGTGGGCGTGTCGCGCTCGGGCAAGACGCCCACCTCGCTGTACCTGGCGATGCAGCACGGCATCAAGGCCGCCAACTACCCGCTGATCCCTGAGGACTTCGAGCGCCGCAAGCTGCCGCCCTCGCTGGTGCCGCACCGGCGCAAGTGCTTCGGTCTAACCATCGACCCCGAGCGCCTTTCATCCATCCGCAACGAGCGCCGCCCTGGCAGCAAGTACGCCGACCCGCTGAATTGCCGCTACGAGGTCAACGAGGCGGAGGCCATGATGAAGCGCGAAGGCATCTCCTGGCTGTCGTCCACGCACAAGTCCATCGAAGAGATCGCGACAACCATCCTGCGCGACATCCGGCCCGATCGGCTGATGTACTGATGCCGGTCCACGCGCTCGCCCTCGTCCTCACCGCCGCCCTCCTCCACGCGCTCTGGAACCTTGCCGCCAAGAAGTGGGGTGGCGGGCCGCATTTCGTCTTCACCTGCGCGCTTGGCGTCACAGTGCTGTGGCTGCCGGCCGTTCTGTGGGTAGGGCTGGACGAACTGCCGCGCTGGTCACTTATCGCCTGGGGCTTCGTCGCGGCCAGCGCCGTAGTGCATCTGGCCTATTTCAACTGCCTGATCGCCGGCTACCGGGCCAGCGATCTGACCGTCGTCTACCCGGTCGCACGCGGCAGCGGGCCGCTGCTGTCGGCGCTCGCAGCCGTCCTGCTGCTGGGCGAGCACCTGGGCGTTCACGGCGCGCTGGGTCTGGCCGGCGTCGTAGGCGGCATCCTACTCATCACGATGGGGCCGCGCCTCATCGGCCGTGGCGTGACGCACGATGCCGAAGCGGCTAAGCGCCGCCGGCATGGCGTCTGGTGGGGTGCCGCGACCGGCACGCTGATCGCCGGCTACACGGTGCTGGACGGCTATTCGGTCAAGGTGCTGGCCGTGTCGCCGCTGATGCTGGACTACTTCGGCAACGTCATGCGCGTGCCGCTGCAGCTGCCCGTGGCGCTGCGCCAGGCGCACAGCTTCTGGCCGGAACTGCGCCGCTCCTGGCGCGGCGTGCTGGCCGTCGCGGGACTCGGCCCGCTGGCCTACATCCTCGTGCTGCTGGCCATGCGCGAGGCGCCGCTGTCACGGGTAGCGCCGACGCGCGAGGTGTCCATGCTGTTCGCGGCGCTGCTGGGTGGGCAACTGCTGGGTGAAGGCGAGCGGGGGTGGCGCGTCGCCGGTGCCGTGCTGATCGGCGCCGGGGTCGTCGCCCTGGCGATTTAACGCCTCTCGCGTCAGGGCACCATCAGTTGGACCCGGTAGGGCGTGGGCGCTTCGACGCCCGCGTCCGTCGCCAGGAAGACGTCCGCCGTGTAGGCGCCCCTGGCAAGGCAGCCGAGCCTCGGCAATTCGACGCCGCAGGCGTCGGGTGAGACGAGGAACACCGTCCCCATGGCGTACGCGCCGGCCGATGCCGGCTGCAGGAAGAGCCATCGGACCGAGCCTGAGTTTGCCGAGTAGGCGATGTGGCCAACCCGCGTGTATTTCGCGCCGTCGGCCGCGACGACGCTCAGCCCGATCCCGCCGTTCGACCCCGCCGCCACGGACATCGTGGAAGGCTGGTAGAGCATCCGCTGACCGGAGTCCTTGACCACGTAGTTGACATCGACCGAGCTTTCTGCGGCGACGGAACTGTTGCCCACGATGGACGACAGCTTCAGCTTGGCCGAATAGCTGCCGACCGGTGCCGGCGGGAACAGCAACGCGCCGCTGGTGGACTGCCCAGGAACGATGGCACCGTACTGAAGCAATGCGAGCCGGGCGTTCGCCTGCGTGGACGACCAGTCAGTCTCGAACGGCGGGATGGTGCCGACGCCCATGAAGTTTGATGGGACGCTCAGGGTGACGGCACGATTCACCGCGTTGGCGCTGTACGCATCCGCCAGCACGGTGCCGAACGGCACTTCGACGGTGACGGGCGAGGTATCGGCGATCTTCACCCCCGCAGCGATCGACAGTTTGTACGGAATCAGCAGCGGCGAATTGCCCAGCGAGGTCTTGCAGGCCGCGTCGATGCAGACGTTGAGCTTCAGAGTGCCTTCCAAAGTGCCGGCCCGGCCCAAGGTGGACTTCAGCTTCAACATGATGCGGTTGTCCACGCCGGTGGGCGAGATGGTCGTGCTGGCAATGTCGAAGAGCCCCGTGCCGTCTTCGACGATCACGTAGACGGTCTGGCCAGACAGCCGCGACAGGTCGCCCACGACATCGGCGGACAGTTCGATCCCAAAAATCGAGCGCTCCGTTTCGACAACCTGCATGTCGACGCGCTGAGGACGCAGATTGCTGACTTGGACGGCCGCGGACAAAGGCGGTGTTTCCGGCGCCTTCGACTCGTTGCCACCCCCTCCGCCACCGCCGCAGCCAACAAGGGTCAACGCTGCGCCCAGGACCAGGCCGGCCCAGAAATTTTTCATTTGTTTGCACTCCCTGGAAGCGGCGCATTCTGGCGTCGCCCGCAGTCGCGGCTGCCTGGGCGGCCCACCAGCTTGAGGGGGTCAGCCGGAGGTCAGGCCTTCATAGACTGCGACATAGCGCCTCGCCGCGCCGTCCCAGCCGAAGTGCCCGCGCATCGCCGTCCCACGGACCCGCGCCCAGAACTCCTGCCGGCTCCACAGCGCGAAGGCCCGGCGCAGCGCGCGGCGGTAGGCGTCGGCCGTGAAGGCGTTGAAGACAAAGCCCGTCGCCGTGCCGGCGGCGAGGTCTTCCAGCGTCGTGTCAACGACCGTGTCGCGCAGGCCGCCCACACGATGCACCAACGGCAGTGCGCCATAGCTGAGGCCGTACAGCTGCGTCAGGCCACAGGGCTCGAAGCGGCTGGGGACCAGCACCACGTCGCTGCCGGCGTAGATGCGGTGGGCCAGCCCCTCGTCCATGCCGGTGCGGCGGGCGATCTGGCCGGGGTGCCTCGCTACGGCGTCGACGAAGGCCGCTTCAAGTCGTGCGTCACCGGCGCCGAGGATGACTAGCTGGCCGCCCGCGTCGATCAGGTCGTTCAACGCCTCCAGCACCAGCGGCAGGCCCTTCTGTTCAGTCAGGCGGCTGACGATGCCGAACAGCGGGGCGCCGGGCTTCACGTCCAGCCCGCACTCGCGTTGCAGCGTGGCCTTGCATGCGGCCTTGCCTTCGGGGCGGTCGACGTCGTAGGCCTGAGCGATGCTGCGGTCGTGCGCCGGCGACCAGATGCCGTAGTCCACGCCGTTCAGGATGCCGTGCAGCACGCCGGCGCGATGGCGCAGCAGGCCGTCCAGCCCGCAGCCCTGCTCGGGCGTTTGGATCTCGCGTGCATAGCTGGGGCTGACAGTGGTGATCGCGTCGGCGAAGTGCAGACCTGCCTTCATGAAGCTCACCTGGCCATAGAACTCCAGGCCCTCGACGGCGTAGTGCTGCGGCGGTAGACCCAGGTCGCAGAAGTAGTCGGCCGGGAACAGCCCCTGGTAGGCCAGGTTGTGCACGGTGAAGACCGTCCTGGCCTCCGTGCGCCGGCGCGCTCGGCTGGCCGCGACATGGGCACAGGCCAGGCCGGCGTGCCAGTCGTGGGCGTGCACGATGTCGGGCCGCCAGCTGCCGTCGACGCCTTCGGCCAGGCGCGCGGCGGCCAGGCCCAGCAGCGCGAAGCGGCGGTGGTTGTCGGCGTAGGCCATGCCGTTCGCGTCGGCATACGGGTTGCCGGGCCGGTCGAAGAGGCCCGGTGCATCCAGCACGTAGACGGGCAGTTCGAAACCCGGCAGCCGGCCGCGCAGCAGGGCCGCCCGGCCCTCGCTCCACGGCAAGGCCACGGGCGCGACGGCGCATTCCTTGCTCAACGACTCGCGCAGGGCCGGGAAGCCCGGCACCAGCAGGCGCGGTTCGGCCCCGGCCGCGGCCAACGCGGCGGGCAGCGCGCCGGCCACGTCGGCCAGGCCGCCGGTCTTCAGCAGCGGGTACAGCTCCGCGCTGACCTGCAGGACGCGCGTCACAACCTGGCCAGCATCTGCTTGGTGATCAGCACGACGCCGTTGTCGGTGCGCTCGAAGCGCGCGGCGTCTAGCGCCGGGTCTTCGCCGACAACCAGGCCGTCGGGGATCTCGCAGGCACGGTCGGCGATGACCTTGGTCAGCCGGCAATTGCGACCGATGCTGACGCCCGGCAGCAGCACGCTCTGGTGGATGTTGCAGAACGAGCGGATGCGCACGTTGTTGAACAGCACCGACTGCACGACGTGCGAGCCCGACACGATGCAGCCCGCGCTGACGATGGTGTTGACCGTCATGCCGTGCATGCCGTTGTGGTCGGGGATGAACTTGGCCGGCGGCAGCTGGCGCTGATAGGTCCAGATCGGCCAGTCGGTGTCGTAGATGTCCAGCTCGGGGCTGATGGAGGCCAGGTCCAGGTTGGCGGCCCAGAACGCGTCGAGCGTGCCGACATCGCGCCAGTAGGGCGTGGCGCCGTTGGGGTTCATGATGCAGCTCATGCCGAAGGGGTGGGCCACGGCGCGGCCCTCGGCGACGACTTTGGGGATCACGTCCTTGCCGAAGTCGTGGCTGGAATTCGGGTCGGCCAGGTCCTCGGCGAGCAGGCGGTAGAGGTAGTCGGCGTTGAAGACGTAGATGCCCATGCTGGCCAGGCAGACACCATCGCGGCCGGGGATGCAGGGCGGCTGGGCGGGCTTCTCCTGGAAGGATGTGATCTGGCGGTCGGCGTCCACCGCCATGACACCGAAGGCGCTGGCCTCGCCGCGGCCCACCTCGATGCAGCCCACCGTGCAGCCCGCGCCGCTGGCCGCGTGGTCGACCAGCATGCTGGAGTAGTCCATCTTGTAGATGTGGTCGCCGGCCAGCACGACGATGTAGTCAGCACCGGTGCTCTGGATGATGTCCAGGTTCTGGAACACCGCGTCGGCCGTGCCGCGGTACCAGCTTTCCTCGTCGACACGCTGTTGGGCCGGCATCAAGTCGACGGTCTCGTTCAGCTCGGCGCGCAGGAAGCTCCAGCCGCGCTGGATGTGGCGCAGCAGCGAATGGCTCTTGTACTGTGTGACGACCCCGATGCGGCGGATGCCGCTGTTGACGCAGTTGCTGAGCGCGAAGTCGATGATGCGGAACTTGCCGCCGAAATAGACCGCCGGCTTGGCGCGGGTGTCGGTCAGCTGCTTGAGCCGAGAGCCTCGCCCGCCGGCCAGGACGAGGGCGATGGCGCGGCGCGCGAGCTGGTGGGGCGAGGCGACGGGGGGCATGACGGTCTCCGGCTGCAAACGCTTGCAGTTTGCGCCCGCCCGTTTGCCACGTTGCTGCGGGCTTCCCCTCAGGCCTGCGTTTGCGTCCCTTCGTCGGCAGCGGCCTGGACCAGCGCACGTTCGAAGGCGCTGCGGCTGGGTGTGTCGACGAAGACACAGCGTTTGTGGTGGCGCTTGCAGTGGTCCTTCACGCGCCAGTAGGCGTCGTGGCTGACGCAGCCAGTCTGGCAGATGACCAGGTCCGCGGCGGCGAGCTGGGGTTCCAGCTGGGCCGGCTTGTGCTCGCTGCCGCCATCGTGGTGCAGAAACTGCGCGCCGCAGCCTTCCACGGCCTGGCGGTAGTGCGGCACGCTGCCGCCGCGCCCGCCCACGCACAACACGACGCGGTGTTCCAGCAGCACCTGTGCGGGCGGCATTCCGGTGACCGCCGGCACCGACTCCACCGGCTCGGCCACGGGCGGCATGCGGGACGCCAGCCGGTTGATCTCGCGCTGCAAGGCCTGGTTGCGCGCCAGCTGCTGCGCCAGACGCTCGCGCAACTGCTCGCGCTCGGGCAGGTCCGGTCGCGCGGCCTGCCAGTGCGCCAGCTGCTCCTGCGCCTGCGCGAGCTGGGTCTGCAGGCCGATCTGGGCGGCACGGGCCTGCATGCGCTCCTGCTCCCAGGCCTGCTGCTCGCGGGCGCGGGCCTGGCTCCAGGCGGTCACGCGCTGCTGCACCTCGGCGTAGTCGCGCGCCAGCGCCTGGTGCTCGGTCGCCAGCTCGCGGTGGCGGGCCATGTCCACGCGCTGCGCGGCGCCGACCTGGTGCTGCAGCATGTGGACCTGGCCCAGCACGCGCATCTCCAGCCACTCGTCGCAGCGTGCATGCGTGAGGGTCGCCCACAGGGCGCCGGCAATGGCCTCGCCCTGCATCGCGCGAGGCCGCCACCAGGCCATCAGCGACTCGCGGCACTTGGCCTGTGCGGCGGCGCGCACGTCGCTCGCAAAGCGCTGCTCCAGGTCGCGTTGCAGTGCCTCGGCCAACGCGTTGCGCCGCGCGGCGGCGGTGACGAGGCTGCAGTGCAACGTGTAGTCGTCTTCATCGCCCTGGAGGACCAGCAGCTTCCTGGCAAGCACACGCACGCGCTCCAGCGGCATGCAAACGCCCACGACGGGGCAATGCGCGTGGCTGCCCAGCTCCCACAGCCGCCGGCGGCGCGAGCCGGTGCTGGGAGGAAGGGCGGCATGCGCGGCACAACAAGTCTCGGCCATGCGAGGTCTCCTGGGGGAGGCGCGGGCGGGCGGCGGCTGGCTGGCGCGGGGGAAGGGGAAATGGTCAGGAAAGGCTACTTAGTCAGGATCAGCTTGCCCTGGGCCGTGACACGCAGGCGGTAGACCTGCTGGTGGTGGACGATGAAGACCTCGCCGCGGGGGCCCAGCAGCGTGGCGCTGTCGATGTGGCGGGCGGGAACCGCGCCTTGCGCGGTCACGGCCGGCCCGTGGGCCGGGGGGTCGGGCAAATGACGAGTGGCAAGCATGTCGTCAATGTAATGAGAATCATTCTCAATTACAAGTGCTGCATTCGTCCGGTCCAGGGGAGGCGCGCCTCACGGGCCGACACGGCCCCGCACGCGACCCACGCCGTCGGCCGACCGCCGCTGCAGGAGGCCAGAAGGCATGGCAGGCGGCGTTCTGCCGCCGCGCCCAGCAAGGCCGCAGCCCGCGGGCGGTCAGCCCTTCTGCCGCTCGCTCTCGTACAGGCAAATGGCCGCCGCCGCCGCCACGTTGAGCGACTCCTCGCCGCCAGGCTGCGGGATGCCCACGGTCAGCGCGCAGCGCGCCATCAGCGGCCCCGACACGCCCTGGCCCTCGTGACCCATGACCCAGGCGCAGGGGGACGGCAGTGCGACGCGGTGCAGCACCTGCTCGGTATGCGAGCTCGTGGCGATGAGGGGAACGGCCAGCGCGGCGAGGTCGTCGGCTGCCAGGCCCTCGATGAGGTTGAGCCCGAAATGGGCGCCCTGCCCCGCGCGCAGCACCTTGGGCGACCACAGCGCCGCCGTGCCCTTGATGGCCAGCACCTGGCGCACGCCGAAGGCCGCCGCGCTGCGAAGGATGGCGCCAACGTTGCCCGCGTCCTGCAGGCGGTCCAGCACCACGCTGGCGGCCTGCGACTGGATCTGCGGGGCGGAGGGCAAGGTCAGCTCGGCGCCGATCTGGGCCGGCGACTCCAGGCCGCTCAGGCCCTTGAACAGCGCGACCGGCACGACGAGCACGCGCGCCGCAGACTCGACCAGCCTGAGCAGCGCCTCGTCCTGCATCGCGGCCTCGGTGATGACGACGAGGTCCAGCGGCCAGCCGCGCTGCAGCGCCGCGCGCAGCAGGTGGTCGCCCTCGATCCAGACGCTGCCGGTCTTGCGGTAGCCACCGGCGTCGGCCGCGAGCTTGCGCAGCCGCACCAGGGCCGGGTTGTCACGCGACGTGATGGGCAGCACCTGGGTCATCGGATCACTTCTCGGACGGGGGCGAAGCTTCGCCGGTGCCAGGGGCTGGCGCCATGCTCGCGCAGGGCGGCCAGGTGCTCGGGCGTGGGGTAGCCCTTGTGTGTGGCAAAGCCGTACTGCGGGTGGCTTTCGTGCATGCGCTCGCAGAACAGGTCGCGGGCCACCTTGGCGAGGATGGACGCCGCTGAGATGGCCTGCACCTTGGCATCGCCCTTGACGATAGCCTCGGCCGGCATGGGCAGCACGGGGATGCGGTTGCCGTCCACCAGCACGTTGGCCGGCTTGAGGCGCAGGCCGGCCACGGCGCGCTGCATGGCCAGCATCGTGGCCTGCAGGATGTTGAGGCGGTCGATCTCCTCGGTGCTGGCCTCGGCGATGCAGCAGCACAGCGCCTTGGCGCGGATCTCGTCGTACAGGCGCGCTCGCCGGGCGGGGCTCAGCACCTTGGAGTCAGCCAGGCCCTTGATGGGTTGGAGGTCGTCCAGGATGACGGCGGCGGCGAACACCGGGCCAGCCAGCGGGCCACGGCCGGCCTCGTCCACGCCGGCGACGAGACCGGAGGGGGTCCAGTCCAGGGACACCTGCTCAGGCACCGAGGAGGCTCGCGATCGCATCGCTGGCACGCCGCGCGGTGTCTTGCCGCAGCAGCTCATGGAGTTGGACAAAACGCGCGTGCAGGGCGGCGCGGCGCGGTGCGTCGGCCAGCAAGGCCTCGGCCTCGCGGGCCAGGTTCTCGGGCGTGCAGGCGTGCTGGATCAGCTCGGGCACAAGGAACTCGCGCGCCAGGATGTTGGGCAGGCCCACCCAGGGCAGCAGGCCGCGGCCCTTCATGCGCCACCAGTTCAGCGCATTCATGCGATAGGCGATGACCATGGGCCGCTTGAACAGGGCCGCTTCCAGCGTGGCCGTGCCGCTGGCCACCAGCGTCAGGTCGCAGGCGGCCAGCGCTGCGTGGGATTGGCCGTCGACGAGCTGGATGTCGGCGCCGTTCAGCATCGGTTCGATCAGGCCACGGAGCCCCGGCACAACGGGCATGACGAAACGCCGGCCTGGCTTGGCCAGCAGCCTGGCCGCACCGATCAGCGCCGGGGCGATGTACTTGATCTCGCTCCTGCGGCTGCCAGGCAGCAGCGCGATGACGGTGCCCGCTTCCGGCAGCGTCAACGCCTGGCGAGCCGACGCACGCGGCGGCTCCATCGGGATGGCGTCGGCCAGCGGGTGGCCCACATAGGTCGCACCGATGCCGGCCTTGTGCAGGATCTCGGGCTCGAAGGGGAACAGGCACAGCACATGGTCGGCCGCCCGCCGGATGGTCTCGACGCGCTCGGGGCGCCAGGCCCAGATGGACGGGCAGACGAAGTGGACCGTCTTGATGCCAGCCTCGCGCAGTCGCGTCTCCAACCCGAAGTTGAAGTCGGGTGCGTCGACGCCGATGAAGACGTCGGGCCGATCGGCGATGAGGCGGGTGCCCAGTTGCTTGCGGATGGACAGCAGCTCGCGGATGTTCAGCAGCGCGTCCACGTAGCCGAAGATGGACAGCTTGCTGTGCGGCCACCAGGTCTCGAAGCCCTGGGCGATCATCTTCGGGCCGCCAATGCCCTGACTGCTCAGCCCCGGCCAGCGCGCGCGCAGGCCCTGCAGCAGCAAGCTGGCCAGCAGGTCACCACTGGCCTCGCCGGCCACGAATCCGAAGCGTGGCGCGGATCCAGTCATCGACGTCAGCGGACGATGCCGCGGGTCGAGGCGGCCAGGAAGTTCAGCATCAGGTCGATGTCGCCATTGGCCACGCCACCATCACCGTCGCGCAGCGCGGCGATGGCTGCCTTGGCCTCGTCCAGCGTGAGACCACTGCGGTAGAGCAGCTTGTAGATCTGCCGGATGACGGCGATGCGATCGGCGCTGAAGTCGCGGCGCTTGAGGCCCACGACGTTGACCGCGCGCGCCGCCAGCGGGTTGCCGTCGACCGTCATGAAGGGCGGCACGTCCTGCGCCACGTGGGCCTGGAAACCGATCATCGCGTGGTCGCCGATGCGCATACGCTGCAGGATGCCGGTCAGCCCGCCGATGGTGACCCAGTCGCCCACCTGCACATGGCCCGCCAGCGTGGCGTTGTTGGCCAGCACGCATTCGTTGCCGATGACGACGTCGTGGGCCAGGTGGCAGTAGGCCATGATCCAGTTGTCGTTGCCAACGGTCGTCTCACCACGGTCCTGCACCGTGCCGACGTTCAGCGTGCAGAACTCGCGGATGGTGTTGCGATCACCGATGACCAGCGTCGTCGGCTCGCCCGCGTATTTCTTGTCCTGGTTGGCCGCGCCGATGGAGCTGAACTGGAAGAAGGTGTTGTCGCGCCCGATGGTCGTGTGCCCCTCGATGACGCAATGCGGCCCGACCTTGGTGCCGGCGGCGATCTTCACGTGCGGGCCGATCAGCGTGTAGGCGCCAACCTCGACGCTGCCGTCCAGCTGCGCGCCGGGGTCGACGATGGCGGTGGGATGGATGGCCATCGCGCGCCGCCTCAGGCCTCGATGCGACGCATCGTGCACATCAGCTCGGCTTCCGCCGCGAGCTGGTCACCCACCAGCGCGCGGGCACTGAACTTGTAGATGCCGGCCTTGGCACGACCCAGCGTCACCTCCAGCACCAGCTGGTCACCCGGCTCGACGGGGCGCTTGAAGCGGGCACCGTCGATGCCGGCGAAGTAGACGACCGACTTCTCGTCCAGCGTGATACCCACGCTCTCGATGGCCAGCAGCGTCGCAGCCTGGGCCAGCGCTTCGAGGATGAGCACGCCCGGCATCACCGGACGGTGCGGGAAATGGCCCAGGAAGAAGGGCTCGTTGATCGAAACGTTCTTGATCGCGCGGATGCGCTCGCCCTTGACCAGCTCCACCACGCGGTCCACCAGCAGGATGGGATAGCGGTGCGGCAAGCGCTTGAGGATCTCGTGGATGTCCATCGTCGTCGGGAGCGCGGTCGAAGTCGGGATCGGGGTGGGTTCGGTCATTTATTTCTTCTCCAGCGCGCGCACGCGGTCGCGCAGGGTGTGGAGCTGGCGCAGCGTGGCCGCGTTCTTCTGCCAGCTCGAATTCTCTTCGAAGGGATGCGGGCCGCTGTAGACACCCGGCTCGTTGATGCTGCGGGTGATGGTGGTGGCCGCGGAGATGTGCACGCCATCCACCAGCACCAGGTGGCCGATGATGTTGGCTGCGCCACCGATGGTGCAGTTCGCGCCGATGCGCGTGGACCCCGCGACGGCCGCGCAGCCGGCCATCGCCGTGTTGCGACCGATGTGCACGTTGTGGGCGATCTGGATCAGGTTGTCGAGCTTGACGCCGTCCTCGATGACGGTGTCAGCCAGCGCCCCGCGGTCGATGCAGGTGTTGGCGCCGATCTCGACGTCGTCGCCAATCGTGACCGCACCGAGCTGTTCGATCTTCACGTAGCCCGCCTTGGACGGTGCGAAGCCGAAGCCGTCTGCGCCGATGACGACGCCGCTGTGCACGATGCCGCGCGCGCCGATGCGGCAGCCGTGGCCCAGCACGACGCGGGGTGCGAGGCGCGTGTGTTCGCCGACACGGGCCTCACGCTCAACGACGCAATGCGCGCCGATGCGGGCATGGTCGCCGATGACGGCGCCGGCCTCGATGACGGCCAGCGGGCCGATCTCGACGCCCTGCCCCAGCGTGGCCTCAGGCGACACGACGGCGCTCGGATGCACGCCGGGCACGGCCTGCGGGCTCGTGCGTGCCGCCCACCATTGCGTGAGGCGGGCGAAGTAGAGGTAGGGGTCGGGCGTGACGATGGCCGCGCCACGCGCCGCGGCGGCATCTGCAAGCGCTGGCGCCACGATCACGCAGCCTGCGGCGGTGGTCGCCAACTGGGCCTGGTAGCGCGGGTTCGCCAGGAAGCTGATGCTCTGCGCATCGGCCTCATCCAGCGGCGCTATACGGGCGATGCGCACATCGGACCCACCAAGCAAATCGCCGCCCAAGGCGGCGATCAGCTCGGTGAGCGCGACAGGTGTCGGGCTCATGGGACTTGCGACTTACTTCTGCGCGTTCAGCGCGTCGATCACCTTCTTGGTGATGTCCACGCGGGCGCTGAAGTGAATCGCGTCCTGCAGGATGAGGTCGTACTTCTCGGCATCGAAGATCTGCTTGATGACCTTGTTGGCCTTCTCAACCACGACCGACAACTCTTCGTTCTTGCGCTGGGTCAGGTCTTCCTGCCATTCGCGGCGCTTGCGCTGCAGGTCGCGTTCCTGCTCGACCACGTCCCGCTGGCGGCGGTTCTTCTCGGCTTCGGACAGCGTGGGCGCGTCCTTCTCGAGCTTCTCAGCCGCGCCGCGCAGTCGGGCCTCCAGGTCGCGAAGATCCTTCTCGCGCTTGCCGAACTCCGTCTCCAGCTTGATCTGCGCCGCCTTGGCGAGGTTGGCCTCGCGCAGAACGCGCTCGCTGTTGACGTAGCCGATCTTCAGTTCCTGGGCCTGCACCGCCGTGGCGGCCAACATCATCGAAGAGGCCAGAGCCACCGATTGCAAGAGCTTGCTCATCATCAGAATGCAGTCCCGATCTGGAATTGGAATTTCTCGATTCTATCCGTGCGTTCCTTGCGGATAGGTTTGCCGTAACTCAGGCGCAGCGGGCCCATCGGCGAGATCCAGGACAGGCCGATACCAGCCGACACGCGGATGCTGTCGAACTTCAGCTTCTCGTGCGATCCCCAGACGTTGCCGGCATCGCCGAACAGGAAGATGCGGAAGCTCTTGTCGTTGCCGCTGCCGGGCACCGGCAGGTAGAGCTCGGCATTGGTGTTGAAACGCCGGTTGCCGCCACTGTAGGAGCCGGTATTGTCGACCGGGCCCAGCGAGCCGGCCTCGAAGACGCGGACGGAACCGAGGCCGCCACCGTAGAAGTTTTTGAAGACCGGGTACGGACGGCCGCCCAGGCCTTCGCCCCAGCCCAGCTCGCTGTTGACTCCCAGCGTGATCTTGTTGGTGACGTCGAAATACTGCTGGTACTGCAGGTTCAGGCGCGCGAAGCGGGCATCGCCGACCGGGCTGATTTCGAAGTTGACACGCTGGTAGCGGCCCTTGAGCGGCGAGATGACGCTGTCGCGGCTGTCACGCTGCCAGCCGATGGTCAGCGGGATGGCATTGCTGCGCTGGCCGAACTGGTTGACGAACAGCAGATAGCTGTTGGGCAGGCCCTTAGACGTCGTGATGTCGGTCTGCTCGTAGCCGACGCCGAAGAAGACGGTGTCGACTTCCGAGAACGGCACGCCGAAGCGGATGGCACCGCCCTTGGTGACGTACTGGTACTCCTCGCCCAGCGTGTTGATCGGCTTGGTGGTGCGGTAGAACACGTCCAGCGAGCGCGACACGCCGTCGACGGTGAAGTACGGGTCCACTGTGCTGACCTGCAGTTGGCGGCCGGTGCGCGCCGTGGCCACGTCGATGCCCAGGTAGTTGCCGGAGCCGAAGACGTTGTCCTGACGGATGGAGCCGGTGAAGGAGAGCTTCTGCTGGCTGGAGTAGCCGGCACCGACGGTGATGGCGCCGGTGGGGCGCTCGACGACGGTCAGGATCACGTCGACCTGGTCCTGGGCGCCGGGCACCTCCTGGGTGTCGATCGAGACTTCCTTGTCCTTGAAGTAACCCAGGCGCTCGACGCGGTCGCGCGAGGCCTTGATCTTCTGGCCGTCGTACCAGGCCGCCTCGAATTGGCGGAACTCGCGGCGGATGACTTCGTCCCGCGTGCGCGAGTTGCCGGAGATGACGACCTTGCGGACGTAGACGCGGCGCTGCGGCTCGGCGACGAAGGTGACAACGACCTGGCCGGTAGCGCGGTCGATGTCGGGGCGGCTGTCGACGCGGGCGAACGCGTAGCCGTACGTGCCGAACAGGTCGCTGAAGGCGCGCGTGGTCTGCGCGACGGCCTCGCCGTTGTAGGCCTGGCCGGGCTTCGTGAAAACGAGGTGCTTGAAGTCTTCCTCGCGGCCCAGGAAGTCGCCTTCAAGCTTCACGCCGGTGACCGTGTAGGGCTGGCCTTCGCTGACGGTGACGGCGACGCTGATGCTCTGCTTGTCCGGCGAGATCGTGACCTGCGTGGAAGTGACAGAAAACTCGAGATAACCGCGGTTCAGGTAGTAGCTGCGGATGGTTTCCAAGTCCGCATTCAGCTTGGCGCGCGAGTAGCGGTCGGTCTTGGTGTACCAGGTCAGCCAGCCGGTCGTGGTCTGCTCCAGCAAGCCTTGCAGCGTGCTCTCGGAGAACACCTTGCTGCCGAGGATGCGGATCTCGCTGATTTTGGCCGGCTCGCCCTCGGTCACGTTGAAGCTGACGTTGACGCGGTTGCGCTCGATCGGGGTGATCGTCGTCGTGACCTCGGCGCCGTAAAGGCTGCGGGTCAGGTACTGGCGCTTCAATTCCTGTTCGGCGCGGTCGGCAAGCGCCTTGTCGAAGGGCTTGCCCTCGCCGATGCCGACGTCCTTGAGCGACTTGGTCAGCGCCTCGGTGTCGAACTCCTTCAAGCCGACGAAGTTGACGTTGGCGATGATGGGGCGCTCGTCGATGATGACGACGACGGCATTGCCTTCTATGCTGATGCGCACGTCCTTGAACAGGCCGGTCGCGAACAGCGCGCGCAGCGCCGCAGCGCCCTTCTCGTCGTTGTAGGTATCACCGATGCGGAAGGGCAGCGACGCGAACACCGTGCCCGGGTCGGTCCGCTGCAGGCCTTCGACACGGATGTCTTTCAGCACGAAGGGGTCAACGGCCCAGGCGAGGCCCGACTGGAACATCCCCGTGACAGCCAGAGCCAGCAAGCCGAGGCGGAAGGGGCGACGCTTCGCTCCCGAACTGAAAGAAAAAGGCATGGGGAACGGGGAGTTTCAGTGCCAACCCGCGAAACGGGCGACGTCGTTGGAAAGGGCCAAGGCCATCATCAGCATCAGGATCAGCGCACCGGCGCGCTGCAGTTGCCGTTGCCACCATTCGGAGACGGGGCGGCCACTCAGACCCTCGAAAAGATGATACATGAGGTGCCCGCCATCAAGCATGGGCAACGGCAGCAGGTTCAGGATAGCCAGGCCGAGGGAGATCTGGGCGAGCCGCTCCAGGTAATAGCTGGGCCCGGCCTTGGCGGCATCGCCGATGACCTCGGCCATGGTCAGCGGACCGCTGAGCAGCTTCAGCGAGGCCTGGCCGGTCAGCATGCGCCCGAGCATGCGCACGGTGGTAACGGCCATGTCCCAGCTCTGCGTCACGCCCTGCCACAGGCCATCGACCAGCGCGTAGCTGACCGTCACACGCTCCAGCGGCGAGCCCACACCGATGGCCAGCCGTGCCACGCGCTGGCCGGCCTCGTCCACCAGGCGCGGCGTCGGCGTCAGCTCCAGCACCTGGCCAGCGCGCTCGACGCGCCACTGCATGGCACGCGGGTTGTCACCGTCACGGGCCATGCGGATGGCGTCGCGCAGGAAGGCCGCATCGGGCACGTTGCGGCCGTCGATGGTGAGCACACGGTCGCCCGCCAGCAGCCCGGCCTCAGCGCCGGCGCCACCGGGCGCCACACGGCTGATCAGGGGCTGGGACAGGGGGTTGAGGCCAATGTCGGCGATCAACTGGGCATCGGGGGCGCGGCCGACGAGCCGCTCGGTCTCCAGGCGCAGGGCGCGCGGCGCGTGGCCCTGGGCGTCGCCGACCGAGAGATGCAGGCTCTCACCCAGCACCTGGGCACGCAATACCGCGTTCTGAAGCTCGGGCAACGACCGGATGGGGCGCCAGTCTTCGGTCGAATCGGACACGGCGAGCACGGTGTCCCCCGCGTGGAGCCCGGCGCGCTCGGCCAGCGAGCCGCTGGCCGGCGTGCCGAGCAAGGCCTTGGGCTGGTCGATGCCCATCCAAGCCACCACGGTGAACAGCACGATGGCCAGCAGCCAGTTGGTCAGCGGTCCCGCCGCGATGATGGCAGCGCGCTGGCGCAGCGGGCGCTGGTTGAAGGCCTGCTCACGCTCGTGCGGCGCAACGGGCGCGTTGCGCTCGTCCAGCATCAGCACGTAGCCACCCAGCGGGATGGCGCTGAACGCGAACTCGGTGCCGTCACGGCCGACACGGCGCCACAACACCTTGCCAAAGCCGATCGAGAAACGCAGCACCTTGACGCCGCAAGCCCGGGCCACGCGGTAGTGACCCCATTCGTGGATAGGGATCAGCACCGCCAGTGCCAGCAGGATGCCCAGCGTCATGGTCACAACAGACTCCTGGCGTGTGCACGCGTGCGGCCATCCAGCGCCAGCAGCGCCTCGATGCTGCCGCAATCACCCGGCTGCAGGTCGGCCAGGCATTGCGCGTTGATCGCATGGATGCGGTCGAAGCGCAGGCGGCCGCCCAGGAAGGCCTCGACGGCGATCTCGTTGGCCGCGTTCAGCACCGTGGTGCTGCCCTCCGCACCGAGCAGCGCCTGCCAGGACAGGTGCAGACCGGGGAAGCGCCGGGCATCGGCCTCCTCGAACGTGAGGTTGGGCGTGGTCAGAAGGTCCAGGCGGCTGGCACCCGAGGTGATGCGCTCGGGGAAGGACAGTCCGTAGGCAATGGGCACGCGCATGTCCGGCGTGCCGAGCTGGGCCAGCACGGACTGGTCGCGGCAGACCACCATCGAGTGGATGATGCTCTGCGGGTGGATCAGCACCTTGATCTGGTCGGGCGCGAGGTTGAACAGCCAGCGCGCCTCGATGACCTCCAGCGCCTTGTTCATCATCGTGGCCGAGTCGACGGAGATCTTGCGGCCCATGACCCAGTTGGGGTGGGCGCAGGCCTGGTCCGGCGTCACGTCGGCCAGCGTCGCCGGGTCGCGGCTGCGGAAGGGGCCGCCGGACGCCGTCAGCACGATGTGGTCGACGCGGTCGTGCCAGGTCGTGCGGTCTTCGGGCAGGCACTGGAAGATGGCCGAGTGCTCGCTGTCGATGGGCAGCAACGTGGCACCGCCCTGCTCCACCGCCTGCATGAACAAGGCGCCGCCGACGACGATGGCCTCCTTGTTGGCCAGCAGCAGGCGCTTGCCGGCACGCGCGGCGGCGATGGCCGGCGCCAGGCCCGCGGCGCCGACGATGGCGGCCATGACGGTGTCGACGTCCGGATGGGCGGCGATGTCGGCCAGCTTGTCGGCGCCGTCCAGCACCTCGGTGCGGCTGCCGGCTTCGCGCAGGCGCTCGCGCAGGCGGGCCGCGGCCTCGTGCTCGGGCATCACGGCGAAGCGCGGCTGCCAGGTCAGGCACTGGGCCAGCAGTTCGTCGACGCGGCTCATCGCGCTCAGCGCGACGACCTCATAGCGCTCGGGGTGGCGCGAGAGGACGTCCAGCGTGTTGACGCCGATGGAGCCGGTCGAGCCAAGGACGCAGACACGTTGGCGGGTCATGGGAGCCTCAGAGGCTGATCAACGCGAGGGCCAGCGGGAACACCGGCAGCAGCGCGTCGATGCGGTCCAGCACGCCGCCATGGCCCGGCAGCAGATTGCTGCTGTCCTTGGCACCGACCGCGCGCTTGACGAGGGATTCGAACAGGTCGCCTACGACGCTCATCGCGCCCAGAAAGACCAGGGCCAGCAGCGAGACGATGCCGTGGCGCTGCACCAGCAGCGTGTAGAGGCTGGGCGAATCGACCGCGAGCCTCACGTCGATGACGTGGACCCAGATCACGCCGAGCAGGATGACGCCCACGAGGCCGCTCCAGACGCCCTCCCAGCTCTTGCCCGGGCTGATGCTGGGGGCCCAGCTTGCGCTTGCCGAAGGCCCGGCCGCCGAAGTAGGCGGCGATATCGGCCACCCAGACCAGGCAGAACACCGACAGGATGAAGTTGATGCCATGCACCTTGGCCTGCACGATGGCCAGCCAGGCACCCCACAGCAGCAGCGCCCCCAGCGCCAGGCGCCCGCCGCGTGCAATGCGCGGCCAGCCCGAGGGGCCGGCGCGCAGCGCGTAGGCGCCGCCCAGCACCCAGATGAGGCTGGCCAGCGACCAAATCCAGGCCGGCGGTGCGTTCAGGCCACCGATCAGCAGCGTCCAAACGCAGGCCAGCGCCAACGCCACGCCCGCGGCGATCGCACCGGTGCCGGGCAAGCCGTTGAGCCTGGCCCATTCCCAGCCGGCAGCGCCCATCATCACGACGGTGACCCAGGCGAACGGCCAGGGCGACGCCTGGAACAGCACCGGCATCAGGATGGCCAGCAGCACGACGGCGGTGATGACGCGGGTTTTGAGCATGGGGACCTCTGCGACCTCAGGCCGCGGGGACTTCCTTGACGCCGCCGAAGCGACGGTCGCGCTCGTGGAAGGCGGCGATGGCCGCATCCAGCTCACGCTCGCCGAACTCGGGCCACAGGCAGTCCGAGAACACGAATTCGGTGTACGCCGCCTGCCACAGCAGAAAGTTGCTGATGCGCACCTCGCCGCCGGTGCGGATGAAGAGGTCGGGGTCCGGCGCATAGCTCATGGCCATGAACTCGGACAGCTTGGCCTCGGTCAGCTCCGCCGCCGGCACGCCCGCGGCGATCGCGGCCTTGCAGGCCTGCACGATGTCCCAGCGGCCACCGTAGTTGAAGGCGACGTTCAGCGTCAGCTTGGTGTTGTGGGCCGTGCTGGTCTCGGCCTCGTTCCAGGCGTTGCGCAGCTTGTCGGAGACCGCGTCGCGGTCGCCGACGATGCGGATGCGCACGCCCATCGCGCCCATCTTGGCGAGGTAGCGGCTGACAGCGGCGAGCACCAGGCCCATCAGGCCCGACACCTCGTCACTGGGGCGCTTCCAGTTCTCGCTGGAGAAGGCGAAGACGGTGACGTACTCGATGTCGCGGTCGATGCAGGCCTGCACGACCTTGACGAGCGAATCCACGCCCGCCTTGTGACCGAAGAAACGCGGCAAGAAGCGCTTCTTGGCCCAGCGGCCGTTGCCATCCATGACGATGGCGACGTGACGCGGCGGCACCGGGCGGTCTTGCGACACGGCAGGGAGAGCGCTCAAACCGCCAGGATCTCGGCTTCCTTGCCCGAGATCAGCTTGTCGATCTCCGAGATCACCCGGTCGGTGAGCTTCTGCACTTCGTCGAGGCTGCGACGCTCGTCGTCCTCGCCGATTTCCTTGTCTTTGAGCAGCTTCTTGGCATGCTCGTTGGCGTCGCGGCGCAGGTTGCGCACGGCCACCTTGGCGTCTTCGCCGGCATTGCGCACGACCTTGGTCAGGTCCTTGCGACGCTCTTCCGTCAGCGGTGGCATCGGCACGCGGATCAGGTCGCCCTGGGATGCCGGGTTCAGGCCCAGGTCCGACTCGCGGATGGCCTTCTCGATCTTGGCGCCCATGCCCTTTTCCCAGGGCTGAACGGAGATGGTGCGGGCGTCCAGCAGCGTCACGTTAGCCACTTGCGAAATTGGCACCATCGAGCCGTAATAGTCGACGCTGACCTGATCCAGGATGCCGGGGTGGGCACGGCCGGTGCGGATCTTGTGCAGCTCGTTCTTCAGGGCGTCCACCGACTTGGCCATCTTGGCTTCGGCGTTTTTCTTGATTTCAGCAATGCTCATGATCTGTCTCTCTTGTTCGCTCAAACGTGGACCAGCGTGCCCTCGTCTTCCCCTTGCACCACGCGCTTGAGCGCGCCGGTCTTGAAGATGCTGAACACCTTGATGGGCAGCTTCTGGTCGCGGCACAGCGCGAAGGCGGCGCCGTCCATCACCTGCAGGTTGCGGCTGATGGCCTCGTCGAAGGTGATGGCCGAGTAGCGCGTGGCCGTCGGGTCCTTCTTCGGGTCGGCGGTGTAGACGCCGTCGACCTTGGTGGCCTTCAGCACGATCTCGGCACCGATCTCGGCGCCACGCAGCGCAGCGGCAGTGTCGGTCGTGAAGAAGGGGTTGCCGGTGCCGGCGGCGAACACGACGACCTTGCCTTCTTCCAGGTACTGCAGCGCCTTGGGGCGCACATAGGGCTCGACCACCTGCTCGATGGCGATGGCCGACATCACGCGGGCCACCATACCCTCCTGGCGCATCGTGTCGGCCAGGGCCAGCGAATTCATGACAGTGGCCAGCATGCCCATGTAGTCGGCCGTGGCGCGGTCCATGCCGACCGAGCCGCCCGCGACGCCGCGAAAGATGTTGCCTCCACCGATGACGACGGCGACTTCCACGCCCATCTGCGTGATCTCCCGGACCTCCTGCACCATGCGCACGATGGTCGCGCGGTTGATGCCATAGGCGTCGTC
>JACPYV010000029.1 GCA_016195825.1 Burkholderiales bacterium | reverse complement strand
GCCGACATCGGCGGCGGTACCTCGGACTTCTCGCTGGTACGCGTGGGTCCCGAGCGGCGCGGCCGCGCCGACCGGCGCGACGACATCCTGGCCAACCATGGCGTGCACATCGCCGGCACCGACTTCGACCGCCACATCGAGCTGGCCGGGCTGCTGCAGGAGTTCGGCTACCGCTCAGTGGGACCGACCGGTCGCGAGCTGCCCAGCGGCGTCTTCTTCGACCTGGCCACCTGGCACCTCATCAACACCTGCTACGCGCCGCTGCGCGTGGCCGAGTGGCGCGGCATGAAGAGCTGGTTCAGCGACGTGCGCCAGCACACGCGGCTGATGACGGTGCTGGAGGAGCGCCTGGGCCACGAGCTGGCTGCGCGCGCCGAGGGCGCCAAGATCGCCGTTTCCGGCGGCGCCGACACCACAGTGGACCTCAGCCACGTCGAGCCCGGACTGGTGCTGCCGCTGAGCGAGAAGACGGCCGTGGACGCGTTGCGCGCCGACCTGGACCGCATCATCTCGACCGCCCACGAGACCGTCGCGCTCGCCGGCCTGCAGGCGAGCGAGGTCGACGCGCTCTACTTCACCGGCGGCTCGACTGGGCTGCGCCTGCTGGTGGACGGCATGGCCGCCGGCTTCCCCGCGGCCGCGCGCGTCACCGGCGACCGCTTTGCCTCGGTCGCGACCGGCCTGGGCCTGCACGCCCAGCGCTTGTTTGGGGCTTCAGCGGCCTAGAGACATCGGCCAGCATCAGCACCGCGCTGACCAGGCCCTCCACCGCCGCCTCCAGGTCGGGCGGTGGCTCCAGCGACTCGATCTCCTCCAACAGCGCGTCGGCGTCCTCGAGGTCCTCCGGGTCCAGGTGCAGGTACAGCGCCGCCAGCGGCTCCAGCAGCGGCTCCTCGGGCAGCTTCATCAGCGCCGGGTGGGCGTCCAGCGCATGGGCAAAGCCGGCCACCCAGGGCAGCACCGTCTCGCTGGGGCTGGCGTCCTCGTCCAGTTCGAACACCCAGGGGTCGAACCACTGCCGGCCGACGATGGCCAGGTTGAGCTCCTTGTGGCGACGGCGCAGCAGCGCGATCAGCTCGTCGTTGACGCGCGCGGGCAGGGGCCGACCCTCGCTGTCGATGATGGGCGGCAGCCAGCGCTCCAGCGGCACGGCCTCGGGCTGCAGCAGCACGCCACACAGGTAGCCGTCGGCCATGCTGACGTCCAGCGGCTCCAGCGGCGCCGGCAAGGCGTCGAGCAAGGCCTGCAGGCGCTCCAGGTCGGCTTCGGAGAGGGCTTCGGCGGCGCGGTGCTGGGGTGCGGACATGGCCGGATTATCGGCAGGCCCGCGTGAATATTGCCCGCCACGGTGAGCGCACGAGGCCTAAAGTGGCCTTTCCCAACGACGCCCTCACCCGAGGGCTTCAGGACCCGGCAGCTTGCTGACCGGGTCTTTTTTTGCGCGCAGCGTCATCCCTTCACGCTCGCAGCGTCATCGCTGAGCTCCATTCTTGCGGCGAGCTTTCATACTCCCGGGATGCCCGCCGTACTCGCGCTGCGCTTCGACCCTGCGGTCGTGGTGTTGTCTTACCTGACCGCCGCCTTCGCGGCCTACGTGGCGCTGGACCTGGCCCAGCGGGTGCGCACGCCGGATGTGCTGGTGGCCCGCACCTGGTGGATCGCCGGCTCGCTGTCCATGGGTACGGGCATCTGGGCCATGCACTTCGTCGGCATGCTGGCGCTGAAGCTGCCTTTCCTGGTCGGCTACGACACTGCCATCACGCTGCTGAGCTGGCTGGCCGCCGTGGGCGTGTCAGCGATCGCGCTGCGCGTCGCCGCCCGCGAGACCTTGACGCCGACAGGATTGGCCGTGGGCTCGCTGAGCATGGCGGCAGGCATCTGCGCGATGCACTACACCGGCATGGCCGCCCTGGTGCTTGCGCCGGGCATCCAGTGGAACTGGGCCCTGGTCGCCGCCTCGGCCGCAGTCGCGACCGGCGCGTCCGCGGCAGCGCTGTGCATCTTCTTCGGGCTGCGGCGGCTGCCGCGTGCCTGGGCGCGCCTGGGCCAGGTGGTGGCGGCCCTGGTCATGGGAGCGGCCGTGGCCGGCATGCACTACACGGGCATGGCCGCCGCCGGCATCCCGGAGGGCTCGGTCTGCCTGAGCGAGAACGGACTGGCCGGCGACAACCTGGGCGGCCTGGTGGCCGGCGCCACTTTCGCGCTGCTGCTGCTGACGCTGGTCACCTCAGCGCTGGACGCGCGCAGCGAGCGCCGCACCAACCGGCTGCAGCAGTCGCTGAAGGCCGCCACCACCGAATTGCACGAACAGGCGCTGCGCGACGCGCTGACCGGCCTGGCCAACCGCCAGCTGCTGGACGACCGCCTGCAACACGCCGCCGCGCGTGGCCGGCGCGAGGGCGTGCGGCTGGCGCTGCTGGCTGTCAACCTGGACGGCTTCAAGCCCATCAACGACAGCTTCGGCCTGGCAGCCGGCGACCAGGTGCTGCGCGAGGTGGCGCGGCGGCTGCAAGGCCTGGCGCGCGGCGACGACACGCTGGCGCGGCTGGCGGCGGATGAATTCGTGCTGATGCTGGAGGGCGAGGTCGGCGAGGCCACGCTGGCCCAGGTCGCCCAGCGCCTGCTGGACGCGCTGGCCGAACCCATGATCGACGTGCCCAGCGCCGGCAGCCAGCCGCTGCGCCTGTCGGCTTCGGTGGGCATCGCGCTGTACGACGGCTCGGGGCCGGGCGAGGCGCTGATCGCCCAGGCCGACTCGGCCGTGCAATCGGCCAAGCGCGCCGGCGGCAACGGCTTCGCCTTCTTTGAGGCCCACATGCAGGCTGGCGTGCGCGAGCAGGTGGAGCTGGCCCGGGACCTGCGTGCCGCGCTGGCCGGCGAGCCGGGCGGCGGGCGGCTGGCGCTGCACTACCAGCCCAAGGTGGCCGGCGACCAGGGCGACGTCACCGGCGTGGAGGCGCTGCTGCGCTGGCAGCACCCGCAGCGTGGCGCGGTCGGCCCAGCCGCCTTCATCCCGATCGCGGAGCGTTTCGGTCTCATCATGCCGCTGGGCGACTGGGTCATCCAGGAGGCCTGCCGACAGCTCGCCGCCTGGCGCAGACAAGGCCTGCAGATGCGCGTGGCGATCAACCTGTCGGTGCAGCAGCTGCGCCAGCCGGACGCGCTGGTGCGGCATTTCGAGGAGATGCTGGCGCAGCACGACATCGATGCGCGCCAGCTGACCTGCGAGATCACCGAGTCCGTCGCGATGGACGATGCAAGCGCCACCGAGCGCACGCTGCAGCGCCTGGCGGCGCTGGGCCTGTCGCTGTCCATCGACGACTTCGGCACTGGCTATTCCAGCCTGGCCTACCTGCGCCGGCTGCCGGTGTCGCAGCTGAAGATCGACCGCAGCTTCGTGCAAGACCTGGAGACCAGCGCCGACGCCCGCGCCATCGTCAATGCCGTCATCGAGCTGGCCCACGCGCTGAGCCTGACTGTCGTCGCCGAAGGCGTGGAAACCGAGGGCCAGGCCGCCGTGCTGCGCGCCAAGCGCTGCGACAAGCTGCAGGGCTACCTGTTCGCGCGGCCCATGCCGGCCGACGAGCTGGCACGCTGGGCGACGGATGGGCGGGCCTCGCGGCTGCGCTTCAGCGCCTCGGTCTATGCGGCGCTGGACGAGGGCGCGGGCGTCTAGACCGCCATGCGCTCCGGCGCGACGTAGTGGCGCCGGAACTCCTCGAAGGGCAGCGTGTCCGCCGCTTCGATGCGCGCCTGCTCGGCCAGCGAGTCGTCCGCCAGCTTCTCGAAACGCCGCTGCAGCGGCTCCGGGAAGGGCAGCGCCAGCAGCGCTGCGCGGGTAGCCTCGCTTTGCCGGCGGATGAAGCCGACATAGCTGTCGTCGAAGTCCTGCGCCATGACGGTCAGCACGCGGGCCGACGGGCACAGGTCGGGCCGCTGCAGCCGCTCGGCCACGCGCTGCAGCGCCGCGCGGTAGGCGTTGCCGCCATGCGCGGCGTCCAGCGCCTCGGCGTAGGCGGCGCAGGCTGCCAGGATCTCGGCAGCCCAGTCGGCCAGGCTGCGTTCACCACCGCGCCAGTGCTCCAGCATCAGCCCCGGCTCGCGGCCACGCGCGGCCACCTGGTGCTGATTGCGCGCGTTCGCGGCAATCTCATCCGGCGTGTCGTCGGGGCTGTCGCTGTGCAGGCAGTGCAGCAGGAAGGCGTCCAACACGCGGATGGCATCGGCGCCGATGCCCACCGGCTCGAAGGGGTCCAGGTCCATCAGCCGCACCTCGATGTACTCGACGCCACGCTCGCGCAGCGCGTGCAGCGGGCGCTCGCCGGAGCGGATCACGCGCTTGGCGCGGATGGTGCTGTAGAACTCGTTCTCAATCTGCAGCAGGCTGGTGGACAGCTGGTTGTAGTCGCCGCCAGGCGTCTGCACGCCGATGGCTTCGTAGGCCGGGTAGGGCCGGCTCAGCGCGGCCTGCAGCGAGGCGGCATAGCTTTCCAGGCAGTTGTAGGTGACGGCGATGCTGGACTGCGCGTCGCTCTGGTAACCCAGCCGCCCCATGCGCAGCGAGGTGGCGTGCGGCAGGTAGAGCGTGTGGCCCGAGAGGCGTTGCAGGCCATGCTCGCGGCCGGCGACGAAGCTGTCGCACAACGCCGGGCTGGCGCCGAACAGGTAGAGCAGCAGCCAGCCTTCGCGGCGGAAGTTGCGGATGGCGCCGAAATAGCCCTCGGTCGACACGCCCGGCAGCGACCAGTTGTAGTGGATGCCAGAGATGGTTTGCATGCGCCGGCCGTAGCGCTGGCCCAGGCCCATGCGGTAAACGCTCTTGGCGCGACCCACGTTGCTCTTGCCGTAGCGACCGATGGGAATGGTCTCGTCGGCCGGCAGGCCACAGGGCATGGAGCCCACCCACAGGCGCTCGTCCGCCAGCGCACGGTAGACGGCCTGGTGGACCTCGGTCAGCTCGCGCAGGCAGTCGTCGACGCCGGCATGCACGCCGGTGATCAACTCCAGCTGCGACTCGCTGTAGTCCGTCGTGATGTGCGGGTGCGTCAGCGCCGAGCCGAGCGCGATCGGGTGCGGCGTCAGCGCGAGGCCGCCGCCAGGCAGCGCGCGCAGGCTTTCCTTCTCGATGCCGCGGCGGATGCCGAGCAATGTCTCTTTGTCATTCATGGCGTCCGGGGACCGCTAACTGGGCCGGAACGGTAGCAGATACGCGCTACAGCTGCCCGGGCGCGTCGTGGTCAGCCAGACTGGGCCTCAGGGCATGTTCACCGGCCTGGATGCCTTCGTGGTGGCTGAGGTAGAGCGACACGTCGTAGTGCTCCAGCCAGCCCACCGCCTTCAGCCGGTCTAGCACCGGGCCCTTGACCTCCGAGAACTCCAGCCTCAGGCCCTCGGCAGCCAGGGCGGCATGCAGATCCTGCAGCGCCGTCAGGCCGGACACGTCGATGTGATTGACCGGCGCCATCAGCAGCAGCACGCGCTGCGGCAGGCCGACACGGGCGCGGTGCTCTCGCACATGGGCCAGTACCACGTCGACCAGGCCGCGGGCGTTGGTGAAGACCAGGCTCTCGTCGATGCGCAGGCCCACCACCTCGGGCCGGCACTCCACCGCGTAGCGCTCAACGTTGCGGTAATGCTGCGTGCCCGGCACGCGACCGATGCGCGCCACATGCGGCTGCGCCGTGCGCTGGATCAGCAGCGCAATGGAGCCGACCACGCCCAGCGCCAGCGCCGCGCCAACGCTCCACAGCAGCACCACGGCCGACACGGCCGCCATCAGCAGGCCTTCGGCGCGCGCGTAGCGCCAAGCGTCCTGGTAGTGCCGCAGCGAGAAGCCGCCCAGCACCGCGACCACGATGGTGGCCGCCAGCACCGGCTTGGGGAGGTGGGCCAGCGGCCCGGCCAGCATCAGCATGGCCAGGAACATGAATGCGGCGACGAAGACCAGGGTCCAGCGGCTCTGCGAGCCGGCCTCGTGCAGCAGGATGCTGCGCGAGAAGCTGCCCGCCACCGGCATGCCACCGGTCACCGACGCGACCAGGTTGGCCGCGGCCAGGCCACGCATCTCGGCGGCGGGCAGCAGCTTTTCGCCGCGCCGCTGGGCCAGCGACTCCGACACGGCCAGGCTGGACACGAAACCCATCAACCCGACCAGCGCGGCCGCCGGCAGCAGCTGCAGCCACAGCGCCGCTTCAAGCCGCGGCAGACCCAGCGGCAAGGCCAGCGACGGCAGCGCACCGACTTGCGCCACGCCGGTGGCCGCCGGCGTGAAGGCCGACAGTGCCATCGCCGCGACCAGCAGCAGCAGTGGTGCCAGCCGGGCCAGCAGCCGCGAACCCGCGCGGCGCGACAGCAGCAGCAGCGCGATCGCCGCCACGCCCCAGGCCGCGCTCAGCGCGCCGAAGCCACCGTGCAGGGCCGACCGGGCCAGCTCCGGCAGCGTGAAGCCGGCCGCCGCGCTGCCCAGCAACACCGGCAGCTGGCCCGCGGCGATCATCAGCGTGGCGCCGCTCTCGAAACCACGCAGCGCCGGCACCGACAGCAGGCTGGACAGCGCATCCAGCCGCAGCAACGCCGCCGCAGCCAGCAGCAACCCCACCTCAGCGGCCAGCACCAGCGCGCCCTCGGTCGGGCTGACGCCCGCCGGCAGCGCGCCCAGCGCCTGGGCAATCATCAGCGCCAGCAACGCCACCGGCCCCAGGCCAAGCACGGGGCTGGAACCCAAGGCGGCGTAGGCCAGCAGAGGCAGCAGGCTGGCGTACAGGCCCACCTGGGGCGGCAGGCCGGCCAGCATCGCGTAGGCCAGGCTCTGCGGGATCAGCAGCACCGCGACGACGGCGCCGGCGACCAGGTCTGCACGCCAGGTGGTGGTGGGAAATTTCATCAATCGACTTTGGCGCCCGAGGCTTTGACGACCTTGGCCCATTTGGCTGTTTCACTGGCGATGAGCGCGGCGAACTCGGCAGCCGACCCACCGCCGGCCACCGCGCCCTGGCCGGCCAGGCGCTCGCGCAGCAGCGGCGTGTTCAGGGCTGCGGCGGCATCGCGCTGCAGGCGCGCGACCTGATCAGCCGGCTGCGTGGCCGGTGCCAGCAGGCCGAACCACGAGCTGGCCTCGTAGCCCTTGAGTGGTGCGCCGCCGGCTTCGGCGATGGTGGGCAGGTCGGGAACGGCCGGGCTGCGCTGGGCGCTGGTGACGGCCAGCGCCAGCAGCTTGCCGGCCTTGATCTGCGGCAGCGCGGACGGCAAGTTGTCGAACATCAGGTCCGTATTGCCGGCCATCAGGTCCAGCAGCGCCGGCCCCGAGCCACGGTAGGGGAAGTGCAGCATGAAGCTGCCCGTCATGCTCTTGAACAGCTCACCGGCCAGATGGATGGACGTGCCGTTGCCGCTGGAGGCCATGTTGAGCTTGCCCGGGTTGGCGCGCGCGACGCGGATCAGGTCGGCCACCGAGTGGATGCCCAGGCGCGCCGCGTTGGCGGGGTTGAGCACCAGCACATTGGGCACGGCGGCCACTAGCGTGATGGGCGCGAAGTCCTTCACCGGGTCGTAGGGCAGCCGGGGATACAGCGCCGCGTTGATGGCATGCGTACCCACCGTGCCCATCAGCAGCGTGTGGCCGTCGGTGGCCTTGGCCACCTCGGCCGAGCCGATGTTGCCGCCGGCACCGGCCTTATTGTCGACGACCACGGCCTGGCCCAGGCGCTGCTGCAGCTCGGGCGCCATCGCGCGGGCCAGCAGGTCGGTGGTGCCACCGGGCGTGAAGGGCACGACGAGGCGGATTGGCTTGCTGGGCCAGGCAGCTTGCGCGACGGCAGGCAGCGCGAGGCTGCCTGCCAGTGCGGTGACCTGGCGGCGGTTCAGGCTCATAGCGGTCTCCTGGAGTTGTGGGTTCAGCGGTCTACTTTGACACCGGACAACTGCACCACGCGCGCCCATTTGGCGGTCTCGGCGGCGATCAGCGCGGCGAACTCAGCACCGCCCGTGCCGTGCACGAGCATGCCGCGGGACGTCAGGCGCTCCCGCAGTGCCGGCCCGGCCAGCGCCGCGACGGTGTCGCGTTGCAGCCGGGCGAGCTGTTCCGCTGGCTGGCCGCTGGGTGAGAACAGGCCGATCCAGGCACTCGCCTCGTAGCCCTTCAGCGCCGGGCCGCCGGCCTCTTCCATCGTAGGCAGCTCGGGCAGGCCAGGGCTGCGCCGCGCGCTCGTCACAGCCAGGGCCAGCAGCCTGCCGGCCCTGATCTGCGGCAGCGCCGAGGGCAGGGAGTCGAACATCAGGTCCATGTTGCCGGCGATGACATCCTGCTGGGCCGAGGCCGTGCTGCGGTAGGGGAAGTGCAGCATGTAGGTCTGGGTCAGGCGCTTGAAGAGCTCGCCGGCCAGGTGCGAGGGGTTGCCATTGCCACCGGAGGCGATGTGCAACCGCCCCGGCTGGCTGGTGGCGGCATGCACGAAGTCGGCGAGCCGGCGGATACCCAAGGCCTGCGCCACGGCTGGATTGATGACCAGCACCAGCGGCACCGTGGCGACCAGGCTGACAGGGGCGAAGTCCTTCACCGCGTCATAGGGCAGGCGGCGCGACAGCAGCGGGTTGATGGCGTGCGTGCCCACCGAACCCATCAGCAACGTGTGGCCGTCGGTGGCACCGGCCACCTCGGCACTGCCGATGTTGCCATCGGCGCCTGGCTTGTTCTCGATGCCAACGGGCTGGCCCAGGCTGCGCTGCAGCTCGGGCGCCAGTAGCCGCGCGGCGATGTCCGCCGCACCACCGGCCGAGTAGGGCACCACGATGCGCAGCGGCCGGGTCGGCCAGGCGGCCGCGCCGGGCTGGGCCATGGTGGTGCCGGCACCGGCCAGCCACATCAGCAGGCTGCGGCGCTGCAACGGCGTGAGCGTCATGCGGGCCCGAGCAGCAGGCTGAGCCTGACCTGGCCGTTCATACAGGCGGCGTCGAAGTCCTGCAGGATGGCTCCCAGCGCCTCGGTGTCGGGCACCTCGACAGCGGTGATGCCGACGCCTCGGTTGCGGCCCTCGGCCTTGGCCTTGTAGAGCACCATGTCGGCCCAGTTGACGGCCTGCTCCCAGTGCAGGCGCAGCCCCGGGCCGGCAGAGCCGCCCAGCGGGAAGCTCGCGAAGCCGATGGATGCGGTGACGCGCAGCGGACCCTCTCCGGTCTCGACGGGCGTGCCACCGATGCTGCGCAGCACGCGGTCGGCCATCTGAGCGAGGTCGCTGCCGGGCAGCTCCGGAGCGAAGACCAGGAACTCCTCGCCGCCCCAGCGCACGACAAGGTCGGTGTCGCGCACCGCCGCCTTGATGCGGCGCGCGATCTCGACGATGACGCTGTCGCCAGCCGCATGGCCGTGCCAGTCGTTGACGTTCTTGAAGTGATCGATGTCGATCATCATCAGCGCACCGCGGAAGCCCTCGGAGCGCGCCTCGCGGGCCGCCTGGTCCATGACGGCCAGGAAATGGCGGCGGTTGGACAGGTCGGTCAGCGGGTCGCGCTCGCTCTGCGCGCGCAGCAGGCTCTGGTTGGCCGTCAGCCGCGCCTGCGCGCGGCGCATGCGCACCAGTGTGACGACGATCAACACGATGGACAGGAGCAGCAGCATGCCGACCGCGATGCCCACCTGCTGGGCCAACCGCTGGTTCTCGATCTGCTGGTCCTTGAGCTGGCCATCGCGGGACAGCAGATTCAGGTCGCGCTGCTTGGCGGCGCTGTCGTACTTGCGGCGCAACTCCTCAAGCGCGGCCGCACGGTTACGCTCATTGGTGCGGGCGTTGAGTTCGCGTTCGTCGTGGAATGCGGCCAGCGCCTCCTTGTACTGGCCGGCCTCAGCCCAGGTGTCGCCCAGCTCGCGCAGTTCGCGGGCACGCGGCACCAGGTCGGACGGGTCACCCGGCATCTCACTGAACTTGGCCAGCTCCTGGCGCGCGGCGTCGAACTGACGCAACTTGATGTGGGCCACGGCCAGGTTGTGGTGCAGGCCGCGCTCGTAGACCTTGTCGCGAAAGCGCTGCAGCACCGGCAGCGCCTTCTGGCCGGCGGCCTGGGCCTCCTTCAGCAGACCCAGGTGCATGTAGGCGTCGACGAGGTTGGAGCGCAGCTGTGCCGCCAGGTGCGGCGCCTCGGCCTGCTCGGCCAGCAGCAGCGCGCCCTCCAGCGCGCTGCGCGCAGCACCCAGGTCGCGTGCGCGGCGCTCCACGACGGCCTCGAAGTTGCGCACTCGCGCGCCGGCGACGAGGTCGCCCTGTGCCTCGACCTGTGCGGCGCGGATCTCGGCACGCGCGGCATCGACATGGTCCTGAGCCTGCAGGATGGTGGCCAGCGTCCCCAGGCTGAGCGCGGCCAGGTGCTTGTCATCGCCGGCGCGGGCCAGCGCCAACGCCCGCCGCACGCTGGCCTCGGCGGAGATCAGCACGCCCTGGCCGGACTGTTCGCGCTGCAGCAGGCGCAGCGCCTCCCAGTTACTGCGGAAGTCGCAGCCCAGCTCGCGCACGGCTCGGGCCTCGTCGCCCACAGGGCAGCGCTTGTCCAGGCCCGCCAGCGCGCGCGCGGCCAGCGAGCCGGCGGGCTTGCCAGTGCGCTCCTGGATCAGCGCGCGCAGCAGCCAGGCGCGATCCACACCGTCCTCGCGCGCCATCAGCTGCGCCGCGACGGTGTCGGCCGCCTCGGCCTGCCCTGCGGCCAGCAGCACGCGGCCACGCGCCAGCAGCCAGGCGGCCTCGCGCGGCTGGCCCGGGCCGGCGTGCGTGGGCCAGCGCCGGCTCAGCTCGTCCAACATGGCGTCGGGGTCATCGAAGGCGCGCCGCGTGATGTTGGCCAGCAGCGTGTCCTCGGTCACGGGGTCGGGCGCGCTGACCGGTGCTGCAGTCGCCGCAGCAAAGGCGAGCAGCAGGCTCAGCGTCAGGGCCGCGGCTCTCATGCGCTGGCCGGCCGAGGGCCGTCGTCCAGGGGTTGCAGGCCGCTGATGGGTGAACCGGAGACCGGGCCGCTCAAGGCCATCAGGCTCACGCGGCCTTCGCTCCAGGCGGCCTCCAGCCGGGCTGTGAGCTGGGCCGCGGCGATGGCGTCCTCGGCATGGATGCGCTCCACGCCATAGGCCTTGTTGCGGCCGTGGGACTTGGCGAGGTACATGACGGTGTCGACGAGGTCGATGGCGCGCTCCCAGGACAGGCGCAGCCCGTGCGGCGGCACGGGCAGGCTGACGAAGCCGATGGACGCGGTGACGTGGATGCTGCGGCCTTCGTAGGGCACCGAGCGGCCACCGATGAGGTCCAGCAGGCGCTGCGCAAGCTGGGGCGCAAACATGCCCTCACGGGTGCGGGCGACGATAAGGAACTCCTCGCCGCCCCAACGCACGATGAGGTCGTCGTCGCGCACGGCCTCGCGCAGCCGGCGCGCGATCTCGATGAGCACCACGTCGCCCGCCGCGTGGCCGAAGCTGTCGTTGATGCGCTTGAAGTGGTCCACGTCGATCAGGAAGACGCTGGCCGACAGGCCCTCGCCGCTGGACAGGCTCTTGATAGCGGCCTGGAAGTGGCGACGGTTGGCCAGGCCGGTCAGCGGGTCGGTCTCGCTGTGGCGCTTCAGCGACGCGTTGCTGTGCGCGAGCTGCTCGTTGGTGCGGCGCACGCGGCGGAAGGCCTGGTACAGCAGGCCCAGCGACACGACCACGCAACCACCCAACGCCGCCCACAGCGCCAGCGCCAGGTTGCGCTGGTGAACTTGCTCGGCCTTCAGCGCGTTGTCGCGGTTGAGCAGCTCGATGTCGCGCGCGCGCTGCTCGGCGTCCTGGCGCTCCTGCGCCTCCAGCAGCAGCTTGCGCGTCTCATCGCGCAGCACGCGGTCGACCATGCGGCGGTGTTCGCGGTAGGCGGCAGTGGCGCCGGCCAGGTCACCGGCCCGCTCCAGGTAGCCCGCCAGCTCCTTCCAGCCGTCGGACGCGTACGCCAGCGCGCCCTGCTGCTCGTCCAGCGTGATGGCAGCGCGCACGTCGTCGCGGCCCTCGGCGACACGGCCCATGGCGATCTTGGCCAGGCCGATGTTGGAGCGCGCAACGCTCTCGGCGCTGACGTTGCGCGTGGCGCGTGCCAGCGGCAAGGCTTGCTCGGCCAGCTCTAGCGCGCGTGCCGGGTGGCCCTGACGCAGGTGGTAGTCGGCGAAATTGGCCAGGCCCAGCGCGCGCACCGAGTCGGCACCCGCGAGGGCCGCCTGCTCCAGCGCGTCGGAGTTGGCCTGCAGCGTGATGGTGGTGTCGCTGTCATCGGCATGCACGATGCCGCGCATCGTGTAGGCCTGGTTCAGCGTCATCGGATCGGGGTCCTTCTGCGCCTCGGCCAATGCCTGCGCCGCGATCTGGCGGGCGCGGGCCGGCGTGTCGGCGCGCGACGTCGTGAAGGCCAGGTCCACCAGCGTCAGCGCGACGCGCCAGGGCTGGCCGATC